>JALHOE010000350.1 GCA_022843175.1 Deltaproteobacteria bacterium
CCCTCGGCTCCCTCGATCTTACGCGTCTCAACACCTCCGAGACGCCTCGCCTCCCGCTCGCAAAGCCTCGCTACGGCGTCCGGCGAGCTCGCACACCCCCGCGTCCGCTATGCAGCGTGCGCTCCGTTCTCGGGGCCGCTTGTTGGGGGCTCAGCTAGAACACGACCACACGACCGTCGCGGCCCAACGTCATCGCCATGGTGAAGGTTCCGTCGCCTCAGCGAGCACGTGACCGGTGTTCACCAACGCCAAGCCCTGCGGCCGGGGGAACCACTCGGAAACTCCGAGTAGTTCAACCAAGCGAAGTCGCGCGGAATCGGGTCGTCCTCGACCAGGAGCGGCCGGTCAGGATTCGAGCGTGATGCGCGCGGCGATCGCCGCAGCGAGCTGGCTCAGCTCCGGACACGTTCCTCGAAGGCTCTGCCATTTTCCCTTCAGCGCGCGCATCGCGTGCTTGCGTCCCTGGCCGGGCCCTTCACGACCCAATTGGTCGAGCAACGGCTCGGCGAACCTTTCCTTCGGGTCGCACTCCGCCCGCACGTCGGTGAAGCGAACGCCGAGCTGATCCTTGTAGAGCGCGAGCATCCAAACCTCGACCTCTTGCCAGGCCAGGCAGGCGATCAGCTTGCTGGTGTGCTCGGACTCGCGCTGTTTGGCGAGCGCCTCGTGGTTCTTTCGGTCGCAGTCGCGGTCCACGATGAGGAGGAAGAGATCCTCCATGGGATTGTCGCGAACGATCCCTTCGACAACTTCTCGGTCGAGGGCCTCACTCGCGCCGCGCAGACGCGGTTCGGGAAGGACCGCCACCCGGGCCCTCAGTCCCAGATCGTCGAGGAGAGCTTCCACGACCGGCTTCACGATGTACTGGTCGAGCTGTTGATCCTCGGGGATCACAAGCACCTTCATAGCGCGCGCTCCAGCCAGCCCGTTGAGACGAGGTGCTCTACATCCCGCGACTTCAGCAGGGTGTCGAAGTGCGGGAGCTCGCCGATGCGTGCGCAGATACTCGCACCGTTCTCGGGATCGCGACCGAATGCGACGACGTTGGCGAGCGAGGTCTCCGAGAGGTGCGCCAGCAGTGTCGGCGAGTGCGTCGTCGCGAGCACCTGCACGTCGCGCGCGCGCGTGAGGTCTTGCAGCAGCTCGGCCAGCAGACGGATGCGCGAGGGGTGCAGTCCAACGTCAGGCTCTTCGAGAACGAGCAAGGAGCCGGGTGGCGCGGTCATCATCGCGACCAGCTCGCCGAGGAAGCGGAGCGTCCCGTCGGAGGCGCTGCGCGCCGAGGTGCGCCTACCGCCACCCTCCACGAGGATCATCATGACCTCGCGAAGCCCGGTGCGATCGAACTCGATGCCCTCGATGGTGGGGGCGCACAGCTCAGAGAGCCAGTCGACGACGTTCTGGACCTGGGCTGGCGCGAGCGCGCCGAGGACCGGGGAGATGTTCTCACCCGAGGTGCCGAGGTGGCCGCCGTTCTCGGGCCGATAGTCGCGCATCATGGATGGACGAATATCGAGGAACACGGCCTCGCGAAGCGCGCGCCGCACGGCGTGCGCGACCTCGACGGTCAGGGGTTGGACGCGATCGGCGACCTCGACCTGCCCCAACAGCGACCGGCTCGCGGAGTACTCGAACGGAGCGTTCCGCCCACCCCTGCGCGAATGCAGAGCGGCGCGGATGCTTCCGCCGGCGGTGCGGCCGACGTTGGTACCGAGGGATGCCGCCGCGGTGTCGAACAGGTAGCGACCGTCGCTCGTGAGACGCTCAGCGTTGAGCGCGACGTCACCCGTGGTGGATACGTCCAACACGTGTTCCACGAAAGCCTCGTCTCGCGTCCATCGCGTGATGATCTCGAAGGACGAGGCGCCAGCTCGCGCGGCCTCGACAACCCCGCCGCGGATCGCCGGCCACACCTCGCGCTGCCCCTCGTAGCGACCCCGCAGGACATCACCGAGGGGAAAGTCGAGCGCCGCACCTTGAAGGAAGCGGAGGGCATCGAGCGCGTTGCTCTTTCCCGAGGCGTTGGGGCCGACGAGCAGCGTGAGCTGAGCGAGCTTGATCGTGCTGCGCGCGGGCTCGCCGCCGAAGCTCTTCCAGTCGCGGAGCGCGAGGGATCGCAGAATCATGAGCCCAGTGCGTAGCTTAGGCGCGGTGCGGTAAGAGAGTCATGTTCTTGGGTTGGCGCGCCCGGCGCAGGCCTCGTTCCCGAGGGCGCTCCTTCGGGAGTCAGGGAAAGTCCTTGAACGCTTCGCGACCCCAGGCCTCCATCGCCTCCAATGACTCGAGCTCGGGGCGCGAATCCCAGATGGCGCGGTACCGCGCGTACAACGCGCGCACGTCGTTCGCCCGGGGATGAGCGTCGAAGCACTCTTGGTGGAAGGCGGCATCCGAGAAGGAGGCGCACGCGTGGCCTGCCGGAAGGAACGAGGGGAAGCCGACCATCGGATCCTCAAGCGGTCGACTGCAGATGCCGCAGGTGGACGCCCCCTTGATGATCAGCGCCATCGTGGCGTGGAGCGTAGCGGCGAACGTGCGACGGGTCTCGTCGTTCCCCGGCGAGGCGCTTGCTTGGGGCCGGGGTTGGCGCTGCGCAAGGGGACACGCTTCAATGAGTGCGCCAAGAATTGCCGATGAGATTTCTCCGAACGCGCTCATGGTTGCTCTGCTCGGTGCTTGCGTGCAGCAGCAGCGAGCGAGTCGACACGGCACGAACGGACGCTGCGGCCGACGTCCCCAGCGCAACCCTCGACTCCGATACCCGGGGGGACCTGTCGCTTCATGAGTGGTGCGCCGTGTGCGTCTGGATCGCCGGGCGTTTCGATCGGTTCGTGTCCCTGTAGCGGTGAATACCCCGAGCAGGATCGGCACTACGTCTGCTGTTATCGCGGGCGAGTTTCCATAACGATGTGCCTGGACCGTTTCTACGCGTCGACTGCGTGCAGCTTTGCTGCGGACGCGGGCGCTGACTGACGTTCAGTTGGACCCGGGAAGCGGATTGGGACCGGGGGCGACGAGTGAGCGTTGGCTGCGACGACCCTCGACAACCCGCTCCCTCACGGTCGCGGCTCCGGGCGGCGCGATCGATGAGCGGAGGACTCTCGCTGCATAGCGGACGGGGGCGGGGGCGAGCTCGGCGGGCGCCGTAGCGAGGCTTGGCGAGCGGGAGGCGAGGCGTCGCGGAGGTGTTGAGACGCGTAAGATCGAGGGAGCCGAGGGGAACTTAGCGGCGGTGGGATCGGTGGCGTGTAGATCCGGAGCGGCGCCGGTCCGACGAGGTCGCCCCCGCACCCGGCCGCGATCACGAAGGACGGAGTGAACGCGCGGATCAGGGCGTGCAGCAGCGGATGCCGCGGTCGCCGCTCGACTCGGTGCGGTCCGAGCGGTAGCGCACGCCGAGGTACGCGCAGCCGGCCGCGATGCCCTCCTGCGGCCAGCCGCCGCCGCGCAGCGGGCAGTCGCCGGTCGCGTCGTCGCAGCCGTCCTCCCACTCCCAGACGTTGCCGCTCATGTCGAAGATGCCGGGGTAGCCGCCCTCGCACTTCGTCAGGCTGCCCCCGATCACCGAGCCCGACTGGTTCGTGCGGCACGCCGTCGGGTCGTAGGTGTCGCCGTAGGGGAACTTGCGGGTGCCGGCCTTCGAGCAGGCGCGATACCACTGGCTGATCTCGGGATCGTCGAGCGAGAGCGTGGGCACCGACCCGCCGCCGATCTTCCCGCACAGGCGCTTGCCGGCCCACGCGCAGTACGCGTGGGCGTCGCACCAGTCGACGCCGCGCACCGGGCCGGTCGGGGTCTTGGGGAACAGCGTCGGATCCGGCTGGAACGACGTGTTCGCCGCGCAGGCCGCGGGCTGGCCCGACGTGTCGCCCTTCTTCGCGGTGAGGAACGCGGAGTAGTCGCGCTCGATCACCTCGGTCGCGTCGATGCAGAACGAGTCGACGCGGATCATCCGCGGCGGGCAGGCGCTCCCGGAGTCCGCGTCCGCCGCGTCGGACACCGCCACGTCGGGCATGACGATCGCGCCGTCCGCGCTCCCGAGGTAGTCGAGATCGCGCAGGGAGCACGAGCAGAGGAGCAGGCATCCTCCGACGAGCGCGGCGCGACGCATCGAGGCAAGCGTAGCTCAGACGAGTCGCGGGAGCGGGCCCTTCACCGTCGCGGCGTCGTTGCCGAAGTGCGCGTCGTCGTAGCCGAACGCGTGGAGCACCGAGGTGAAGACGTTGTGCGTCGACGCGGTCGTCGAGTAGGCGCGCGTCGTCGGGCTCGAGACCGCCTTGTCGTTGTAGTTGAGGTGGCGGCCGGTGCGGAAGTAGTTGCCCGCCTTGCCGATGAGCAGCATCGGGATGTCGGCCGACGAGTGCGACGAGCCGTCGGAGAACTCGCTCGTGTGGAGGATGAGCGAGTTGTCGAGCATCGTGCCGGCGCCCTCCGGCGTCGCCTTCAGGCCCTCGGCGAGGCGCGCGAGGAGGCTCATGCGCCAGCGACGGTTGATCTGCATCTCCTCGCGCCACTTCGCGGCGTTCGCCGCCTCGGGGCCCTTCGGGCCGACCTCGCGCGCGAGGTGGTGGAGCGAGTGCCCGATGTCGAACGCGACCGGGCCGTACGGCGTCGGCAGCCAGTTGGTGATGATGTCCGCGATCTCCAGGGTCGCCACGTTGGTCAGGCCGCAGCGCATCGCCGCGAGGATCAGGTCCACGTGGAGGTTGCCGACGACGTCGGCGCGGAGGGACTGACCGACCTTCTTGTCGGAGAAGCCGCTCGGCAGCGTGCACACCGGCTGCGCGGCGAGCAGCTCGATCCGCTTCTCGAGCTCGCGCAGGTGGTCGGTGTGCGCGTCGACGATCGCGAGGTCGGCGCGGCCCACGCGCTTGCGCAGGATCCCGAGGCCGCTCATCACGCCGTCGAGCACGCTCTTCTGGTTGTTGCGGAGCTTGGTGAGGGCGGGATCCGGCGCGCCGCTCGGGGTGAAGCCGGCGAAGAGCTTCTGGAACACCGCGACCGGATCGGTCTCGCTCGACACCTCCGACTTCGGGCCGCTGTAGAGCGGCGTGCCGTACTGGTGTCCGCGCACCATCAGGTGCAGCGCCTTGAACGCGACCGGGTTGCGCTCGGCGAGGCGCTGGGCGACCACGTGATCGATCGACGGCCCGAGCGCGCTCTGGTCCTTGTCGATCACCTGCACGTCGGCCGCGGTCAGCGCCGTCACGTTGGCCCAGCCGTGATCGCCGCCGTACGGCGCCTTCTTGGTGCAGGCCATGTTGTCGATGCCGCGGAGGAGCAGGCAGTCGCTGCGCACGCTCTCGAGCGGCGTGTGGATCGGGCCGAAGGCCAGCGCCTCGCCGGGATCGGAGGGCCCCCAGTCGTCCCACGCGTGGTGCTCGCCGGTGCCGTCCTCTTTGACGCCGGTGCGCGTGCTCGGGCTGATCGTCCCGCCGTGCTCGAAGGTGACGATCAGGCGCTTGGCCGGCGTGCCCTCGCGGCCCCACGCCCTGCCGTGATTGAGCTCGAGGAGCGGCAGGCCGATCGCGAGACCACCCACTCCCTTCAAGAACAGACGACGACTCGCTTGCATGGTCTTGATCCTCACTGAAGGGGGGCGCGGACGTAGAGGAAGGCGGGGCTCTGCACGAGACCGAGCACGAGCTCCTTGAGGTCGTCGCTCTTGCCGAAGTGCGCTTGCGCCTCTTGCACCGACGCGCGCTCCACCTCGGCGGGCGTCCGCCCGAAGACCCTGCGGAACCAACGCGACACGAGGCAGTCCTTGAGCGTGCGGCTCTCTCCGAGCTTCTGCGAGAGCTCGATCGCGCCGTTGAACGTGCCGGGCACGTCGGTGTTGCGGAGCTCGCCGGTCCAGTCGATCGGCACCGTCGACGTCGTGCCGTCGGCGCCCTTCAGCTTCTCGACCTGCTCCCAGGCGCCGATGCCGTCGTAGTGCTCGAAGGAGAAGCCCGCGCCGTTGATGACCACGTGGCACGACGCGCAGTTCGGCGCGGACGTCTTCGCGGTGACGGTCTCGCGGAGCGAGCGGTTCTTGTCGCCCTCGCTGCCGGGGACGATCGGCGAGGGGTTCACCGTGGGCGGCGGATCGCCGATCTCCTGGCAGAGCAGGTGCTTCACCAGCTGCGCGCCGCGGCGGATCGACGACTTCACGCCGGGGTTCGAGTACACGGCGAGGAAGCTCGCGCGGGTGAGGATGCCCGCGCGCTGCGCCGGATCGAGCTTCACCCACGCCGACGCGGTGCCCGTCGGTCCGCCGGTGACGCCGTACACCTTCGCGAGCGGCGCGTTGACGTACGCGTCGGTGCTGCTGAAGAGGCTCTTGAGCGAGCCGCCGTCGGCGATGACCTTGTCGACGAGGTTCTCGACCTCGGCGCGCATCCCAGCCCGCAGCGCCGGCGAATCCACGGGGAAGACCGCGGGATCCTTCACCATGTCCTCGATGCCCACGTGCGTGCGCGAGCCGGCGAGCCCGAGCCACTCGTCGACGACGAACCGGCGCAGCGTGGTGCGTGCGCGCGCGTCGTCGAGCATCCGCTTGGCCTCGGCGGCGACGCCCTCTTTGGTGTCGAGCGCGCCCGACTTGGCGGCCGCGGTCAGCGCGGCGTCGGGCATCGAGTCCCACAAGAGGTACGAGAGACGGCTCGCGCGCTCGTACCCGGTGAGCCGGCGGAGACCGCCGGGCAGCGACGACTCGGGCAGGCCCTCCTCGGCGATGTAGAACAGCTGCGGAGACTGGAGGATCACCAGCGTCAGCTGGTCGATGCTCACCGCGAACGAGTTGGTCTTCTTCGCGTCGGCGTACACGGTGAAGAGCCAGGAGAGCTCCTCGCCGGTGAGCGGCCGGCGAAACGCGCGCGCGCCGAAGCTCTCGATGTACTGCTTGGCGCACTCGTCGTTGGCGGCGCCGTCGACCGCGCAGGGCACGAGCTTCTTGTGCGCCTTGAGGCCGACGAGGTACTCGGCCGCGACGTTGAGCTTCTCGGCGAGGAGCATCGAGGGCACGTTGCCCTCGTCGTCGACCAGCACCGGGCTCGCGTCGGGAGCGCCGAGCAGCTCACGCACCGTGTTGACGTACTGACGCGCGGTGAGGTGGTGGAGCTCCGCGGGCGCGGCGTCGAGCGGCGCCGCCGTGCCGCCC
>JALHOE010000351.1 GCA_022843175.1 Deltaproteobacteria bacterium
GCGTCGCGTGGGTGCTCCTCGACGCGCTCGGCGGGCGCGGGCTGCGGCGCGTGTCGGGGCTCTCCGAGTCGGCGCCGCGCACGGCCCGCTCGGCCCAGCTCACCGCGCTCGCGATCGCCGGTGCGCCGCTCCCGCTCCTCGGGGCAGCCTTCACGCGCGAGACGATCCTCGCGCGGGCGTTCGCGTCCGAGCTGCCGTTCGCCAAGGCCTCGTGGGTGCTCTTGATGCTCGCCGCGGTCCTGATGTCGGTCGCGGTGTGGCGCGCTTGGTTCGTGGTGTTCGCCGGCCCGCGCGGCAACCTCGAGGATCCCGAGCCGCGCGTGTCGCTCGGGCTGATGCTCGCCGCGGCCGCGGCGCTGGTGCTCCCCCCGGTCCTCGCGCTCTCCAAGGCCTCGCCCATCGGTCTCGGCGGCGAGCGCTCGCTGGTCGAGGCGTTCCTCGATCCGGCGATCGATCCCGCGGCGGTGCTCGGCAGCGATCGCGCCGCGCGCTTCCGCGAGCTCGGTCGCGGCGCCGATCTCGGCGCGCTCGGCCTCCTGCTCGTCGGGGTGATCGGCGCGTGGTTCCTCGTGCGCAAGCGGTTCGACGACCACGATCGACCGCCGATCGTCGTCCGCGAGTGGCCCGCGCCGCGCCTCCCGCTCTCCGTGTTCTCCCGCCTCGACGAGCTGCTCTTCTCGCGCCCCCTCGCGGCGCTCGCCGCGCTCCTCGCGCGCAAGAGGCAGCCGTGAGAGCGCTCCTCTTCGCCCTCGCGGTCTTCTTCTTCTCGCTCACGGCGCGCGCAGAGGGGACCGCGAGCTTCGCTTCGGCCGGGCCGGTGCTGCTCGACGCCGCGGGCGCGGGCCGGGCCACGCTCCGCAACAGCGGCGCCGCGCCGCTCCACGTGATCACGATCTACGCGCGCAGCAACGAGCGCGATCCGCGCATCCCCGGCACGCTCACCGCCTCGTTCGAGGGCGGCTCCACCAAGGCAGATCTCGCCCCCGGCGAGTCTCGTCCGATCGTGCTCAAGTGGGACCGGCAGGGCGCGCGGATGACGCAGCTCTTCGGGCACGTGGTGGTCGAGACGTCCGACTCGGCGTCGCCCCAGCGCGCGTTCGGGGTGGTCGCGCAGCCGCCGGCCGCGCTCGGGCTCGTGAGCAACCACGTCGGCACGTGGCTGGTCCTGCTCCCGCTGCTCGGCGCGCTCGCGCTCCTGCCGCTGCGGATGACCCGTCGCATCGACGACAAGCTGGCCCGCCTCGTCGCCCTCGGCGCGGTGGGGCTGCAGGGCGCGCTCGCGGTGTGGGCGCTCCGCAACTTCGACTCGCTCGCGACCCGCGCCGACGGCAACGACGGGCTCCAGCTGATCGAGCGCTCGCGGCTGTTCGGCTCGGTCGAGTGGTACCTCGCGTTCGACGGGCTCACGTTGCCGCTGGTGCTCTCGGCGATCGCGCTCGGGCTCGTCGGCGTGCTCGCGCGCGTCGGTCGCGACTACGACGGCTATTTCTCCGCGTATCTGGTGGCGCTGTCGGGGCTCGTCGGCGCCCTCCTCGCCGTCGACGCGATGCTCCTCCTGTTCTTCCTCGGGGTGTTCGCGCTCGCCACCGCGGCGCTGATCGCGCGCTCCGGGTTGCGCGCGGCGGTCCACTCGCTGCTCATGCACGCGGTCGCGATCGCCGCGCTCGCGGCGGTGGTCCTCGCGCTCCGGCGCGCGA
Organism: Deltaproteobacteria bacterium; assembly: GCA_022843175.1. GTDB lineage: Bacteria > Myxococcota_A > Polyangia > Polyangiales > JADJMO01 > JALHOE01. The sequence goes on from JALHOE010000351.1 coordinate 1,698, forward strand.
GCGATCCCTCGTTCCTCGTCGACGGCACCCGGGCGCAGGGGTTCGCGCTCCCGGAGCTCGCGCGCGGCGAGTGGCTCGAGCGCATGCACGGCGGGCTCACGCTGTTCGGCAAGCCGTTCCTCCTCGCGGCGTTCGTCGCGGTGTTCGTCGCGGCGGCGGTCTTCCTCGCGGCGGCGCCGCTCCACGGCGCGCTCGGCGCGGTGTTCGTCGAGGCGCCCGTCGGGGCCTCGATCCTGGTGGTCACCGGCGGGTCGGCGATCGGCGCGACGCTGCTCCTGCGCCTCGGCGTGCACGTGCTACCCGAGGGGGTTCGCTGGGGCGCGCCGATGCTCGCCGCGCTCGGTGCGGCGTCGATCGTGTGGGCGGCGCTGAGCGCGCTCGGCGAGGTCGATCTCCGGCGCTTGGCCGCGCACGTAGCGGTCGCGCATGCCGGGGTGATCCTGCTCGGGATCGCCGCCGGCACGCCGCAGGGCATCGCGGGCGCGATCACCCACGCGGCCTCGCGCGCGCTCCTGGTCGCGATGCTCCTGCTCTCTGCCGATGCGCTCCACGATCGCGTCGGCACCGTCGACGTGTCCCGCTTCGGCGGTCTCGCGCGGGCGATGCCGCAGTTCGCCGCGCTCGCCACGATCGCGTTCGGCGCGTCGCTGGCGCTGCCGGGCACGCTGCCGTTCGTGTCCGCGCTCCTCGCCGCGTCGGGCAGCCTGCCGGCGCACCGCGCGGCGACGGCCCTCGCCGCGCTCGGCCTCGCGCTGCTCGCGGTCGCGATGCTGGTCGCCCATCGCCGGCTGCTCTTCGGCGAGCTCGACGAGAAGTGGAAGGACACGCCGGAGCTCGAGCCGTTCGGTGGCAAGTTCCAAGACCTCGACCTGCGCGAGACGGCGCTGCTCTTCGCCCTCGCCGTCGTGATCGTCGGCCTCGGCGTCGCGCCGCGAATGGTCGTCGACCTCTCGCGCGGCGCGGTCTCCGATCTCGACGCCCGGGTGAACCCCGAGCGAATCGCGATCCGGTGATCCATCGTCGGCGAATCAGCATCGCCTCGCCGTGCAGGACCGTGATCGAAGGGGCACGGGGGAGCAGAACTACTCCCCGGCTGTGTCGCTATCCCGGACGCAGATCTTCGACGCGCGGCAGTGATCGGCCGTGGAGGCACACGACTCGGCGCGGGTGTCCGAGAGGCAGGTCTGGAGCGACGCCGCGTTGATGCCCTCGGGGCAGTGCGTCGTGTCGAGCTCGTCCACGACCTCCTTCGCGATCGTCTCGAGGCACTCGCGTCGGGTGAAGAAGCTCTGACCGGCGCCGATGTGCCCGCAGCGGGCCTCGCGTGCGCACCGCGCCTCGGCGATGTCGTCGGTCGCCACCTCGACCGCGACCGCGCGCGGTCCGCCGCCGATCGCGACGGCCTCGTCGGGGGGCGCGATCCCGCTCATCAGGTAGCGGTTTCGATCGTCGCGGGCGCTGTCCCGGTGCGTGCAGCCGAGCGCTGCCACCGCGAGCAGCGCGAACGTTTTGTTGAGCATCGCGAACCTCCGCGAGGGAGGTCGGTGCAACGAGTAGGCCCAGTGGGGCTCGAACCCACGACCAACGGATTAAAAGTCCGCTGCTCTACCGACTGAGCTATAGGCCCGAGAGGACAGGGTCATTACCCCGACACGGGCCCCTTGTCGAGGTCGCTGCTGACGCATGAGGTCGTGGCGAGCGAGCCAGCCCATGCGCGAACGCACTTGAGGTAACGCCGCCAAGCGGGATACGACCGACGGCGCGGTCGAAAGTGACCAAGGAGGACTCATGGGGATGGCATTGATGGGTGTGGGCGGGCTGATCTTCGTCGTCGGCGTGCTGCTCTTCCTCGGCAACATGACCGGCAAGTTCATTTCGTTCCCGTACGCCGGGTACATCACCATGGGCATCGGCGGCGCGATCTTCGCGTTCGGTCGCAAGCAGATGGCGGAGGCCGCCGAGAAGGCCCAGGGCGGCGGCGGCTGATCAGCTGCGCACGGCGCGGTCGACCACCGCGTCGAACATCGCCTCGGTGAGCCGGCCGGTCTGCGTGTTCTGCTGGCTCACGTGGTAGCTCCCGACGACGACGGCCTCGTCGAACGTCGCGACCGCGCCGTGACCGAACTTCGGTTGCGGCGCGATGTTTTTGCCGATGTTTTTGCCAACTCGCGCGAGGTGTTCGAGCGTGGAGCGCCAGGCGTGCGCGCCGAGGGCGAGGTAGACGCGGGCGTTGGGCACGAGCGCGAGCTCCGCGTCGAGCCAGTGCGAGCACCGCGCGAACTCCTCGGGCGTGGGCTTGTTGTCGGGCGGCGCGCAGCGCACCGGCGCGACGATGTAGACGCCGGTTAGGGCGAGGCCGTCGTCGCGCGAGACGCTGTGCGGCTGGTTGGCGAGGCCCGCGCGGTGGAGCGCGGCGAAGAGGAAGTCGCCCGAGCGGTCGCCGGTGAAGATGCGGCCGGTGCGGTTGCCGCCGTGCGCGGCTGGCGCGAGGCCGACGATCACGAGGCGCGCGCGCGCGTCGCCGAAGCCGGTGATCGGCCGACCCCAGTAGGTCTCCTCGCGGTACATGCGGCGCTTCTCGCGCGCGACCTGCTCGCGCCATCGCACGAGCCGGGGGCAGCGGCGGCACTCGACGATCTCCGCGTGGAGCAGCGCCAGCCGCTTATTCATCGAGGGTCCGATCGGGCTTCGGCGGAGGCAGATCGTCGACCCGGGGGACGAGGGCGATCATCGAGCCCGGGCCCTCGACGCGGATCGCGACCGGCTCACCGACGGACTTCGCGAGCTTGTCGCCGAGCTCGAGGATCGCGTCGCCCTTGAACGTCGCGCCCGCGACGTGCGCGGTGACGTTCTTGCCGCCGACGACGATCAGGCGATGCGCCTTGCCGTTGGGCACCACCAGACCCGCCGTTGTTTTGCCCGCGGCCCAGGAGAGCGGCGGGACGCCGCGGACGATCGTTGCGAGGCCCTCGACCGCGCCCGGCGGCGGCTCGGGGACCCCGAGGTAGCGGACGATGTACACGAGCGCGCGCGCGCCGGCGCCGACGCGTGCGAGGGCGATCACAAGCGGCACGCGCGCGTCGACGTGCCGCTCGCTCGCGAGCTGCTTCTCGAGGACCGTCGCCGCCTCGGGATCGCCGAGGAGGCCGAGCGTCGTCGCCGCCTCGACCCGCAGGCGGACGTCGCCGAGCGCGTCACGCAGGGCGGGCGTCGCGCGCTTCGCCTGCACGCCCACGCTGTTGCGGAACACCGCCGGCAGCACGTGGAGGATCGCCCGCCCGAGGTCGGCGTCGGCGCGGGCGCTCGGGAACCACTCGACCAGGGTCTCGTAGGCCCGGGCGAGCGCCGTGGGACCGGCCGAGGTGCTCCCGCGCACGGTGGCCTCGCCCACGGCGAGGGCTGCGAAGCGGGTGAGCTCGGGGCTCGTGATCGCCGCGACCTCGGCGATCTGCGCGGGCGACGCCGGGTGCTCGCGCGCGGTGCGGAGCCGCGCGATCAGCAGCCACTTGCGGGCGACGGGATCCGTCTCGTGCTTCTCGACGGCGCGTCGCACGTGGACCTCGGTGGCGGGCGACGCGAGGCGCGCGAGGACCTCGGCGGCGCGCCGCCGGTAGCTCACGTCGACGTCGTCGAGCAGCGCGGCCACCTCGACCGCGGCCTCCGCGTCGCCGGCGAACCCGCGGCGGAGCGCCTCGGGCCAGCCTGCGTTGCTCAGCCCCTCGAGGCGCGCGCTGCCGGCGATCACCGCCGCCATCTCCTTGCGCAGCCGGTCCGCGCGGCTGTCGTTGAGGAGCGGGGTGAGCTCGAGCGGATCGGTCGCGACGTCGTAGAGCGGGCAGGTCGCGGTGCGCCGGTTGCACACGAGCCGCAGCGAGCCGCGCGCGAACATCGCCATGTCCTCGACCTCGGCGAAGGCGACGCCCTCGCCGTCGGGCGCGTGGCCGGCGAGGAGCGCGCCGAGATCGAGCCCGCGCACCCGCGGCGGCCGCGGGATGGCGTACGCCGAGATCATCGTCGGCATCAGGTCGATGAGCTGCACCGGACGCGCGATGCGGCCCTGCTTCACCAGGCCCGGCGCCGAGATCACCAGCGGCACGCGCACCTGCTCCTCGTAGACCGTGGTGCCGTGGTAGCGCGCGCCGTGCTCGCCGAACGCCTCGCCGTGATCGGCCGACACGACGACGATCGCTCCGGGGCGCGCGGCGCGGAACTCGCGGACGATCGCGCCGACGCCGGCGTCGGCCGCGGCGATTTCGGAGTCGTAGCGATCGAGCTCGTTCGGACCGAAGTCGTGCCCGGCGTGCGCGACGTACGGCTCGTGCGGCTCGAAGAGGTGCACCCAGACGAAGAGCGGCTTGCCGGGCGGCGCGCTCGCGACGTAGTCGGCGACCTGCTTGCGGCGGAGGTCGGGCGCGGCGAACTCCTGCCACACGTACTCGAAGTCGAGCTTGCGCTTCACGAGCGGCGCGAACCGCTCCGCATCGACCGCCCAGATCGCCTCGGGATGGAACGCCGCGGTGCGAAAGCCGTAGGTGCGGAACAAGCCGGCCCAGGTCTCGTCGTCCTTCCGGCCGCCGCCCGCGGCCGCCTCGAGCGCGAGGATCGGGCGCATGTACTTGCCGGTCATCAGCGACGCGACGGCGTAGGAGGTGTGCGGCGTGGCGGTGTACGCGTGCTCGAACACCGCGCCCTCGGCGGCGAGCGCGTCGATCGCCGGGGTCGTCTTGCGCGCGTAGCCGTAGGCGCCGACGTGATCGGCGCGTAGGGCATCGATCGTGATGACGAGGAGATCGCGGCCCTTGGCGTCGAGCGCGCGCGTCGCCGAGCCGGCGAGCGGATCGGGGGTGTCGCTGACGTCGTCGAGCGGCGGCGGCGGCCACCTCTTCGCGGCGAGGGCAGCGGCGCGCGCGAGCACCGGGCTCCGCTCGTCGACGATGCGCCGCGCGTTGTCGTACTTCGCGAGCGCGCGGCCGGCCGCGGGGATCCGCCGCGAGGTCCAGCCGAGCGAGACGATGCCGAGCACGCCCGCGACCATCGCGACGCGCGGGGGCAAGAGCGCGCGGATCCCCTCGGCGAGGAGCACGAGCCCGATCACCGCGACGGCGAGGAGCCCGTGGTGGAACGTGGGGTAGAGGCGGGGGAGGATCCGCACGTCGGCGGCGAGACCCGCGGCGAGGAGCGCGGCTCCGAGCACCGGCGCGAGCCACCGCCCGCGACGCGCGTAGAGCCACGGCGCGATCACGCCGCCGACGAGCGCGAACGCCACCATCACCGAGAGCACGAAGGGCAGCCGGACCGACAGGACGCGCGCCTTGCGACCGGTGGAGAGCTCGAGCGCGAAGGGCAGGGCGATCGTCGCGAGCGCCGCCGCCCACGCGAGGCGACCGCGGCGGGTGCGCCACAGCG
>JALHOE010000352.1 GCA_022843175.1 Deltaproteobacteria bacterium
GGCGACGAGCGCGTCGAGTCGCTCGCTCGGCGTGCCGTACACGAGGATGCGGCGGCCGCGGCGCGCGCCGCGGCCGACGCGCCCGCGCAGCTGATGGAGCTGCGCGAGGCCGAGGCGCTCGGCGCCGTCGATCACCATCAGCGTCGCCTCGGGCACGTCGAGGCCGACCTCGAGCATCGAGGTGCCGACCAGGATGGTGTGCTCGCCGGCGCGAAAGCGGGCGATGGTCTGGCGTGCCTCGTCGTCGTCGACGCCACCGTGCACGAGGCCGACGCGCGCGCGATGCGCCTTGCGGAGCTCGGCGGCGCGGGTCTTGGCGCCGGGCGCGCCGTCGTCGGTGTCGTCGATCGTCGCGCACACCACGAACGCGCGCTCGGCGGCGTCGAGCTCCGCGCGGACCGCCGGCCACTCGCTGCGTGGCACCGCGACGGTGACCGGAGTGGTGCGGCCGGCGGGCCGCTCGTCGAGGTGCACGTTGGCGATCTCGCCGCGCAGGGCGAGCGACAGCGTGCGCGGGATCGGGGTCGCCGACACGGTGATCAGGTGCGCGCCGCGGCCCTTGTCGACGAGCGCGAGCCGCTGCCCGACGCCGAGCCGGTGCTGCTCATCGACGATGACGAGGCCGAGGCGATCGAAGCGCACCTTGTCGCCGAGGAGCACGTGGGTGCCGACGGCGATGTCGACCGAGTCGTCGATCGGATCGCGGCCGGCGAGCGCGACGCGCGCGTGGAGCGGCGCGAGGGCCGCGAGGTACTGGTCGGCGAGGATGGTGGTGGGCGCGAGGATCGCGACCTGCGCCCCCGAGGCGACGGCCCGCGCCGCGGCGGCGAGGAGCACCGCCGTCTTGCCGGTGCCGACGTCTCCGGTGAGCAGCGTGCGCGACGGGCGGTCGGACGCGAGGCGCTCGCCGATCGCGCGAATGGCTTGCTCCTGGGAGTGGGTGAGCGCGAAGGGGAGCTCGACGACGGCCTCGCGCTCGAGGCGCCTCGCGGAGATCCCCGCGAGCGAGCGCTCGCGCTCCAGGCGCCGCGTGACGAGCCATGCGGCCTCGCTCCACGCGAGCCGCTGCCGGAGCTGCTCGCGCGCGGCGAGGTGCCCCTCGAGATCCTCGGGCGCGTGCACCGCCCGGAGCAGCGCCGAGAAGCCCGGCTTCTCCATCGGGTCGAGCGCGTCGTCCATCGCGAGCTCGCGCACGGCCGCGGCGATGCGCGCGCTCGGCACCGAGGGCACGGCGTACGTCGGCTCGATGCCGCCGGCGCGGGCGACGGGCAGCGTGCGCGGGTGGGCCATGCGCACGACCCGCTTCTTGTCGTCGGCGCTCGCTACGCCCGCGGCGATGATCTCTCCCTGGAGTGCGCGCGCGCCGGCGTTGAGGAAGAACCACCACAGCTCGACGAGCAACCCGTCCGAGCGGAGGCCGACGCGGATCGCGCGCCGCCCGCGCAGCGGCACGACGCTCACCTTCTCGACGGTGCCGCGCACGGCGAGCGACTGCTTGGAACGCGCTCGCTCGTACACCGCGTCGCCCGTGAGCGGCGCGCGCAGATCGAGGATGCCCGCCGGCAGGGTGCACGCGAGATCGAAGGCCGTGCGGATGCCGACGGCGCGCAGCGCGCGACCGGTCGACGCGCCGATGCCCTCGAGCGTGTCGACCGCCGCGTCGGGCGAGCCGGGAGGGCTACGAACTGCCGAACGAGACGGAGATGATCTCGTAGACACGGACCCCAGCCGGCATCTTGACCTTCACCTCGTCGCCGACCTCGCGGGCGATGAGCGCGCGACCGAGCGGGGAGGTGACGGAGATGCTGCCCTCGTTGATGTCGGCCTCGTCGGGCCCGACCAGGCGATAGGTGACCTCGGCCTCGAGCTCCTTGCCCTTCTCGTCGGCGACCGAGACGCACACGCGTGCCCCGAACTGCACGCGGGTGCCCGAGAGCTTGGACGGGTCGATCACCTCGGCGCGTCCGAGCTTGTCCTCGAGGTCCTTGATGCGGCCCTCGATGAAGCCCTGCTTCTCCTTGGCGGCGTGGTATTCGGCGTTCTCGGAGAGATCGCCGTGATCGCGCGCGGTCGAGATGTCCTGGATGATCTTCGGGCGGTCCACGGACTTGAGGCGCTTGAGCTCCTCCTGCATCCGCTGCTGCCCCTCTGGGGTCATCGGGACCTTGACGGTCATGCGGCCGTTTCTATCACAGATCGCGGGTCAACGTGCCCCACGAACGCGCTGCACGTCGGCCTTGGAGGGGTTGAGAACGACGAGGCCGTGATCGCCGTCGACGAGCGCGACGTCGCCGTCGGTGGCCCAGCGAAACAGGCCCTGCACGCCGGTGACGCAGGGCACCCCGAGGAGCGCGGCCAGTGAGCGGGTGCGTGCGCCGGACCCAGCATCGCCGAGGGCGATCGCCGCGGGGCGGTGGCGCGAGGTGATGAGCAGATCGTAGACGGTGAGGCGGTCGCCGATGACGACGCACTTCGCCGGCATCTCGGCGCGCGGATCGGACGCCGCGAGCATGGTGACCGCGTCGGCCAGATCTTCGATGTCGCGCGCGCGGCGCTCGCTGAAGGCGTCGCCGGTCATGCGGGCGGCGCGGGTGGCTTCGCGGGCGACCTCGGCGACTCCGCCGCCAATCGAGCGCTTGATCTCGACCAGCTCGAGCGCGCGCTCGAGGAAGCGACGGTCGTCGAGGATTTGCGCGTAGGTTTGGAGGAAGTCTGCCTCGTCGCCGAGGCCGAGCTCGTCGGCGCGCTTCTGCAGCGCATTGACCGCGCGCGCGGCCACCTCGAACGCGACGCTCACGAGGCGGATGTCCTCGGCGACCACCGTCTCGCGCGGTCGCGACGCGGGGCGACGCAGCGCGGCGATGGCGCCGACGGCGCGACCGGGGACGATCGGCTTGCCCGGGAGCGTGACGCGCCGGGTGCCGCCGCCGGGGCCGCGCGTGATGGGCTGCTCGCGGAGCTGGTCGAGGAGATCGGCGCGGAGGATGCCGTGGGCGAGCGAGGCCGACAGCGCGACGAGCAGCTCCACGTCGCGGAGCTCAAAGGGGCGGTGCGGCTCGCGCTGCAGCGTGACGGCGCCGAGCGCGCCCTCGGGACCCATGATCGGCGCGCAGAGAAACACCGGAAAGCGCTCCTCGCCGAGCTGCGCGAAGTGGCGGTAGCTCCGGTGCGCCTCGGCCTCGGCGACGGAGATCGGACGCGCGAGGTCGACGGCCATGCCGGTGATGCCCTCGCCGATGTGGAGGCGGACCTGCCCGAGCGCCATCGCCGGAAAGCCGATGTTTCCGCGCATAACGAGCTCGTGGGGGAGCTCTGCCCGGGGGGTGTCCTCGGGGCTCGGCTCGTCCTCGGGCTCGGCGGGCTCGAGCAAATAGAGCGAGCAGACCGGTGAGGCGAAGATGTCGGCGATGCGGGCCGGCGCCTCGTCGAGGAAGGCGGTCAGCGCGAGCGATCGCGCCGCAAAGTCGACGAAATCGACCACGGCGTCGAGGCGAGCGTCGCCACGGACGTGGACGACGGTGCCCTCTCCGGGCGTCGTCGCCACGTCGAGAGAGGCGCGGTCGCGCGGGTCGACGCTCACCCGACGCTGATAGCACGGTGATCCCGGGCCGGGGAGCGTTGCTCCGTGCGCGGCCGAGGAGTAACCGGTAGTCGTGCGTCACGACTCCACCCGTCCCCCGCCGCCCGGTCACTCCGGGCTCAAGTATCGTCGCGTCCTGCTGAAGCTCTCCGGCGAGGTGTTGTGCAACCCCGAGGGCACCAACACCGAGGCGTTCGGCATCCAGCCGCACACGCTCAAGGGCATCGCCGACGAGCTCAAAGAGGTGCACGGCACCGGCGTGCAGCTCGGCCTGGTGATCGGCGGCGGCAACATCTTCCGCGGCCTCAAGGGCTCCGCCGCCGGCATGGACCGCGCGCAGAGCGACTACATGGGCATGCTCGCCACGGTGATCAACGCGCTCGCCCTGCAGGACGCGCTCGAGCAGCGCGAGGTGCCGACCCGGGTGATGACCGCGATTGAGATGAGCAAGGTCGCCGAGCCATACATCCGGCGCCGCGCCGTCCGCCACATGGAGAAGGGCCGCTGCGTGATCTTCGCCGGCGGCACCGGCAACCCGTACTTCTCCACCGACACCGCCGCGGCCCTCCGCGCGATGGAGATCAACGCCGACGCGCTCTTCAAGGCCACCAAGGTCGAGGGGGTCTACGACAGCGATCCGATCAAGAACACCTCGGCGGTGATGCTCCCCGAGCTGTCCTACGACCGCTTCCTCGCCGAGCGCATCGGCGTGATGGACTCCACCGCCGTCACCCTCTGCCGCGACAACAAGCTGCCGATCCGGGTGTTCAAGCTGTCGACCAAGGGCAACATCCAGCGCGTGCTCCTCGGCGAGGAGCTCGGCACCGTCGTTCGCGACCCGATGCCGCGCTGATGTTGCTCCTCCCACTCCTCCGCACCGCGCTCGAGAACGGTGCGACCAGCATCGAGGTCTCGCGTATGCCGCTCGGCCTCCGCTGGTACCGCGGCAAGGAGCTGCTCGCGAAGGAGCCGCTCAAGGTCGAGGACTTCACCACCATCGGCGACGAGCTCCGCAAAGAGGGCGCGCGCGGCGATCGCGCCACCGACCTCACCGTCGAAACGCCGCTCGGCCCCACGCGCCTGACGGTGAAGTTCTCGCCGATCGGCGTGCAGATCACGCTGCCCGTCACCGAAGAAGAGGCCGAGGCCGCGGTCGCGTTCTCGGAGCTGATCGGCAGGCTCGCCGAGACCGGGGGCACGCAGGTGATCTGCACTGCGCGCGAGGCCGAGTTCAAGCAGGGCCTGAGCACCGCCGAGACCGTTCCGCTGGTCGACGGCGCGCTCGCGCTGCTCACCGAGCACGCGCGCAAGCTCGCGGGCGGCGCGGAGGGCTCGTTCGTCGTGTTCGGCGGCGGCGCGCGGATCACCGTGACCGCGCGGATCACCAGCGACGGCGTCACGTTCTCTCTGAGCTAGTCGCCGTCTGCGGCGTCGCTCTCGGCTGCGTCGCTCACTCCTGCGTCGCTCACGGCTGCGTCGCTCACGGCTGCGTCGCCGTCGGTGGGGGCGTCGCTCGGCGCTCCGCTGTCCGCGGGCGTCTCCGTGCCCGAGTCCGTGGCGGCGTCGGGCGCGCTCGTGTCGACTCCGGCGTCGATCGTCGCGTCGGCGCCCGCTTCGCTCACCGCGGTGTCCTCGACCGGCGCGGTGTCCACCACGGTGGTGTCGGCTGCGACGTCGGGCGTCGCGTCGACCGTGCCGCCGTCGACGGGAGGGCCGGTGAAGCCGACGAAGCCACCCGAGAAGTGCGTGAGCTCGGCGACGAGGAAGCCGGCGGTGCGCTCGGTGGCGAGCTTGGCGTAGACGCCCTCTTTCTCGGACCAGTACACGACCGCGTCGCGCGGCTGGTCGTAGGCGAACTTGACCTTCGCCGGCACCGCGAACTTGATGCCATCGGGCGCGAACGCGTAGAGCGGCGTGGCGGCCTCGAACGCGCCCGGAGCGGGGGCGGCGAGCTCGATCACGTTGATCGGGGTGCCGTCGGCGACCGCGCCGGCCGGCACCACCAACGTCACTCCGCGGAGCGTGATCTCGCCGCCTGCGGCGCCCATCGTCACCGACTTGCTCTCGCCCGAGCCCTTCGGGTTGTCGTACATCGGCCCGTCGGCGGCGGCCGTGTCGGCGACGATCGTGTCGGGCGCCGTGGTGTCGGGCGCGACCTCCTCGGTCGTGGCGTCGGTGACCACCACCACCGGATCTTCTGGCTTGCTCTCACACCCCGCAGCCAAGCCCGCGACGACGAGCAACGTGACCCAGCTACGCATCGAATCCTCCAGGGCTCGCCTCGTGTCGTAGCGCACGGCGGCGGCGTTCGCCACGCGCTACGAGCGCAGCGGCCACGCGGCATCGAGCGAGAGCGCGGACAGCGCGCGGCGCGTCTCGGCGATGGTCGCCCGTTTGCGCGGGTCCCTGCGGAGGGTCTCGCCGAGCAGCTCCGCCACTTGGCGGGGCAGCGCGCGAATCGCCTCGGGGCCGCCGTCGTGGAGGCCGTGCGCGGTGAGCAGCGCGGCCTCCTCGTTGCCGGAGAACAGCGTGCGTCCCGTGAGCAGCTCGTAGGTGAGCGCGCCGAACGCGTAGACGTCGACCGCCGAGGCCTCGGCCGGATCGATCATCCCCCACACCTCGGGCGCGCCGTACTCGAGGGTGGCGCAGCCGGGCCGCACGTTGCGACCGGCGAGGCCGAAGTCCACGAGGACGGGGCGCTCGTGGTCCTGTCGCGGGAGGATGACGTTCGACGGTTTGACGTCGAGGTGCGCGAGCCCCTCGTGGTGCATCGCCTCGAGCCCGGCGGCCACGCCGTCGAGGATCGCGAGCGCGCGCGGCACGGTGAGCCGGCGGCGATCGACGACGCGCGCGAGCGTGGGGCCCTCGATGTACTCCATGACCAGGATCGGCTTCGGCTTCACGCCGGAGTCGAAGGTGACGAACCGCGCGAGGTTCGGGTGGTGGGGCAGGGCGAGCAGCGCGCCGGCCTCCTCGCGGAACAAGCGAAGGAAGTCTGCCTCGCTGAGCGTGCGCGCGACCGCGCCGGTGTAGGCCGGCACCTTGAGCGCGAAGCGCTCGGCGCGTTCGTCGAACCGGTCCTCGACGCGCTTGGCGACGAACACCGACGCCGCGCCGCCCTCGCCGAGCGGGTTGAGGACGTAGAACCCGCCGAGCGTGCGTCGCGGGGGCATCCAGGTGGGGAGCGGCGCGCGCCGCGCGGCCACGAGCGAGATCGACGGGAGCGAGCCGTGTTCGTCCCGCCGCGATGGGCGGTCGGGCAGCATCGTCGCGTGGCGGAGCGCGAAGGCCGCGACGAACGCGATGGCCGTGGGCACCTCGAGGGCGATGACCTTGGTCGTGATGTCGAGCGCGCGAACGAGGTCGACCTGCTCGCCAGCCGCGCGTCGCTCGATCCACGCGTCGAGCGAGACCACCGCCGCGCCGCACGCGGGGATCGGGCGCCACACCTGCTCGCCGCGTCGGCGTCGCGCGCCCGAGACGAGCTGCGCGATCGCCTGG
>JALHOE010000353.1 GCA_022843175.1 Deltaproteobacteria bacterium
GCGGGCGCGCGCAGCGGCGCGGGCGCGGCGGGAGCGGGCGCGAAGCCGGGATGCGAGGCGCGCGCGTACTGCTCGGCATCGGGGACCGGCGAGGCGAGCCCGAGCACGGTCTGGGACCCGAGCTTCTTGGGCGGGGGCTGCGCGGTTCCACACTCGTCGCAGAACTTGGACCCCGTCGGGAGTCGGTTCCCGCACGCGACGCACGGCGTCTCCGGGGGATTTGCAGCCATTTTCGCGCTGGCGGGCAGCCTACAGGGGCGTCCGGCCGGCGGCTAGAAACGACCGAGTTGGAATCGAAGTTCGGCGGACACTCCGCATCGTGTTAAGCTCCGCGTTCGCCAACCGGTCCCGTTCGGGAGCGGGGGGAACTTGCTTCCTTGCTGTCTTCAGCGAGGGCGCGCTTTCGAAAAGGAGTCGTTGAAGATGACCAAGGCCATGCGCTGGGGCTTGAGTGCCCTGATCTCGGTCGGGTGTGTAGGACTCGGCACCGTCGTGGGCTGCTCTGAGGACGAGGACAATCCCCCGGTCGACACCGACACGGGCGTCCCCCCGACCGACACGGGCACGCCGGTCGATACCGGCACCCCCGATCCAGACACGGGCACGCCGCCCCCGGGCGACTCGGGTGGCGACACGTCGGACGCGCCGCCGTTCATGGCGAACCGCGCGGCGACCGTGCTGTTTTCGTCTCCCGACCTCGGCGGCAAGTACCTCTGCGCCGGTGCGTTCAGCGGCGATCCGGCGATGGCCGGCTCGAAGCCCGCCCAGACGCTCGGGCCGCCCGCGGGCGTCCCCGATCCCACCGCGCCGACGGATCCGATGAAGTTCAAGCCGCTCCCCTACGGCGCGGTCGTCCACGTCCCGCTCAGCAAGACCGCGCAGGACGTCATGGACACGCCGCTGTCGATCGTCCTCTACCTCGTCGACGGCGTCGCCAAGGACTGCACCGCCGCGTGGGAAGACGTTCGAGCCACCCCCGCGCGTTGGTTCTCCGTCAAGGGCACCAAGGCTGCCGGCGCCAACGCGACCAACAGCGTCGCCGCGGGCGACCACGCGCTCATCCGCGTTCACGGCTGCGTGAACCCGGCCATGGGCCTCACCGGTGAGTGCGGTCCGGCCACCGCCCCCGCCCCCCTCAAGATCGACATGATCAAGCTCGATACGGCGAAGCCGGCGACGTTCGCCGGCGGCACCACGGGCCCGAAGGTCGGTCTGCAGTTCGTCCACGTGTCGCCGTTCGCTGGCAACGCGGCCCCCCCGGTGCCGTCGTTCCAGAACATCGACGTGTGGTTCCAGCCGATGACCGGCGCCTCCGCGGGCGACGCGGGCACGGACGGCGGCGACGGCGGCACCACGCCCTCGATGCCGGCGAGCACCCCGGTGAAGATCGCCACGGCGGTGAAGTTCGGTGACAAGGCGGCGACCTCGGTCGGCGTCCAGATCGCCGGCGACCCGAACGCGGCCGTCATCCTCCTCACCCCCACGGGCGTCGCGCCGTGCACCCCCGGCTCCGCCGGCTGCGCGACGGTCGGTCTCCCGATCGGCCGCTCGGCTGCGGGCTACAAGATGCTCGGCATCGGTGGCTTCGACGACGGCACCAACCAGTTCATCGGCCTCGCTGGCTCGCCGGTCCCCAAGGACCTGACGATGCCGACGACGACGACGACGATCAGCATGCCGGTCGGTAAGGTCCTCACCAAGTGAGCTGACCGCCGAGTGGCGTCACGCGAGCGGCGTCCTCTCGAGGGCGCCGCTCCTCTTTTTGTCGCACATTTCCGCTCAGCGTCCTGGCGCAGCACGTGCGGAGCGCCGTTGCGCTGGCTCAGCCGAAACACGCTTCCTTCCAACTTTCCGGCGGAATCTTTCGGGAGGACGGGCAGTTACCCTTGCAACTCTTCTCAAGGAGCCGCATCAAATAGGCACGCCCTGAGAAGGGCACTCGCATCTTCCTCCCTCTGGCCGGTGCCGGGCAGTCGACGGCACCGGTCATTTTTTTTGTTCGGAGCAAATGGGCGCTCCAGGCGCGCGCGTAAGCGAGCGCCTTCACCTGTCAGGCGCTCGCTTACGCGCGCGCCTATTGCCGGGCGTTAGTCGTCGACGGGAAGCAGCCGTCGCTGCGGCGCGATGCCGATCCCGATCTTCTGCGCCTTGTCCACGTCGAAGTCGGCATAGATGAGGGCGAAGTCGCCGAAGCGGGCGACCGTGGGCGCGTTCGCGTGGGAGTTGCCGTCGGGATCGCCGAAGAGCTTGCCGCCGAACACGAAGCCCTCGCGCTTCTCGAAGGCGCCCTCGTCGCCGAAGCGCCCCGCATAACCGATCGACGAGCCGCCGCGGAGATCGCGGCCGGTATAGTGCAGCTGGTAGTGCACGCGGCCGAGCGTCGTCACCGTACGGCTCACCCACGGGTCGTCGACCGCCGCGTCGTCGAACGGAAGGCGCACGCCCTCGGGCAGCGTCGCCGGGTCGACCGGGGCGCTCGGCGTGACGACGATGCCCACGCGCGTGAAGTTGGCGCCGTCCCGGCTCGTCGCCTCGGCGATCCATTTGTCGACGGCGTAGAAGAGGTGGAACGACCCGTCGTCGAGCCGCACGACTCCGGGCGCGCGCGGCACCGAGGCCTCGCCCGCGATCGTCACGCGCGCGGCCGGCCCGAACGACGCGCCGTCGGGCGACTGCGCGACGCGCAAGCCGTCGCCCACGCCGTAGTAGAGCCACACCCCGCCGGGCACCGTGATGGCGCACGGATCGTCGGCCCCGGGCTCCTTGATCACCTCGCCCGCGTCGACGAACGTGCGCGCGTCCTCCGACGTCATGCGCACGATCGCGTCGGCGCGCGCGGCGTACATCGCGACGCGCATGCCCCCGAGCACCAGCGCCGACGGCGCGCGCGAGGGAGGGTTGCCGGGGTACTGGATCGCCCCGTTGGGCACGCCGGACGGCAGCTCGTTGACGCCGGTGCACACGTCGTCGCTGCACGTCTTCGCCCGCTTGAGCGCGCGGAACGGACCGGTCAGCGTGTTGGGGAGATCGACGTCGCCCCTGCCCTCGCTGGCGAGGGTCGCGCACCCGCACAACAGGATGACGAAGAGTCGCTTCATCGGAACACCAACCCGGTGGTGAACCCGAGCGACCAGATCGTGCCGCCCGCGCGGTAGTCGCCGATCGGGTTCGCGGCAGACGCCTTCTGCGTGAGGCGCTCGGGGAGGTACGAGTACATCGCGTGCACGTCGAGCTTCACGTCGCCGGGAATCTCTGCGGTGAGGTCGTGGAGGCGCACGCCGAGGCCGGCGGAGATGCCGTGGCGATCGGCGTCGACGAAGTTGGTGCCCCCGGTCTGCGGCGGGATCGGCGAGCTCTCGAAGAAGTAGCCGCCGCGGATCGCGAACGCGTGGCCGCGGCCGAGCGGCAGCCGCCCCTCGACGCCGAACCGGGGGACGAGGCGATCGCGGAATTTGGGCGGGATCACCACCGTGGGCGCGGGCTTCTCCGGCACGAGCGACGGGGGGAAGCCCTCGGGCGGGTTGAACTGAGTCGTCGCGTTGACCGCGGTGACCGGCGACTTGTATGCGGCCCAGTTGATCCACGTGACGTCGAAGTCGAGCGTCAAGGCGCTCGTCGGATCGAACGACGTGCCGAGCACCGCCTGCCGCGGGAGGAACGCGTTGACCGAGTTGGTCGTGATGTACGTGAGCAGCGGGACCGAGAGGCCGAGCGCGTTGGCCTGGACGTCGAGGCGCGCCGAGATGTCGAGCGTGAGCTGGAACTCACCGCGATACACCGCGGCGAAGCGCAGCTTGTCGCTCGCGTGCACGCGCATGCCGAACTGCGGGTAGCGGATCGAGGTGAGGTCGGCGTCGACCTCGTGACGCAGCTCGCTCTCCTTGGGGTTGCTCACCTGGAACTGGCCGGTGATGTCGAGCCGCGCGCGCGTAGCGGCGAGGAACACCAACCCGCCGCCGATCTCGAGCCAGTGGAAGGGCTTGAGCGCGAGGTTCGCGGACATGAACAGGCGCTGCGGCCGGTTGTCGTACATCTCCCAGCGCGGCTGCTCCTGATCGAGCGAGCGCACGCGGAAGACGCGGTCGTCGGGGAGGTGCAAGCCGACGCCGAACGCGAACGGCACCGGACCGACCGCGCCGGGGGCGACGAGGCCGAACGTGATGCCGCGCATCGGATCGACGAAGTTGTCGCGGCCGTTCATCTTCAGGCCGTAGATCGTGCGCAGGTACCCGGCCTCGAAGGTGAGGCCCTTGGCCGCCGCGAGACCCGCCGGGTTGTAGTAGTTGGCGCTGACGTCGCTCGCGTCCGCCGAGACGGCGCCGCCCATCGCGGTGGAGCGCGAGCCGTAGCCGAACGTCTCGGTCGGCCCCGCGTGCGCGCCCCGGCCAAGTAGAAGGGCGCACAGCGTGACGGCGGCGAAGATCTTCGCGCGCATCAGAACCGCACCCCCGCGGTGATGCCGACCACGGTGATCGTCCCGCCGCTGGTGACGCTCGGGCATGTCCCAGCGGAGCAGCCGCCTTCCTTCTTCTCGTGCAGCCGGTTCTGCAGCACGTGGAGCTGCGCGAACACGTCGAGCTGGAACGGGAGCGAGTCGTCGCCGACGACGCCGAGCCCGCCGGTCACCACGTGCCTCGTGGAGTCGAGGAAGTTCTCCTTGCCCGTCTGCGGCGGGAGCGGCGTGGGCTCGAGCGCGTAGCCGCCGCGGAGACGGAAGCCGGCGACCGCGCTCAGCGGGATGCCGTGCTCGACGCCGACGCGCGGCGAGATCGTGTCGTGCGCGTCGATCGGGGGCGAGCCGGTGCCGAAGTCGGTGTTGGCGAGCACCGTTGGCTCGTTGGGCCCCGGGTAGCGGGACCACATGCGATACAGGAGCCCGCCGGCGATGCGGGTGCCGTGACGGTTGGCCGGGAGCGCGCCGTTGCCGTCGACCGACGACCACCGCGCCTCGAGCGCGAGCTGGTGGGGGATGTACTGAGCGATGCCGGCGACGTTGAAGTCGGGGAGCGGAATGCCGAGATCCTGCGCGCGGATCGTCAGCGCGAAGCGACCGACGAGCTCGCCGCGGTAGGTGAGCCCGAGCCGCCACCTTGGGTGCGCGTCGACCGCGACCGACGCGATCGGCGCGTACGCCGCGATCACCTGGTCGTCGGTGCGCGAGCCGATTCGCCCGGTGGCGTCGAGCGAGATGAGGATCTCGCCGACGACGGCCGCGAGCGCCTCGAAGCCTGCGCCGAGGTAGATGCGATCGGTGATCCGCGCGCCGATGCCCATGGTGACGGCGATCGACTGCACGCGCGGCGCGACCACGGGGTACTGGTATCGCTCCGGGTAGAGGATCTTGCCGCGGACGAGGAACTTCACCGGGTTGAGGAAGCCCACGCCGAACGTGACGCGGTCCCTGAGCGCGCCGCCGAACGGGATCGGCAGCGCGGCGCCGATGTAGATGGTCTTCATCTCATCGGTGGGGAGCGTGAGCGACGCCTGGTCGGTGTTGGCGATGAGCGCGTGCCGCGCGATGCCCACGCCGAGCGTCAGCGCCTTCTTGCGCGACTCGGCGAGGAGGCCGGGGTTGCCGTAGATCGCCTCGTAGCCCTCGGCCGATGCGGCTGAGGTCATGCCCATGGATGAGGAGCGCGCGCCGAAGCCGAACAGATCCTGCGGAGCCGCGTTCACGCCGGGTGCGATCGAAAGTCCCACCGCGCAGAGAGCGGCGGACGTGAGGAGGGCGCGCACGACCGCCGAGGCTATCAGGAGCCCGGCTTGGCTCGCGACGTGAATGGACAGATGACGCTAGACTCCCAGTACCGGTAAGGCCCCATGAATTCGCTTCGCATCGCCTGTCTCGCCTCGGCCCTCTTGGGCGCCGGGTGCAGCAGCGTCGGCTCGAGCGCCGTCCGCACCGACGGCGGGTGGACGCAGAAGCACCTCGGCGCCGTCCGCATCTACGCCGTCGTCCCGCCGCAGGGTGTCCGGGTTATCGGTCAGGTCGAGGTCCACGCCATCAACCAAGAGGCGAACTTCGAGCGGCTGATGCCGGTGTTCATGAAGCGCGTGGCCGACATCGGCGGCACCGGCGGCGTCGTCGACCGCGTGCACACGCACTACGAGATGCGCATCGAATACCGCACCGAGTCCTACGCGGTGCCGTGCGGCTATCGCTCCACCTGCTGGCAGACGCGCATCGTCCCCTATCAGTATCAAGTGCGCATCCTCGTCATCGAGGGCCGCGCGCTCTTGCCGCTCGACGCGCCGGGGCCGCCCGCGATCGACACGGCGCCCGCGACTGCGCCCGCGCCGGCGCCCGCCCCGAGCGCCCCCGCGCCGAGCGGAGGGACGCCGCTATGAAGAGCCCGATCCTCGTCACCGCCCTCGCCTGCGCGCTGCTCGTGGGCTGCGGCTCGATCACCACGTATCGCTTCCCGCTGGACAAGCAGACCGGCCAGATCTCGGCGGCGCCCCCGCAGGTGTTCTTCGAGGGCAGCATGCCCACCGAGGCGATGCAGGAGCTCGCGATGGTCGAAGCTGTCGGCACCGGCAACAAGGCGAGCGTCGAAGAGGTCGTGGGGGCGCTGCAGCTCGAGGCCTCGCGCTGGGGCGCGAACGCCATCGTTCGCGTGAAGGTCGACTGCGGCTACAGCCAGTGTCACGGGTGGGGCGTCGCGGTCCGTTTCGTGCGCTGACTCTGGTGTTCAGTTGTCCTCCCGCGCAAGGGAGGCTACGCCCGCAAGGAAAATGGCGGTCGAAGTCACCCTTCCGCAGCTCGGTGAGAGCGTCACCGAGGGCACCATCACCAAGTGGCTCGTCAACGAGGGCGACGTCGTCGCGCGCGAGCAGCCGCTGCTCGAGGTCGCGACCGACAAGGCCGACACCGAGGTGCCGAGCCCCGTCGCCGGCCGCCTCGCGAAGATCTTGGTGCAAGCCGGCGCCACCGTGCCGGTGAAGACAGTGCTCTGCGTCGTCGAAGAGGGCGCCGCCGCAGCCGCCGCGCCGCCCGCCGTGAAAGCCACGCCCGAGCCGCCCGCCGCCGCGTCC
>JALHOE010000354.1 GCA_022843175.1 Deltaproteobacteria bacterium
CGGTGGCGTGGGTCGCGGCCGCGGGCAAGCGGACCCGCGGCCTCGTCGTCGCCGCGGCGCAGCGCGTCGGGTTCGACCTCGCCGCAAAATCTGCCGACGAGGCGGCTTTTCGCGCAGAAATTGGCGTGTAGCGGATGTTTTCGCGCGGGCGCGTCCGCGCTAGCGTCCGCGCCCCCATGTCCGCCCCCGCCTCCACCAAGCCGACCACCGACAACCCCGCCGTCCTCAAGTGGGTGAACGAGATGGCCGCCATGTGCCAGCCCGATCAGGTGCTCTGGCTCGATGGCAGCGAAGAAGAGAAGCGACGCCTCACCGAGCGCGCCGTCGCCGACAACGTGCTCCTCGAGCTCGACCAGAAGAAGCTCCCCGGCTGCTACTACCACCGGAGCAACCCGAGCGACGTCGCGCGCGTCGAGCACCTCACGTTCATCTGCACGCCCACCAAGGACGAGGCCGGCCCCACCAACAACTGGATGGCCCCCGACGAGGCGTACGGAAAGCTCCGCGCGCTCTATCAGGGCTCGATGAAGGGCCGCACGATGTACGTCGTGCCCTACGTGATGGGGCCGATCGGCTCGCCGATGAGCAAGGTCGGCATCGAGCTGACCGACAGCATCTACGTCGCGCTCAACATGGGGATCATGACCCGCATGGGCAAGCAGGCGTTCGACATGCTCGGCCAGTCCAACGACTTCAACCGCGGCATGCACTGCACCGGAGACCTCAACCCCGATCGCCGCTTCATCTGCCACTTCCCGCAGGACAACACCATCTGGTCGTTCGGCTCGGGCTACGGCGGCAACGCGCTCCTCGGCAAGAAGTGCCTCGCGCTCCGCATCGGCAGCTACCTCGGTCGCACCGAGGGCTGGCTCGCCGAGCACATGCTGATCCTCGGCGTCGAGTCCCCCGAGGGCGAGATGACGTACGTCGCGGCGGCGTTCCCGAGCGCCTGCGGCAAGACGAACTTCGCGATGATGATCCCGCCCAAGCGCTTCCACGGGTGGAAGATCTGGACGGTCGGCGACGACATCGCGTGGATGCGCGTCGGGCCCGACGGCCGCCTGTGGGCGGTGAACCCCGAGAACGGCTACTTCGGCGTCGCGCCGGGCACGAGCATGAGCTCGAACCCCAACGCGATGAAGACGGTGCAGAAGGACACCATTTTCACCAACGTGGCGCTCACGCCGGACCGCGACGTGTGGTGGGAGGGCAAGGACGGCCCCACGCCCGCGCAGCTCACCGACTGGAAGGGCCAGCCGTGGACCGACCACTCGCACGAGAAGGCGGCGCACCCCAACTCGCGCTTCACCGCGCCGGCCAAGAACAACCCGGTGCTCTCCAAGTTCGCCGACGACCCGCAGGGCGTGCCGATCAGCGCGATCATCTTCGGCGGTCGCCGCGCCACGACGGTGCCGCTCGTGCTCCAGTCCTTCAACTGGGCCCACGGCGTCTACCTCGGCGCGACGCTCGGCAGCGAGACGACGGCGGCGGCCACCGGCAAGGTCGGCGTCGTGCGCCGCGACCCGATGGCGATGCTCCCCTTCTGTGGCTACAACATGGGCGACTACTTCGCCCACTGGCTGCGCATGCAGTCGAAGATCCCGCTGCCGCCGAAGATCTTCATGGTCAACTGGTTCCGGCAGGACAAGAACGGCAAGTTCCTCTGGCCCGGCTTCGGCGAGAATATGCGCGTGCTGAAGTGGATCGTCGACCGCGCGCGCGGCAAGCGTGGCGCGCTCGAGACCTTCACCGGCTGGGTGCCGCGCCCGGGCGATCTCGATCTCTCCGGCCTCGACATCTCGCACGAGCAGGTCGAGCAGGCGAGCGCGATCAACATCGAGGAGTGGCGCCGCGAGCTCGACGACCAGAAGGAATTCTTCGACAAGATCGGCGACCGCATGCCCAAGGCGCTCACGCTCTACCGCGAGCTCCTCATCGAGCGCCTCAAAGACGTCTCCACGTGAACTCGCCGAACCGGGCCGCCCCGGTTCAACGAGCAGAGGGGGGTGCTGCCGCGATTCGGCGCACCCCTTCTCTCTTTGCCCGCAGCCGCATTCACGGCGAAGATCGCGCGGGCGTCGCAGCGGACAACGGCAGCTCATGAAAAACCTCCGTGCTCTTCTCGGTGTCTCTCTGCCCGTCGGCTTCCTCCTCGCGGCAGGCTGCGAGCAGCCGGCGCCGCCCGAGGCGCCGGCCTACCTGTTCGACTCGCGGGTGCCGCTCGACCCCGAGCTCGAGAAGCTGAAGAAGGCGGGCGACGATCCGAGCAAGGCGCTGCGGCTCGCGGGCGCGAGCGATCTCGTCAAGTTGCTCGAGCCCGGCAAGCGGTACGACTACGTCGTCATGCCGAACAACGCGATGGTCGTCGCGCCCAAGTCGGTCGACGCCAGCGGGAACTTCTGGAGCCACCCGATCCTCGCCAACGGCGGCGCGGTGAAGGCGGCGGGCCACATCCGGATCGAGAAGGCCGGCGGCAACCTGGCGAAGGTGATCGTCGACGCCGAGTCCGACAGCTACTGCCCCTCGCAAGAGAGCCTGCGCTCCACGCTCGCGTCGCTCGCCGCGATGAAGGTCCCGCCCGACACGCTCCGCGTCGAGAGCCGGCAGATCGACTGCTGGCGGCGCGACCCCAAACCCGTGGCGAGCACCTCTACCGTCCTGCCACGGCCGAGCTTCGGCACGGTCATGCTCAGCGTCGCGCGGCGCTTCGAGGTGCTCGGCCGCGCCCATCGCGCCAAGCGGTCCGACCTCGCGCTCTACCAGCTCGAGGAGATCGAGGAGACCTTCCGCAACGAGATCCCGGGGACGCCGCTCCCCCCGCTTCCCCCCGGCGTATCCATCGCCCCGTTCCTCGAAACGATGAGCACCTTCAACGTGCCCGACCTGCGAAAAGCGCTCGAGAGCAAGGATCCGAAGGCGGTGCTCGCCGCCTTCGAGTCCATGGCCAAGACCTGCAACGGCTGCCACACGGCCGCCGCGAAGGCCTACATCGAGGTGCCGAATACGCCCGGCGAGCTCGTTCCAAAGCTCGACCCGAAGCCGTGACGCACTACGCTATGAGCATGCGTACGTTGGCCCTGGCGGCCGTGGTTCTGGGGGGGTTCGCCTGCGCGGGGTCGGACGACGCCGCAACCGGCCCCATCCCCGACGACGGCGCGGTCAACGACACGTCCGTCTTTCCGAGCGACACGAGCCCGTTCGACACCGCGTCCCCTCCCGACGTGGTCGGCCCCGATCCCACCACGGTGACGGCGACCTTCGCGGAGGACGACGCGTCGTTCCTCAATCCCGAGCGCGGCTGGATGGACGGCTCGGGCATCGCGCTCACCGACGGCGCGTCCTACGAGGGCATCCGCGCCAAGAACTTCACCCTCGCCTACGGCAAGGTCCGCCTCGACGCCTACAAGTCGACGTCCATCCCCAAGAGCTACCTCGACGCGCTCGACGCCGGGTTCGTTCGGGTACGCGCCGCCGGCCTCAAGGTCGTCCTTCGGTTCGTCTACAACGACGGCACCGGCGGCGACGCGAGCGAGGCGATGATCCTCAAGCACATCGGCGAGCTCGCCCCGGTGATCCAGAAGAACACCGACGTCATCGCGGTGTGGCAGGGCGGGTTCATCGGCGCGTGGGGCGAGTGGCACTCGTCGACCAACGGCCTCGACAACCCCGCCTCGCGCAAGAAGATCATCGAGGCCATGCTCGCGGCGCTGCCCAAGGACCGCATGGTCCAGATCCGCACGCCCCACTTCAAGGCCGAGATCTGGAAGGATCCGACGCCGCTCTCGCTCCTCTTCAGCGGCATGAGCCAGGCCCGCGTCGGCCACCACAACGACTGCTTCCTCGCGTCCGCCAGCGACGAGGGCACGTACATCGATCCGGTCGCCACCTGGAAGGACTGGCTCGAGAAGGACGTCGTCGGCGTGCCGATGGGCGGCGAGTCCTGTCGCAAGAACGCGCTCACCGCGTGCGACAACAGCAAGAAGGAGCTCGCTCGCTTCCGCTGGTCCTTCTACAACCCGTTCTGGCACCCGGACGTGTTCGCGCAGTGGGGCGCCGAGGGCTGCCGCGACGAGATCGAGAAGAAGCTCGGCTACCGCCTGGTGCTCGACGAGGCGTCGTTCGCCAAGGCCGTCCCGCCCGGCGGCGTGCTGCCGATCAAGCTCAAGCTCCGCAACGTCGGCTACGCGCCGATGTACAACCCGCGCCCGGTCAAAATCGTCCTCGACGACGGCAAGACGCGCCACGTCGCCACCCTCGACGTCGACCCGCGCAAGTGGCTCCCCGGCGGCCCCCACGAGGTGTCGGCGCGTCTCCGCGTGCCTGCGACGGTGGTCGCGGGCAACGCGCGCCTCGAGCTCTGGCTGCCCGACGCGTCGAACGCGATCGCGCTTCGCCCGCAGTACGCGGTGCGGATCGCCAGCAAGGGTATCTGGGACGAGAAGCGCGGCAGCCACGTGCTGACCGACGCGCTCCCGATCGATCCGACCGCGCCCGGCGCCGTCGACCCGACGGCGAAGGACTTCGAACCCATCAAGTGATCGAGATCACTACGCGCCGGTCTCGGGGGGCGGCGCGGACCACTCGGTCTCTGGTTCCCTCGCGTCCGGCACGAACGCCACGCTGTACCCGCCGTGCACCTGCGAGGCGACGAGCCAGCCGTGCGGCAGCCGCGCGCGCACGACCTGCGGGTGGGTCACGGTCTTGGCGCTGCTCGGCACCGGCTCCCAATCGAGGTTCATAGCCGGACCATATCAAGCGCTGCGACCGCCCGCTGAGGATCACAGCTCGAGCGGCTGCTCCGCTCGGGAGTGACGACCGCTTCGCGCGAGCGTTGAAGCGCGGGATCGCGTATTGAACTCCGCCTTGGCCGAACCGAGGGACTACCGCGAGGGGCTCGTGCTCCTCCACCGTCTGGACAACCGCGCCTCGCGTCGCTCGACGTTTCGCACGAGCCTCGCCTCGCTCGCCCACGCCGCGTCCGCGCGGCAGCCGGTGCCGCTCGAGGGCCTCGACCCCGAAGCGCTGCTCGCAGGCGTGAAGGCGGCGATGCAGGACGCGTTGCTCGACGAGCTCGACTGGCTATCGGCGCCGTCGGCCGCGGTGGCCATGTGGGAGATCGCCAACGCGCTCCCGATCGGCCCCGAGCGCCGCGATCTCGGGCGACGCGTGGTGCGCCACCTCCACGACGGCAACGCGGCCACCTTCGTCGCCATCGCCACCGCCCTCGCCCTCGGCGCGCGCAAGGGGCTGCGCGGCCGCGGCGTCCGCGCGCGCGTGTCGCTCTGCCTCGAGCTGCCGACGAGCGAGGCGCCCGGCAACGAGTCGCTCGCTCTCGCGCTCATCACCCGCAGCGATCTCGTGCGCGACTGGCTGATCGCCCCCGCGCGCGGCAACCTCCCGGCGCGGAGGCTCGCGGCCACGCTCCTCGAGCGCGGCGCCCTCGCGGCCACCCGCGCGGCGCTGCAGGACGAGCCCGACGGGCTCCGCGTGTTCACCCACGACGACGTCGCGGCGGTGATGCGCAAGCTCCTCGCCGATCGCGCGCCGCGCGTGTTTCAGCCGGCCGCGCGCGCGCGCGGGATCCTCTCCGCGGTGTCGCCGGAGCTCTCCGCGGAGATTCGCCGCGAGCTCGACGATCCGGCGACCGCCGGCCGCGCCGTGATCTCGCTCGCCGCCTCGATCGCCGTCGAGGCCAACGCCGGCGACGAGCTGCTCCCGCTCCTCGCCGACAAGAGCCTCCTCGCGCCGGCCGCCGCCGGCCTGCGCCGCGCGGTCGAGATCGAGCCCGAGGCATGTCGACCGATCCTCGAGGAGATCGCCGCGCACGGCGGTCCCGACGCGCTCGACGCGCTGGTCGACGTGCGCGTGGCGGCGCCGGGGGCGTTCGCCGATCGGGCGTTCATGGTCGGCCACGTGCGCGTGCTCGACCTGCTCGAGAGCGCGGGCGGCGACGCCGGTCGGATCGGCTGGCTCGAGAGCCTCGAACGCGATCTCTCCCTCGAGCACAGCGCCCTAACGATTCGCGAGCAGGTCCGCGCCGCGCTCAACACCTTCGCCACCCGCGGGGCCGCGGCCGCGCACGACGAGGCCGCGAAGATCGCGCGCACCGTCGGCGAACGGCTCCTCGCGCTCGAGTCGGTCGACGACTCGACCGACGAGGGCCGTCGCCGCGCGTTCCACCTCGTGCGCGAGCTCGACCTCGGCCTGCTCGACCTCGGGATGCTCAGCGATCTCCTCGCCCTCAAGATCCGCGGCGAGGAGGAGGACATCGACCTCGGCGTCGACACCTGGCTCGACCGGTTCGGCGAGTGGCTCGCGACGCGCGAGGCGGTCGCGCCGACCGACCTCGCCCACGCAACGCTCCGCGCAGCGCAGCTCGGCGCGGTGGTGCACCTCGCCGATCTCGACGGCGGCGAGGGCCCCGACGCGACCGACCGCTCGCGCACCCGCCGGCTCGGCACGCTCCGCATGCTGCTCGCCCGCGCGCGCTCCGATCGCTCGCTGTTCCGGCGCCCGGTGCTCGAGGCGCTCGCCCGCGCGTGCGACGCGGTGGTGCGCGACGAGGGCAGCGAGGTGTGCGACGTCCTCGTCGCGCTCGCGGTGGATCTCGACGACGCGGCGGAGCTCGAGGAGGTGGCGGCCGCGTCCGTCGTCGGCGAGCTGCGCAACGCCCTCGAGGTGTATGCCGAGCTGCTCCGCGCCGCGAAGAAGGGCGTGTCGTCGCTGCCGGGCGCGCACGCGTTCGTGGCCACGCTCCTGTCGCGCACGCGCGAGATGCCGGCGGCGAGCTCGCCGCGCCTCGAGGCGTTCCGCTCGTCGCTCCAGCGCTTCGGGCACGCGGTCGCGGCGGTCCTCGCGGCCACCGCGCTCGGCGAGCTGCGCGACGAGGCGCAGGACGCGCTCCTCGCTCGCCTCGGCAACGCGCTCCAGG
>JALHOE010000355.1 GCA_022843175.1 Deltaproteobacteria bacterium
AGCGATCGTCTCGGGCAGCGGGCGCGCGGTGTCGCCCTCGGCGAGCGGGCGCGGCGGCGCGGTCCTCGTGGCGAGCTCCTCGGGGGCCTTGCGATCGACGACCGTGTCGGCGGGCTCCGCCGGCTTCCGGCCGACGACGTCGAGGGAGTCGTGCGGGAGCTCGTCGAGCGTGGCGAGCAGGGCGTTCCGCATGTCGCGCGCGTCGTCGAAGCGGCGTCCGCGCGCCTTGTCGAGCGCGCGCAGGATGACTGCCTCGAGGGCGGGCGGCGTGTCGGGGCGGCGCGCGCGCGGAGGCGCGGGCTCGACCTCGAGGTGCTGGCGCATCAGCTCGAACGCCGAGCCGGGCGCGAACGGCGGCGCGCCGACCACGCCCTCGTAGAGGATCGCGCCGAGCGCATAGACGTCGGCCCGCGCGTCGGCCGGCAGTCCGATGACCTGCTCCGGCGACATGTATTTCGGCGTTCCGAGCAGCGCGCCGGTCTCCGTTCGACCCGCGTGCTCACCCTCGGTGAGCTTCGCGATCCCGAAGTCGAGCACGGTCGCGTGACCGTTCGGCGAGACGAAGATGTTGTCCGGCTTGAGGTCTCGGTGCACCACCTGCTTGTCGTGCGCGGCAGCGACGCCGTCGAGCACCTCGAGCATGAGCCGCACGAACGGCGCGAGCGGGAGCGGTCCGCGACCGCGGAAGACGGCCGAGAGCGGCGAGCCGTCGAGGAACTCCATGACGATGTACGGCCGACCGTCGGGGAGCCGCGCGAGATCGATGATGTTGATGATCTTCTCGTGGCGAATGAGGTTGACCGCGCGCGCCTCGGCGAAGAATCGCTCCTGGAATCGTGGCTCGAGGGCGCACGCCTCGCTCAACACCTTGATCGCGACGCGGCCGCCGATCTCGGGCTGCACCGCGCGGTACACGCGGCCCATGCCGCCGGCGCCGATGAGCCGCGTGACGCGATAGCTGCCCATCGTGAGGCCGAGGAACGAGTCGTTGCCCTGGTCGACCCGGGCCACGCCGTCGCGCGCGCACGCGCCGGCCGCGTCCGCGCTCTGACCGCACTCCGGGCAAACGAACATCTGCGCCCAGCGTAGCTACAGTAGGAAGGGAACGACGAGCGCCGTGACGATCCCGGCCACGACCATCGCCACGCCGGCCGCCGCCCCGGTCTCGTCGCTCTCCGACAGCGCCTGCGCGGTGCCCACGCCGTGGGCTGCCGTCCCGAGCGCGAGGCCGCGCGCGATCCTGGAGCGCACGCCCAGGCGATCGAGGAGCCGGGGGCCCACTGCCATGCCGAGCACGCCCACCAGGATGACAATCGCCGCGGTGAGCTCCGGGATCCCGCCGGTGCGGGCGGCGATCGGCATCGCGATCGGCGTCGTCACCGACTTGGGCGCCAGCGTCGCGGTCAACGCGGTCGAGAGCCCGAGGACGCGGCAGAGCAGCACCGCGGACACCGCGCCCACGACCGCGCCGATCGGCACTGCGTAGAGCGCGCGCCGCCGGAGCAGGGCGCGGTTGCGCGCGAGCGGCACCGCGAGCGCCAACGTGGCCGGCCCGAGGAGGAACTTGAGGGGCATCGTGCCCCGCTCGTACCCGGCGAGATCGCCGCCGGGCAGCGCCAGGACCGCGATCAGGACCACCGAGGTCGCGAGCACCGGCAGCGTCACGAGCGAGCCGCGATGAAACCGACGAAAAAGGAAATAGACGCCGATCGTCGCGATCGGGCCGAGGACCGTCCAGATCATCGATCGCGCTCCGCGAGCCGCCCGACGACGGCGAGCACCACGACCGTGGTGACCACCGCGATCGCGCTCACGGCCCACAGATCGCGGCGGACCGCCCCCCACGACCGCGTCGCCGCGACCGCCGCCGGCACGAAGAACAGCGCCAGGTGATCGAGGAGCAGCTTGCTCCCGTCCTCGAACCAGCGGAGCGGAACCACGTCGAGCAGGAGGAGGGCCGCGAGCCCAATCGCGCCGAGCACAGAGCCCGGGACCGGCGAGTGAACCGCCGCGGCCCCGCGCTCGAACGCGAGGTAGAGCGCCGAGAGCAGCAACACCTGGGCGAGGGCGCGGACGAGCTTCACCGCGCGCCCGGTGCTCGCGCGACGAGCGTCTCGATCGACGGGCTGGTGCTCACGCTGCGGCGGCCGTCGACGAGCGGGGCCTCGGTGGCGAGCAGTTGCTGCAGCAGGTCGAGCGCTGCGGCGACCTCGCGGCGCCTCGTGCCGCTCGTGTCCGCGCGCTCCATCTCCTCGACCCGGATCCGCAGCTCCTGGAGCAGCTGCGCGCGCGCCGCGTCGCCGCCGGTGCTCGACAACCGCGCCTCGAGCTTGGCGACCGCCTCCCCGAGCTCGGCGGTGCGGCGGGCGATCGCCTCGTCGATCTGTCCGTGCAGCGAGGCGTTCTCGAGCACCACCGCCACGTGGTCGGCGAACGTGCGAAGGAAGCTCGTGGCCTGTCGCGAGGTCAGCGGCGCGCGCCGCGAGGGCGCGATGGCGAGGACCGCGATCAAGCGCCCGCGTTGCGCGAGGGGCGTGAGGATCGTCCCGACCGGCCAGCCGAGGAGGCCCTGTGGAACCGGCAGCTGCCCATGGCCGCCGCACCGTACGAGCTCGACCGTCCGGCGCAGCTCGAGGAGCGCGGGGTCGTCTGCGTCGAGCGAGAAGGGACCGCGGGCGAACCCACCGTCGCCGGTCGGCAGCAGCACCGCAGCGGCGAACGGAGCGAGCGTCTGCTCGACCACCCGTCGCGCGGCGTCGGCGACGTCATTGGGTCGTGGCAGCTGCGCGGTCGCCTCGCCAAAGGCCTTCAGCGCAGCGCCCTCCTCGAACTGGTCGCGGCCGAGCCGGCGGTCGAGGTGTCGCTGCAGGGTGCGGAGGGCGGGGTGGAGCACGATCGTCGTCACCATCGTGGCGCAGACGATGGCGACCGCGAAGCCGGCGCCCTCGGTGATCCGGACAATCGTCACCATCGCCCCCGCGAGCAGCGCGACGAGCACGGTGGAGGCGATGCCGTGCGCGATCGTGGTGCGCATCAGCAGGCGCACGTCCGCGAGCTCCGCCCGCAGCACGCCGAACAACATGATCGCGGCGGGCAGGACCGCGAAGTTGCCGTAGGGATAGACCGGCACCCCGAGGACCGTCCGCGCATCCCCCAACAACAACAGCGCGGCGCAGGTGAAGTAGCCGACGAGGAGGAGCAAGAGGCCCTGCCGCCGCGCGCCGCTCGACACGCGCGCCGCCGACGCGAGCACGACGGCCGAGTACCCGATCGCCGCCGAGTTGACCGCCTGATAGACGGCGAACAGCCAGCTCGCGCGCGCGAGGTTGCCGAACCAGAACCGCTGAATGTGCGTGAAATACGCGTCGGAGAGCGCGAGGGGCGCGGTCGCGAGCGCCGCGCCCCAGAGCACCCACAACAGCCAGCGATGCGCGCGCCACCGCGCCGCCGCGCGCACGGCGTGAACGAGGAGCACCGGCGTGAAGACGAAGAAGAAGTGGTCGATTCGCGAGATCCACAGCCCGGTGTGCGGGTCGTCGGTGATCGTCAGCAGCGCCACGTCCAGCTTGAGGAAGCCGAACAACGCGATCACCGCGCCCGTCGACAGCGTCGCGGCGCTGACGGTGTCGACCGAGAGCGCCTGCCAGGCGAACACCAGGAGCGAGATCGCGGTGATCGCCGGCACCGCGAGGTGGACCAGGTCGACCTCCGGTCCCATTAGCCGGCCGCCGAGCACGAACGCCGTCGCGACGGTCACTGCGATGAGTGCGAGGAGGCACCTTCGCACCCAGCCCTGCGCGCGCGCGACACCCTCGGCGCCCGTCGCCAGCAGATCCGGTCCGATCGCGGCGTACGCGACGATCCCCATCGGCAGGAGGGCGATCAGGGTCGGCGCCCGGACCCCGAGCACGAGATCGTCGCCGAGCAGCGCGAGCGCGGTGAGCGGCAGGCCCGCGGCGAGCATGACCGCGCGTGCACGGCGCTCGACGTCGGGCGTCGACCACGCGAGCGCGAGCAGCGCGATCCAGGCGTAGCCGACGCCGAGCGCCAGCGCGCCGGCCGCGAGCACCACCCCGGTGCGCGCCGTCGACGTGGCGATCATCACCGTCGCGACGGCGGCGACGAGCTGGAGCGCGCGCACCACCACTCGACCCACGCCGTGCTCGCGCCCGACGAAGCGGAGCGCGATCCGCACGCCGAAGGGGACCGCGAGCAGGCCCGCGCCGACGCCGACCGTCCGCGCGGCGGTGCCGTCGGCGAGCTGCGGGGCAAAGACGCGCGCGGCGAGGTGCGCGTAGTGCACGGCCGCCAGATACCCCATGGTCGCGAGCGAGCCGGCGATCGCGCGGCCGCGGGTGAGCGTGCAGAGCGCCGCCACGGCGACCCAGGCCAGCGAGAGGAGCACCGCCGCGACGGCGTGGCTCGTGGGGCTGAGGACATCGGCGAGGCGCGCGCGTGGCAGTAGTTCGCGCAGGATCGGCGCCGAGATCGCGAACGACACGGCGATGCTCCCGGCGAGGGCGACCAGCGCGATCGTCTCGGCGCCCGTGCTGTGGGCGATCGTCGCCGAGGCGTGCTCGACCGACACGCGACTGTGGCGGTCGTCGCCGTTGTGCGACTCGGGCGCGAGGCGTTCGACCGCCGGTGCGCGCTTGTCCGCGACCCGTGCGCGGAGCTCGGCGCGCGCGACGACGAGATCGCTCTCGCGGACATGCGCGCGGAGGGTGGCCTCGAGCGCGCTCAGCGCGGCGGCTGCCGTCGGGAAGCGGTCGTCGGGATCGGCCGCCATCGCCCGCTCGACCCACGCGACGATCGCGCGTGGCAGGTCGGGCGCGAGCGCGGCGAGGGGTCTCGGTCGCTCGTTGAGCATCGCGACGAGCACGAGCTGGGCGGGGACCTCGGCGTAGGGCCGAACACCCGCGAGGAGCTCGTAGGCGATCGCTCCCGCGGCGTAGACGTCGGCGCGCTGATCGACGTCGGCCGAGCCGCGCGCCTGCTCCGGGGCCATGTAGTAGGGCGTGCCGAGGATCATCCCGGTCCCGGTCACCTGCACCGACTCGAGCGCGCGCACCTTCGAGATGCCGAAGTCGACGATCTTCACCGCGGCGTCCGGCGCGCCCTCGGGCGCGTGGAGAAAGACGTTGTCCGGCTTGAGGTCGCGGTGGACGACGTACGCGGCGTGCGCGGCGGCCATGCCGGAGAGGAGCGGCACGACCACCGCGGCGAACCCGGGCAGGCCGAGCGGCTGCCCGCGGAGCACCGTGGACAGCGGCGCGCCCTCCAGCAGCTCCATAACAAGGTAATGAACCCCGTCCGGCGTCGCCCCGAGGTCGAGGGTGCGGACCACCGACGGGTGCGAGATGCTCGACGCCGCGCGCGCCTCGCGCCGAAAGCGCGCCGCGGCCTCGGGCTTCTCGGCGTACTCGCTGCTGAGGATCTTCACCGCGACGCGCGCGCCCGTGGAGCGGACGACGGCCTCGTAGACCGTGCCCATGCCGCCGCTGCCGAGGCGACGAATGATCCGGTAGCGGCCGTCGAGCTCGACGCCGAGCAGGGAGCGCGGCGTCGTCATGCGCGTCCCGGCAGCGCGAGGAGCGCGCGCCCCGGCACGGGCACGCGGGGGAGCCATTTCGGCGCCTGCGCGCCGATGCGGGCGAGCGTCGCCTCGCCGCGCAGCACGCGCTCTCTCGCGCGCGCTTCGTCGGGGTCGATCGTCGCGGCGACCAGATCGTTGACCGCGCCGTCGTACACGCCCCACGCGCGATCGCGGGTCCTCGCCTCGTCGTCGAGGATGTGGAGGGCCTCCTCGGGACCGTCGGTTACGAGCGCAAACATCGCGAGCCCGCGCGCGACCGCGGGGCGCGCGGTGTCGAACTTGCGGAGCGCGGTGCGGCAGGCGGCCACCGCGGCGCGATCGAGCGGCTCGACCAGGCGAATGCCGTCGAGCGCGCGCGCGGTGAGGTAGAGCGGCCACGTCTCGAGCGACATGGCGGTGGTCACGTTGGCAGCGCGGATCCCGAGCGCCGCGCGCTTGCCCCACATCACCGCGCTCCCCGGATCGTCCATCGCCAGTGCGAGCATGGTGGCGGCGGTCGAGCACAGCAGCTCGTCGTGCGGAGCCACCGCGGCGCGGCCCGACGCAAGCCGCTCGGCGTGTCGCGCCTCGCGCGCGATGGCCTCCGGATCGCCGGTCGCGATGGTGCAGTGGGCGAGCGCGAGCTGGAGCTGACCGACCGAGGGGATGTCGAGGTCGGTCGTGCGATCGCCGAGGTGGCTCGCGGCCAACGCGCGGGCGACGGCGAGCTCGCCGCGCTGGAGCTTCTCGTACGCGAGGTAGCCGAGCGTGATGCTCTCGGCCTCGCGATCGCCGACCGCCTGCGCGCGACGGAGCAGCTCCTCGAGGAAGTTCGCCGCCGAGACCTCGGGGCCGAGCAGCGCATGCGCGACCAGCAGCGGCGTCGCGGCCTGCACCTGGAGGCGCGGATCTCCGATCGTGAGGTAGCGCTCCCGCATTTGTCGCATCAGCGGCAGCGCGCGCTTCTTGAGCCCGAGCCCGACCAGCGCGAGGGGCAGCGTGCACTCGCTGTAGATCCAGTAGTCCCGGCTGCGGAGCGCGCGCGCCCGCGCCCGCGCGCGGAAGAACGCCGCGTAGCTCCGGGCGCGATCGAGCACGTAGGCCGAACGGCTCGCCACCAGGTACGCCTCGATCGCGAGGTCTCGCCCGTTGTGCGGCACGAGCGCCGGCGGCTTGCGCACGAGCGCCTGCAGGAGCCCGACCAGCGTGACGATCGTGGCGAGCACGCCGCTCGGCACCGACGGGACGCCGAGCGCGCGGACCGCCAGGATCGCCGCGTCGAGCGAGTCGCGCACGCGCCCCTCGTCGCGGAGCACGTTGGCGAGGCGCACGTAGGCGTCGGCG
>JALHOE010000356.1 GCA_022843175.1 Deltaproteobacteria bacterium
CCAAGGTCGCAGCGCCGCCGCGCCCCGCGCCGCTCCCGGCCACCACGATCGGCTCGTTCACCGAGGGCACGTTCGGTCCCCGCCTGGTCCGCAACGGCAAGAGCGCCATCGTCGTGAGCGCTCCACGGTCGGACAGCGGTCGCCGCTGGCTCGCGTCCGCGCTCGACGACAAAGACGCGCCCATCGGCTCGAGCAAGCACGAGCTCGCCGAGGCGCCCGAGGACTCGAGCGCGTGGGACGTCAAACCGGTCGGCGACGGCTTCGTGCTGTCGTGGACGCGACCGAGCGACTCCGGCGAGCAGCTCCTCAGCGTGGCGCTCGCTTCCGACGGAAGCCCGCGCGCAGCACCGGCGCTGATCACCAAGAGCGGCGACGATCTCGTGGCCGTTCGGCTCATCCCCCTCGGCGACGGAGGGGGCGCGCTGCTCACCTACGGCGAGAAGCTCGTGCCCAAGGGCGCCGTCGCCGCGACGGGGTCGCTGTTCGCGATCGCGCTCGACTCGCTCGGGCGCCCGATGGCGCCGCTGCCCACGCGCGTGGCCGAGAAGCTCTCCGCCTGGCAGGTCGCCGCGCTCGGCCGCGATACTGCCATTGCTGCCATCGTGCAGCGCAGCGAACCGAGCAAGAAGGGCGAGCTCACCGCGCACGACGACATCGTGCGTGCGGCCAAGGCGCTCACGCTCTCGCTCACGCCCAAGGGCATCGTGGCCTCGGACGCCGTCGTCCTCGCGCAGGACGACGTGCTCCCCGAGATCGACGTGGTGTCGCCGTCGCCCGGCCGCGCGCTCGTCGTCTGGTCGGACCGCCACGAGGTCGACGCGCACCTGTTCGCGATGGCGCTCGACGTGAGCGGCAAGCCCAAGCCCCTCGGCGCCGCCAAGCGCGCGGTTCCGCCCCGCGGCGATCAGTCGATCGTGTCGCTCGTCGCCACCAAGACCGGCGCGGTCGTCCTGTGGGAGGCCGTGTCGCCGCGCTCGATCCGCGACGCGCGCCGGCGCTTCGAGCTCGTGCGCCTGTCGGACGCGGGCGACGCGCTCGCGACGCCGCGCGGCTTCTGGTTCCCCTACGAGAACGACGAGCCCGAGCTCGTGCGCGCCGGCGACGACGACGTCGCGGTGCTCACCTACGGCTCCTCGTGCATGAACACCGGCGCGCCCTGCGGCGACGTGCGGCCGTGGGTCCTGCGCCTCGCCGGCCCCTCGCTCACACCGAAGCAAGCAGAGCTCATCGACGTCGCCTCGATGAACGTGATGCACGCGTTCGATCTCGGCTGCCCCGGCGGCAAGTGCGAGGTGCTCGCCGAGGGCGCGGGCAACCCGGCGCCGGTGGCGCTCGCCAAGGCGCAGTCGGCCGACGCCGCGCTCAAGTGGGTCTACCGCGACTTCGTCGAGTCGAGCTCCGCGCCGCCCCGCATCGAGGGCGCCACCGCCATCGCCCGCGAGCTCGAGTTCACCGGCCTCCACGCCACGCGCGCCGGCGCGGGCGCGCTCGTGGGGTGGATCACCTACGCGCCGGACAGCGCCGACGTCGGCGAGATCGTCGAGGAGATCAAGAGCAAGAAGGGCAAGGTCGAGAAGAAGGTCGTCAAGAAGGCGAAGCCCGCCGAGGGCGGCGCGCGCGTCGCCGTGCGCCTCCTCGATGGCAGCGGCGAGCCCGTCGGTCCCGTCACGACGATCAGCGAGAAGGCCCTCTCCAAGGGCGACGTCGCGGTGGCGTGGGGCGAGACGAGCGGCGTCGTCGCCTACGTCTCGCGCGCCGAGGGCGACGAAGAGGTCTACGTCGCGCGCGTCGACAAGAAGGGCACCAAGGACGGCAAGTCGTCGCGGATCACCAACGCGCCCGGCGCCGCGTCCGACGTCGCGCTCACCGCTCTCGCCGAGGGCGGCTACCTGCTCGCCTGGGTCGAGACGCGCAAGGGCGGCTCCCCCGCGGTCTACGCGGTCCGCCTCGACAAGTCCGGCTCCAAGGTCGGCTCCGAGGTGAAGATCGGCGGCGGCGTCGCGGGCGACCTCTCCGATCTGTCGCTCGCCACCATCGGCCCGCGCGTCGTCGCGGTGTGGAGCGACGCGCGCGACGACGCGACCCACGGCTACGCCGACGTCTTCTACGCGGTGCTCAACCCGAAGGACCTCAAGGCGACGGTCAGCGAGAAAGCCATCGCCCGCACGAAGACGCACTCCCATTACCCGGTCGTCGTCGCCCGCGGCGACGGCGGCGCGCTGATCGGCTGGGTCGAGGACGACCCGTCGAGCAGCGAGTTCCTCGAGCTCACCGGGCGCGACGGGTGGGGCGCCAAGCTCGCGCGCATCGACGCGCAGGGCGTGATCACGCAGGCGATCACCGACGTGCCCGTCGACCCGGCGCTCGGCAAGGGCGTGGTGACCGGCATCTCGGTCGATTGCGCCGCCGGTCCGTCCTCGTGCCGCGTCGCGGTCGCGTGGGCCGCCAAAGAGGGCCTCGTCGTCCTTGGCTCGTCCGTCGGCAACGCCGTCGCGCCGGCGCGGCCGGTGTGGTCATGGTTCGGCGCGCCCTCGCAAGAGGCGTCCCCCGCGCTGGTGGGCTCCACCGTATTTGTGTGCGAGGACGGTCTCGAGAAGGACGACGGCCGCGTTCGACGGCTGTCGATCGCGTGGTGAGCCGCATGCGCGCCGCGTTGCTCGCGCTCGCCCTGTTGGTCGCCGGCTGCGGCAAAGAGGCGTGGGACGGCAAGGTCTACCACGCCGGTCGCGCGTCCTTCCGCACCGGTCCGATCCCCACCCAGTGGGAGCGCGTCACGCTCCAGGGCGCGATGCTCTCGTTCCACGACAAGGCCACCGGCGGGTCGGTCAACGTCTACGGCCGCTGCGGTCAGGACGGCGACGACGTTCCGCTCACCGCGCTCACCAACCACCTCCTCATCGGCTTCACCGAGCGCGACTTCAAGGACCAGAAGCTCGTCCCGCTCGACGGCCGCGAGGCGATGCACAGCATCGTGCACGGCAAGCTCGACGGCGTCCCGGTCGCGCTCGCGATCTACGTGCTCAAGAAGGACGGCTGCGTCTACGACCTGGTGTGGGTCGCGCCACCCGACCGATTCGACACCGGGCTCCAAGAGTTCGACGCCTTCGTCTCGGGCTTTCAGACCACCGGGGGCTGATCATGTCGGCGAGCCTTCCCCCGCCGCCCGACGGCCGTCCGAGCGTCCCGCCGGAGAGCCGCATGATGTCCGGGATGATGCCCGCGCTGCCCAAGCCGCGGGAGCTGGGCTTCTTCGAGCGCCGCTACGAGCAGGTCCAGCATTTCGTCGAGGATCTCGGCGTCGTGTCGATGCTCTCCGCGCGCACCGTGCGCGCGCTCTTCGCGCGGCCGCTCGAGTGGCGCGCGGCCGTCTACCAGATGGAGGTCATCGGCGTCGCGTCGGTCGGCATCGCCAGCGTCACCGCGATCTTCATCGGCATGGTCATGGCGCTGCAGTTCGCGCACGGCCTGCAGAAGTTCGGCGGCCTCGAGTACGTCGGACGCGTCATCGGCCTCTCGTTCGTCGGCGAGCTCGCCCCCACGCTCACCGCAGTGATCGTCGGCGGCCGCGTGGGCGCCGGCATGGCGGCCGAGGTCGGCTCGATGTCGGTGACCGAGCAGATCGACGCGATCCGCGCGCTCGGCGCCGACCCGGTGAAGAAGCTGGTCATGCCGCGCGTGCTCGCCTCGACGATCGTCATGCCGATCCTCGCGTTCTTCGCGCTGGTCCTCGGCTTCGTCGGCGGCATGCTGGTGATCAGCCTGCAATACGAGCTCCCGATGGCGTTCTTCTTCCGGTCGGCCCTCGAGAGCGTGACGATGAAGGATCTCGCCGCCGGCATGGGCAAGACGCCCTTCTTCGGCTTCATCATCGCGATCGTCGGCTGTCACTTCGGCATGAAGACCCGCGGCGGCACCGAGGGCGTCGGCCGCTCCACCACGTCGACGGTGGTCGCGGTGTCGATCTCGATCCTGATCACCGACTTCTTCCTCACGAAGCTGTTCCTGCGGATCTTCTGAGCGCTGGAGCTGCTCCAGAGCACTTCCGCTCTCGATGTTCGCCGCAGTCGACCGTCATCCGTCGACCGTGCCGACCCTGGGCGCGCGCGTCAGCGAGCGCCTCGGTGATTGCACCATGCGCACCGATAGGCGCTCGCTGACGCGCGCGCCTGTTCGGCTCTAGAACGAGAACCGCAGGCCCGCGCGCGCCGTCGCCGTGTGGACCGGTACGCCGAGGAGGCGAAAGTAGTAGTAAGAGCCCGCGAAGTTGACCGATAGCCAACGGCTCGGGTGCCACTCCGCTCCGAGCCACAGCTCGGGGGAGACGCGCGCGGAGCTCTCGAAGTTCGGGTTGCTCTCGCCGTCGCCGTCGTCGTGAAAGTCCTTCGTGGAGAGCGCGCTCGCCGTGACGGCGGTGACGAACGGCACGCCGAGCTGCCCGCGCCCGACGCCCACAGCCATCAAGCGTAGGCCCGCGCCGAAGTACGGGACGATGGGCTGATCGGCGTCGGAGCGGAACCGATAGAGCAGCCCCGGCGTGAAGCCGACGGTGGCGAAGCCGTAGGTGGAGTCGCCGAAGGAGGTGCCGACATCGAGCGGGAGGCGCAGCGCGAGGCGGGTGCCGAGATCGAACTGCAGCGCCGCCGCGGCCGACATGCCGGTCTTGGTGCCGATCGGCGTGATCAAGAACGCCGGGCCGAGCGCCGGAATCTCGAGGTTGATCCCGCGCCCGAACAAGCCCGCCTTCGGCAACGGCTCGGGAGCGGCGGGAGGCGTGGCGGTGAGCAGCGCGGCAGAGAGGAGGAGCGCCATCGATTACGACACGGCCGGGATGTGCAGCGTCTTCGCCGCGATGCCGGACTCCTTTGCGAGGGCGATCGTACTCTGGTGACAGGTAAATAGGATCACCTGCGTGGTCGCAGAGAACGCGGCCAGCGCCGCCAGCGTCGCCCGGGCGCGGTCGTCGTCGAAGTTGACGAGCACGTCGTCGAGAACGACCGGGAGCGGCTCGGCGGAGCTGCAATAGTGCTCCACGTAGGCGAGGCGGATGGCGAGGTACATCTGCTCCTTGCTGCCGGTGGAGAGGATCTCGGGCGACACCTCGTTGCCGTCGCCCCGCTCGACCTTCAACCCGTCGCCGGACTTACGGATCGCGACGTAGCGGCCGGCGGTCATCGCCGCGAGGACGCTCGACGCCCGGTGGAGGATCGCCGGCTGGTTGTCGCGCTCGAAGCGGTTGATCGCGTCTTGCAAGAGCTTCTCGGAGAGAGCGAGCACGGCGTAGCGCTCGACGTCCGCGAACAGCGACGCGCGCTCCGCTTCGAGCGCAGCGAGGGCGTCGGCTGCGTCTTGTCGGCCGTCGATCGCTTCGAAGTGGGCGGTGGCCTCGCCCACGCGACGCTGCTCCGCGCTCATCGCCTCCTCGAGGACGGACACGTCGCGCTCGAGCGCGGCGAGCCGCATGCGCGCCTCGCTCTCGTCGGCGATCGGATCGCAGGGACCGAGCGCCGCGAGGAGCCGCTCATCGGCGGCGATCTGCGCGGCGAGCGCGTCGGCTCGCTCGCGCGCCCGCAGGGAGAGCTCGAGCTCCGCATCGTTCACGACGCCGGCGAGTCGGTAGAGGCTCGCGATCGACGCCTCGAGCTCTTGGTGCGCCCGCTCGGTGACCTCGATGCGCGCGCTCCACTGAACGCGCGCGCGCTCGGCTTCGTCGCGTACGCGCGCGGCCTCGCGCGCCGCGAGGAGCTCGCGCTCGACCGCGGGGATCGCGACGTCGGGCTCGCCCGCTCGACCCATGCCGAGCGGAGCCAAAATGTTGAGCACGCTCGCCGCGCGCGCGCGGTAGGCGTCCCGCGTGTGCTCGAGCCGCGCCAGCTGCGCGCGGAGCGACGTCTCGCCCGGAACCAGCTCCATTCGGGCCTCGAGGAGCCCGCCAATCAGCGCGCGCGCGGCGTCGAGCGGGAGGTCGGCCTCGAGGCCCACCCCGGCGAGCACCGCCGGCAAACGCTCGGCGAGGGCGCGGCGCTCGCTCGTGTTGCGCTGTTGCTCCTCGAGCAGCGCTCGGCGGCGCTGCTCGTCCTTGAGCTGCTGGCGGTCGAGCGCGTGCGCCTCGGCGGCGCGGCTCTCTTCCCGCGCGATCCGCGCACGCGCCACCGCGCGTAGCTCGTCGGCTGGTCCAGTGACGGCGAGCAGCTCGCTCCCGCGCTGCTCCCACGCCGCGATTCGCGCGCGGAGCTCGCGTCCGCGCCGGGCGCCCTCGTCGAGGTCGTCCTGCAACGCGCGCAGGGTGTCGCGCTGCTCGAGCCACGTGCGCATCGCGCGCGGGCTCTTCGGGGTGACCGAGCCCCACGCGGCGACCCACTCCGCCTGCAGCGTGTCGCGCGCCCGCTCGACGGCTCGAGCCGCCTCTTCTGCTGCGGCGAGCGACTTCTCCGCGCGCTCGACCTCGCGCGCGGCGAGCGCCCTCCCCTGCACGACATCGGCGTGCGCGCGCATGCGGTCGGCGGCGTCGTCGGCGTCGCGCCCGGCGGCCGCGTGCGCGCGAACTCGCGCCGCCGTCTTCTTCTCGTCGAGGAGCTCGTCGAGGAGGGCGTCGCGCTTCGCTCGCAGCGCGAGGAGATCGTCCTCGCTCGGGACGCGCAGCGCCGGTGCGATCTCCTCGAGCGCCGCGCGCGCGCTCGCCAGCGCAGCCCGACGCGCGCGCACCTGCTCGACGACGCGTACGCCCTCGGCGTCGAGGCGATCGAGCTCGGTCTCGAAGCGATCGAGCGCGGCCGGCTCGGGCACGCGGACGTCGGCCGCGGCAGGGGGATCGAGCTTCGCCGCGAGCGCGGAGCGCTTCTTGTCGAGCGCGCGGAGCTGGTCGTCGAGCGCGGTCAGCGCCTTGCGGTCG
>JALHOE010000357.1 GCA_022843175.1 Deltaproteobacteria bacterium
TCGACAGCAGCAGCGGCGAGGTCATCGAGAAGCGAATCAAGACCGACCGCGCCGAGTTCGCCCGCGTGCTGCCGCGGCTCATCGCGCCGGGCAGCGAGATTCTCATCGAGGCTTCGACCAGCCTCACGCCAAGAACGCCCGCGAGCGAAGCCGTCTTCCGATGCTGGCGCCGAGACGTCATCACCGCACCCCGGCCCGCGCGCACGGGCGGTACCCGATCGAAGTTCCGATCTACTCGCTATACGCGTTAGTTCGGCTCCTGGTCGGCCAAGCCCGCCTCGGGGAGGGGTGGAGGTCTGCGTCCGCCCCGCGCGCGCGGTCAGGTGCGCAACTAACGCGTATAGCGAGTAGATCGGAATCCAGGCCGGTGTCCCTCGACGGGCGCCCGTCACCTGCACCCCAAGAAATCCCGGGCGGCCTTCGCGTGAGGCTCTTCTCCCTGGCGACCGGTTTGTCGCCGCGCGGCGTTAACCGAGCGGCATCTGCGAGCGGAAGACTCGACAGGCTCTCAGGCGGCGCCGAACAGGTCTTCCTGCACCTCGCGCAAAATCGCGTTCGACTCCTCGTCCTCGAGGCCGAGCTTGGCGGCGAGCGCGTCGATGGCGGCGGCCTCGGCGTGGGCGACGTGGTCGTCGACGAACGCGACGCCGGCGGCGAGGCGGAAGGCGAACGACTTGCCCTCCTCGGTCTTGATGCGGGCGGCCACCGACTCGAGGCGTGCGTGCCAGCCGTCGCGGGTGAGCTTCTGATTCAGCTCGGCCAGCGTGGACTCGAGCTTGAGCCCCTCGATCGCGTGCATGTCGACGATCGCCTGGATGCTCGCTGCGAGCTGGTCGGTCTCCTCGGTGGAGATCTCGCCGTCGACGGCGGCCATGAGGAACATGGCCTCGATCGTCGCGCGGAACTCCTCGGCCATCGCCTGCTCGACGTCGCTGAGGGACTCGCCGGGGATGAGGCTCCGGGCGTGCGCGCGCGCAGCGTCCTTGGCTGAAACACCGGTGGCGAGCTTCTTGAGGCGCGTGTCGAGGACCATGGCGCCCAGCATAGTCGGTTAGGGGTGCGGTGTCCGTCGCTTCCCGCGCACCCTCGACGGGAGCGAGGCGACCAGCGCGCCCTCCTCGAACACCCAGAGCGTGCCCGGCGCTCCGGTCGTCCACCGCTCGTTGACGGTGAGCGGGGTGGTGGCGACCACCGCGACCCGGTCTTTGGGCGTGGTCACCTCGGCGAAGTTCACGGTGACGTCGTCGTCGGTGAGGGTTGCGTGTCCGAACGGATGTTTGCGAACGATATGCGACAGCTTCGTGTCGCAGCGCGCATAGAGCGCCCGGCCGTCGCCGAGGAGGAAGTTGAACGTGCCGTGCGCCGAGAGCTCGCTGCCGATCTCGGCGATGGCCTCGCGGAGCTCGGTGCGCTTGCTCGGGTAGCTCTTGAAGGACGTGCGGAGCGCCTCGAGCATCACGCAGAACGCATGCTCGCTGTCGGTGCCGCCGATCGGGGCGAACCGCCCGAGCTTCCGCCGCTTGATCCCGCGGACCGTGCCGTTGTGCGCGAACACCCACGCGCGGCCCCAGAGCTCGCGCTGGAAGGGGTGGGTGTTGGCGAGCGTGACGTGACCGCGCGTCTTCTTGCGGACGTGGGCGATCGCGAGCTCGGTCTTGATCGAGTGGTTGCGAAGGAACTCGGCGAGCGGGCTCTGGGCTGCGGCGTTCGGATCGAGGAACACGCGCGCCGCGCGGCCCTCGTAGAAGGCGAGGCCGAACCCGTCGGCGTGCGGACCGGTGCGTCCGCCGCGGGTGGCGAGCGCGGTGAACGAGAACACGATGTCGGTCGGGACGTTGCACTCCATCCCGAGGAGCTCACACATGCGCTAACCCCACGTGGTCCCGAGCCGGCGTCGGAAGCTCGCGCTGCCTTCGCCGAGCGCGAACCGGAGGAGCCCGCCGATCGGCGTCTCCGGGCCGAGGTCGCGCATCAGGCGCTCGTCGAACCGGCGCAGGTGATCGATCGAGCTGGTGAGGTCCCCGGTGAGCAGGTACGCGGTGCGGATCGCGCCCTGATCGATCGCGCGCGCGAACCGCGCCCCGTCGACGTTCGTGAAGCGGGGGGCGAGCTCCTCGAGCTGGCGGCGGGCGCGGCGCGAGATGGCCTTTTGCACGCGGCGCGCGAGCTCCTCGACGTCGTTGCGGCGCGCGCGCGGTGGCGGCCCACCATACGGCTCGACGGCGGCGTAGAGCAGATCCTCGAGCTCGTCGGAGCGGAGTTTGTCGACCAGCCAGCTGCGGGTCGCCACCTTGCCGATCAACCGGCCGAGCGCGAACGAGATCTCGAGCTCGGGGAGCGTCTCGAGCGAGCGCGGCACGACGAGGGAGGGGGGCTCGGTGTTCTCGACGCCGATGCGCTGCTCGGGCGAGTCGTGGATGTAGAGCTCGAAGTCGGTCACGCCGAGCGCGCGCGCGGCGCGGTCGGCCATCAGCCGGATTGGGTGGGTGCTCCGCGTGGTCAGCTTCTCGCGAGGCGCAGGGAGCTCGGGCGGATAGACCTTGGAGAGCTGGTCGGCGAGGGCGTGGATGATCTCATACGAGACCGTCTTGGCGGTGGGCGGGATGACGTGCGCGTGGATCGCGACGTCCTCGAGCGCTTGCTCGCGCGGCGGCGCGGGCGGGACGCGGCGGGCGCGGAACGTCGCCGGGTTCCCCTCGTAGCCGAGGTACGCGCGGATCTCGTCGATGGTGAGGACCTCGTCGCGTCGATGGAGCGCGCCGAGGGCGCGATGCGCGAGCTCGAGCCCCGCGGCGTGG
This sequence comes from Deltaproteobacteria bacterium, assembly GCA_022843175.1. Taxonomy (GTDB): domain Bacteria; phylum Myxococcota_A; class Polyangia; order Polyangiales; family JADJMO01; genus JALHOE01. The sequence continues at coordinate 2,799 of JALHOE010000357.1, forward strand.
GTGGGATCGCGTTGGAACAGCTCGCGGACAGCGCGCGTCGCCTCTTCGGTCGCCGAGATCGAGAGCAGCGCCTCGGCGAGCGAGAGCTGCGCGGAGACCCAGTCGCCGCGGCCGGCCTCGGCGGCGCGCACGGCGTCGCGGAGGTGCGCGAGGCCCTCGTTCGGCCGGTTGATGCGGTGGACCTCGATCTCGCCGAGGTGCCGGAGCCAGCGCGGATCGGCGCCCGACTCGTTGACCAGCTCGGACAGGGCCTTGGCGAGCCCATGCTCTCCGCCCTGTCGCTGATGGAACGTGGCGAACCGTCCGAACGCCGCGCCGGCCGGATCGGGCTCGAGGCGGACCGCGCGGCGCAGCGCCGACTCCGCGCCGCGGTTGTCGCCGGCGTTGATCCGCAGCTCGGCGATCTGCGACAGCACCGCGACCTGCTCGGCCGGCGGGAGCGCCGGCGTGTTCGCGAGCGTCTCGAGCGCCTTGAGCGCGCCCTCGGCGTCTCCGCGCGCGGAGAGCGCGACGGCCAGGCGGCGCTGTGCGTCGACGTCCTCGGGAGCGAGCTGGCAAACGATCTTGAGCTCGTCGAGCGCGCGCTTCGGATCGTCGAGCGGGCCCTCGTAGAGCGCCGCGAGGGCGCGGTGGCCGCGCACCAGGAGCGCGTGCATCGCGTCCTCGCGCGCGAACTGCACGCCCTCGGTGTACGCCTTGGACGCCTCGGCCCACGCGCGCTGCTGCACGTAGAGATCGCCGAGCTCGATGAGGAGCGACGCGTCGCGCGGATCGGCGTCGCGGGCGCGGATGAGGAGGGCGATCGCGACGGGGATGTTGTCGAGCGCGGAGGCTGCGTGGTGCGCGCCCTCGCGGGCGAGCGCGACGATCCGCTCGGGTCGCTTGGCGGCGCTCGCGGCCTCCATCAGGAGATCGACCAGGCGCCGGCTGTCCCCCCGCGAGAGGAGCAGCGTGCTCGTGGCGCTCGCGGCCTCGGCCGAGTCGGGATCCTCGCGGAGCGCGCGGATCACGAGATCGAGGGCGACCGACTCGCCGCCCTCCTCGCCGGACACGCGCGGCGCGAGGGACGCCGCGCGGAGCAGGTGCGCGACCTTGTTCCCCCGGTCGAGCGCGATCGCCGCGGCCCGGGTTTCGGCGTGGAGCTGCGCGGCGAGATCGCCGAGGTTGCCCGCCACCCGCGCGAGCCCCGCGATTGCGGTCGGCGACTCGGGCTCGCGGGTGAGCGCCTCGCGGTAGAGCGCGAGGGCCTCGGTCTGCTCCTTGCGATCGATGGAGTCCTCGAGGAGATCGGCGAGCCGCAGCGCGAGGCTGCCGCGCGTGGCGTCGTCGGCCGCGAGCTGCATTTGCTTGCGCAACGCGAAGGCCAGGAGGCCGCGCACGTTGGGCATGCCGTCCGCGCTCTGTTGCCCCTCGCGCAGGCGATCCATCGCGAGGCGAACGATCGCCGCGAGGGCCGCCTCGTCGCTCGGATCGAGCTCGTAGATGAGGAGATACGCGGCGATCGGCGGAGACGAGGCGACGCCCTCGTCGGTGCGCTCCTGGAGGCGAACGAGCTCCCACAGGATGCCGCGCTTGGCGAGCGGATCGCGGATGCTCTGCGCCATCGACGTGAGCACCTTCGCGAGCTGCACGTCGTTGCCGGTGCGGCGGTGGATCGCCTCGAGCAGCCGCAGCGACGCGAGGTGCGAGGGGTTCTCGGCGAGCACCGCTTCGAGGGCTCCGGCGGCGGCCTTGGCGTCGTCGCCGCGACGCGCGAGCAGCTCGGCGAGCGCGATGCGGAGCGCCACGCGCGGCTGGCCGTCGGCCTCGTCGCGCTCGATGCGCAGCCGGTAGGCGGCCTCGAGATCCTTGAGAGCGTTGCGCCGCTCGGCGATGCGCGCGAGCCCGTCCCACGCCGCGAGATCGTCCGGGCGCGCGGTGAGCGCCTTGGCGTAGGCCTCCTGCGCGCGGTCGTCGTGGTCGAGGCGTCCCTCCCAGACCTCGGCCGCGCGCACCCACGAGCGCGACGCGACGCGCGCGTCCTTCGCCGCGCTCGCGACCTTCTCCTCGAGCTCGGCGACGGCCTTCCAGTCGCCCTTGTGCCGCAGAACATGCGCGAGCTCGCGCGTGGCGACCACGTTGGTGGGGTCGACCTCGAGGGCGCGGCGCCACGCGGCGATCGCCTCGTCGGTCTGGCCGAGCCGCTTGCGACGGACCTCGGCGAGCTCGAGCCAGTAGGTGACGATCTCGGGCCCATGGCTGACGGAGATGACCCGCTCGAGCGTGCGCGAGACCTCGTCCCAGCGCCCGCCCGCCTCTTGCGCCTCGAGCAGCGCTCGGAGCGCGCGCGCGTCGTCGGGGCGGTCCTCGAGGACCTTGCGAATGAGCGCGACGGCGCGCTCGGGATCGCCGGCGCGTGCGCGCCACGTGTCGGCGGCGCGTAGACGGAGCGCCGCGAGGTGATCGCGGTCGATCGCCTGATCGGCCTCGATCTCGATCGCGACGGCGAGCGCGCGGAAGTCTCCGGCGCGCTCGAGCGCGCGTTGCAGCCCGAGGAGCGCGAAGCGGCGCGAGCTGTCGATGCCGAGGACGCGTTCGTAGACCTTCGCCGCCTCGCCGGGGTTGCCGAGGGCGTCCTCCCACAGGGCCGCGATCTTCTCGAGGAACGCGATCTTGCGCGCGGGCTCCTTCGTCACCTGCGCGGCCTGATGGAACAGCTCGATCAGCGCGCGTGCGCTCCGGCCCTCGCCGCCGCCGATGCCGTGGCGCATCTCGGTCGGAGGGAGCAGCAGGCGGGTGAGCTCGTCGAGCGCGTCGACGTTGCCGGTGTCGCTGACCCATGCGGCGCGGAGGTACTCGAGGGCGTCCTCCGGGCGCTCCAGCGAGTCCTCGGCGACGTGGGCGGCGCGCACGTACGCGGCGGCGCGTCGCTGCGGCTCTCTCGCGCGGGCGGCCTCGTCGAGCCACAGCGCGACCCGATCGGCGTGGCGACCTCGCGACTGATACAGGCGGTCGAGCGCGAGCTGGGTGGGCAGGTGGAGCGGCTCGATCGCGCGCGCAGTCTCGTAGGCGGCGATGGCGGCGTCGTGCTCGGCGATCGCCTCGAAGTCGGCGGCGAGCTTGCGAAAGCCCACGGCGCGCAGGGCCGGATCCTCGTCGTACGCGAGCAGCGAGCGGCGCGCGAGCGCGGCGCCGTGCGGATCGCCGCGCGTCTCGAGGAGGCGCACGAGATCTTCGAGGACCCGCGCGTCGGCGGACGGGTCGGTCGGTGCGCGGGACGCGGCGTGCTCGAGGAGCGTGATCCCCTGCGGCACGTCGGCGAGGCGCTCGAACGAGAGGCGCGCGGCCTCGTGCAACAGGCGCACGGAGCGCGGGAGATCGTGCTCGCGACCGGCCTCCTCGGCGATCGCGTCGCGCAGCTTGCCCCACGCTTTTCGCCGCGCGAGGTGGCGCTTGTAGGCCTCGCGCACCGGACCGACGCGGCCGTCGGCGGTGAGCGACGCGGCCCACGCCTCCTCGGCGCCGACGGCGTCCCCGCGGTCCTCGAGGATGCGTGCGCGCGTCGCGAGGTAGCTCGCGACAAGCTCGGGATCGCTGCCGTACGCGGCGGCGAGCCGGCCACAGTGCTCGGCGAGCTCGAGGTCGAGCTTCTTGGCCGCCTCGCCGCTCGCGCGCGCGCGGGCTCGGAGCAGCGCCGACTCGAGGCCCTTGAGCGCCTCGGCGTGGTTGGGCCGGAGCGCGAGGGCCGACTCGTAGGACTTGATGATCGCGTCGACGTCGTCGCGCTTCTCGGTCTCGAGCAGGCGCGCGCGCTCGACGTGGAGATCGGCGCGGTCGCTCTCCTTGGTGGTGATCGCCGCCTCTTTGTCGATGAGACCGAGGCGGCTCGGCAGCGGCGCTTCGCGGGTGACTCGTCGTGCCCCGCGCGCGGCGGGGAGGTTGCCGGCGCCGAGATCGAGCGCTTCGCCGAGCGCCCTGCTCGCGGCCGGGAGATCGCCGGCGCGCTCGAGCGCGAGGCCCTGCTCGACGAGGAGCCGCACGATGCGCGGCTTCTCGCTCACGCGCTTGGTGGCGCGCACCGCGACGAGCTGCGCCCCGGCCTC
>JALHOE010000358.1 GCA_022843175.1 Deltaproteobacteria bacterium
CCTCCGGCGCGCTCCGGGCGGTGCAGGCGCTCGGCGCCGCCGTGCTCGTTGTGCTCGGCGCGCTCATGCTCCGCGCGCCCCAGCGGCGAGAGGGGCCGAGCTCGCCGGCGCACGCGGTCGTCGGGTTCGTCCTCGTCGCGACCAACCCGGGCTTCCTCGTCGCGTGGACGGGCTTCGCCGCGGCGCTCGCCTCGTTCGGCCGCTTCTCGCCCCTGCCGACCGCGTTCGGCGCGGTGCTCGGGATCGTGGGCTGGTTCGCGACGCTCTACGCGCTCGTCACCCGCTTCCAGCTCCGGCCCGAGACGCTCGCGCGCGTGACCCGCGTGCTCGGCGTGGTGGTGATCTTGTTCGGCCTCGCGCTCGCCGCGCGCCTGCTCCGGCGCTGACGGCTACGAGGCGGCCGAGGCGCCGTGGTGCTCGCGGGACATGCGCACGAAGTCCTCGAAGCTCAGGCCGGGGCGGTCCTCGTAGCGCTCGTCGCGGGTGTGCAGCGTGTGGATGCGGTCGGCGCGGAACACGCGGAGGTCGCCGCGCAGCCGGCAGTACGCGGCGAGGTGCCACTGGTCGCGAATCCGCACCAGGCCGAGCGGCTCGATCGAGCGCGACGTGCGCTCGCCGCGCGCGATGCCGTCGTAGGCGATGTCGATCACGCGACGGTCGTTGATCGCCGCGAGGATGGCCGCGAGCGGAATGGCGCGGTGGCCCTCGACCGACAGCACCTTGCGGCGGCTGTTGCGGAGGCGGCGCGCGGCGTCGGCGGAGAGCGCCGACTCGAGCTTGACCACGGCGGTGAGCAGCCGCGCGCGCAGCGCGTCGTCGCCGCCGGCTTCGAGCAGACGGGTGGCCACGAGGAGCGCCTCGGCCTCGTCCGAGGTGAGCGTGAGCGGCTTGAGCTGCGCGCTCGGCGCGACGACGTAGCCATCGCCGGGCGTGCCCTCGACCGGGAATCCGGACTCGGCGAGCGCGCGCAGATCGCGGTATACGGTGCGGAGCGAGACGCCGAACTCGCGCTGCAGGTCCTCGGCGCGGAGGCGCCTGCGCGACGAGAGCGCGAGGGCCATGGCGAGCAGTCGATCGAAGCGCTTCATCGGCCAGGCGTCCTACCACGCGCCCGCGGGCGCTTGCTCGAGGGTGCGCACGACGGCGAGCATCGTGGAGAGCTCGCGGGCCAGCGCCCGCGGCGACACCGACGCCGCCCCGGTGTGACCGTACAGGCCGGTGATGAGCACGCGCGCGCGCGGGGCCGCCTCGCGCAGCTTCTCGGCCTCGAACCAGGGGATGACGTCGTCGTCGCGACCGTGCACGATCGCGATCGGCGCGCGCACGCGGGCGAGGTGGGGGCGGGGATCGGTGTAGGCGTAGAGCTCGCCGATGCGGCCGAGCGCGCGCTCGAGGTGCGCGCCGCCCCCCTCGCGGAGACCGCAGCCGAGGAGGAACACAGCGCGGTCGCGATCGGTCAGCGTCTCGGCGATCGCCTGGGCGATGGGCGCGCGCGCCCCCGCGAGCTTGAGCTCCATCCGGCCCCAGGTCCGCTCGACCATCGTGCGCCACGCGGCCATGACCGAGTCCACGTCGCACTCGAGCTCGAGGAGCTCGAGGAGGTGCATCCACACCACGGGCGCGTTCAGCGGATCGTGGGTGATCGACAGGTCCTCGTCGCGGAAGCGCGCGCGGCCGGTGAGGCAGAACCGCACCGACGCGGCGAAGTCCGCGAACCCACCGAACAGCACCAGCGCGCCGACCCGATCGCGATGGGAGTCGCGCGCGGCGAGCGCGATCGCCGGCTGCGAGCCGAACGAGATGCTGAACAGTGCCGGCTTGGGCAGCCCGGCCCCGAGCACCTCGCCGAAGTCGAAGGCCGCGGCGAGATCGTCGGTGCTGCGCGCGCTGACCCGGAGCGCGAGGTGGTCGCGCAGGAACGGCGCGACGACGTGCACGCCCGAGCCGGCGAGAATGCGGCAGAACCGGTCGAGGCGCGGATCGTCGGGACCGAGGAAGTGCAGGCCGGGTGCGAGCACGTAGACGCCGCGCGCGCGTCCGCGCGGCGAGTACACGTACGCCCGTAGCGCGCCGATCGAGCGCTCCTCGCGCAGCACCGTCGGGTACCCCGTCTTCTCCCAGGGGCCGAGCCAGCGGACGAGCTTCAGGGCGCCGAGCACGACCCATTTATACTCGCTTGAACGCGACGCTGCCGTGGGCCCATCATCGATCGGGGGTCGATGCGGCTCGCTGGTCTCGTCCTCGCGCTCGCGCTGCTCTCGCGACCCGCGGCCGCCGTGGAGAAGCGCGCGCTGCCGGACTACGACGGCCGCGGCCCGGGGCCGGGCGACGGCGCGTGGTGGGCGCCGCGGATCGCGCTGTTCCCGCTCTGGCTGGTCAGCGAGTACGTCCTCCGGCAGCCGATTCGCGCGGCGGTGCGGCCCTTCGATCGCAACGCGGCCGAGGCCGGAGACAATGCGCGCGATCGCTGGGACCTCCGCCCGATCCTCCAGTTCGACGTCGGGTTCCGTCCGCGGGTCGGCGCGCTCGTCGTGGGCAACGACGCCTTCACCACGTGGCGCTTCCGGGCCGACACCTGGGGCCCCGCGAGCTTCGGGCTCGCCAGCTCGGCCGCGGCCGAGGTCGGCCGGAGCAGCTTCGAGGTCTACACCGATCTCTCGCGCCGGCCCGACACCCTCTTCCACGGGCTCGGGCCGCGGAGCACGCCCGACGCGCGCGTGCGGGTCCCGCTCGATCGCGGGGAGACCGGCGGACGCTTCACCGCGGCGCCGCACCCTGCGCTCCTCTTCGCGACGGCGATCGCCGTTCGCGGCGCGCGCTTTCACGTGCCCGTCGAGCGGGACTACGTCGCGTTCGTCCAGCGGATCGCGCTCACCGTCGACGCGCGTCCGATCCGCGAGGTCGGTCTCTCGGTGCCCAAAGAGCTCGCGCGCGGCGATGGCGTGCGGCTCGAGCTCGACGCCGAGCACGCCGGCGCGCCGCTGCCGAATCGACGGTGGCTCGCCTGGGGCGGTCGCATCCGCGCGCGGCTCGAGCTCTATCGCGGTCGCTTGCTCGAGGCGGCGGCCACGGCGCGCTTCGTCGACCCGCTCGGGACCGGCGATCCTCCCTATCTCGAGCAGGCCACGCTCGGCGGCGACCAACCGTTGCGCGGGCACCTCGCCGGACGGCTCTTCGGGCGGAGCGCGCTGGCGATGGGGATCAGCTACCGCTGGCCGGTGTGGGTGTTCCTCGACGGCTTCGTCACCGTCGAGACCGGCAACGTCTTCGGCGCGCACCTGCGTGACGCGACGCCGCGGCTGTTCCGCCTGTCCGCGGTCACCGGCATCCGCAACACCAGCACCTCGGGGTACGTGTTCGAGATCCTCGGCGGCTTCGGCACCGAGCCGATCGCCGACGGAGCCCGGGTGTCGTCGGGCCGTCTCCTGTTCTCGGCGACGCGCGCCCTGTAGCTACTCGCTGAAGCCCTTCGCGTTGACGAAGACGGCGGGCAGGGCCGCGCTGCTCTTGGCGCACGTCACGCGGGTGAGCGCGTGGGCCTTCGGGCCGCGGGTGATGAGGAAGCCGTGCGCGGGATCGTCGCTCGGAACGATCAGCCACTCGCTCGACGGACCGGCGTTTGGATGTCCGGCGAGCAGCCCGCGCGCACAGGGTTTGTCGGTGCCGCGCAGCGTCGTCGACACCGTCGCGAGGTGGACGGTCCGCTTGCCGGCTCGGACCACGAACGGCGTGCGCTGCCCCGGGGTCCAGGGGAGCTCGATGCGCGGCCCGCTCGAAGCGCAGCTCGGCGCCTCGGTCACCGCGCGGCCGGCCGGGAGCGCGCTCGGCTCCGGCGGCTCGACCGACGCGTCCTTCCACGACAGCGCCCACGCGTGCGGCGTCATCGTCGCGTCGCCGGCGGTGGCGAGCACGAGCTGCTCGCCGCTGAAAGAGAGCTCCGCCCGGGTGCTCGTCCGCGGCCACAGCGACCATGCGTGCGTCGTGAGCGCGCCGCTGTCGGCGAGCGTCGTGAACATCACCACGCGATCGCCGGTCAGCGACTCGTGAATCGGGCCCGCGAACACGGTGCCCTTCGCCGTGCGCCGCGCGAAGAGGCGCGGATACGACGGGAACGCGGCGGAGATCGCCACCTTCGAGGATGCTCCGCTCTCCTTGACGAGGTAGAGCGTCGGCTCGGTGCTGTTGCCCGGCCGGACGTACAGCCCGTGCCCGGGGACGATCGCGGCCATGCCCGTCGGCGTGCCCCACTTGCCGAGCGACGTCGACGCCTTGGCGAGGGTGCCGCGGAACACCTTGTTGCTGCTCGCGACCCACCACGCGAGCTCGACGTCCGCCGGCGATTTGCCGTCGCCGCGCGCGATCCGCATCGCGATCACGCCGTCGCCCTGCACCCAGCGCCGCACCCCGCTCGCCTCCTTCGGCGCAGCGAGCAGGGGCACGCGCGAGAGAGCCTTTCCGCCGCGCGGCCACATCACCAGATCGACCGCCCCCGCCGTGTCGGCGGCGGCGACGAAGGCGAGGGCCGGGGTCGGATCGAGCTCGGGCTCGAGGAGGCCCCCGAGCTCCATCTCATCGCCCTCCGCCTGGCACTCGACGAGCGGGAGGTGCGCGGGCTTCTTCGCCGCGGCCGCCGCCGCGCCGACGGGCTTGGCGTCGGACGCGCTCGCGAGCTCCCAGCCCTCGCGCAGCGCGACGTCGCCGAGCATGCACCCGCGCGGCGTGCACGCGATCGGCATCGTCCCGCCCACGGCGCTCGACGACGGCAGCGCCACCGGGCTCCAGGTGGCTCCGGCGTCGAGCGTCTCGTAGCCCTTGCCGCCGCCGGTCGCGAGCCCTCGCGCGCCAGCGAGGGAGATCCAGTCTGCCGAGAACGGGAGCGTTCGGACGTCCCACGTCGCGCCCTCGTCCCTGGTGGCGTGGCGCTCGATCGGGTCGCCGGTCGTGAACAGCACCAGGGTCGACGAAGCGTCGTCGTAGGCGACCTGCACGTCCGCGTGATCGAGCTGCATCGGCTTGCTGACGAACGTCTTGCCCGCGTCGCGCGAGACCAGGAGCGCCGCCGAGTTGTCCTCCTCGACGGACGCGAGCGCGAACACGCGCTCGCCGTCTCCCGACGCCACGATCCGCTGGACGCGGAGGCCGGAGGGCACCTTCGCCGCCGCGAACTTTCCCCCGAGCGGCTTGATGGCGAGCGCGGCGCACGGCGAGCCGAGGCACGCGCCGGTCGTGAAGACCGTGCCCTTGCTCGAGACCACGACGGCGCGCTCGCCGTCCGGCGTCGACGGGGCCGCGCCGTCTGCGGCGAAGGTCTTGCCGAAGTCGGGGCTGCGGAAGAAGCGGAGCTCCTCGCGATCGCCCTTCGGCGATGCGACGGTGCGGACACACGCGACGATCACCGTGGTGCCCGCGTTGACGACCGACCCGAGCTCGCAGTCGTTGCTCCCCGCGATCGGCGTTCGCTGCACCTTGTTGCCGTCGAGGACGAAGGCGTTGAGCACTCCCTCCTCGCTGCGCACCTCGAGGTAGCGGAGCTCGTGCATCACCGCGTGCGAGGCGACGATCGCGTCCGCCAGGTCGAGCCGCTCGTCGTCGTTGATCGGTCGAGAGATGCCGGTGGGGCTCTTCTTCGTGAGCTCGAGCGCGGGCGCGCCCGAGGTTCGCGAGAGAACGCCGTTGGCGGTGACCATCGCCGAGAGCCCCGGCGGCTTGGTCGCACTCGTCGTGTAGCCCTTGAAATACAGGAGGTTCGTGACCCCCGAGCGCGTCGCGCTCACGGGCCCGAGACCGAGGGTGTCGAGTCGGCCGAACGTCGCGCCGTCGTCGATCGAGGCGAAGACGCGCGCGGGTGCGCCGACGATCGCGAGCTCCCCGAGCACGCTGCCGACGATTTGGATCGGGATCGCTGCGGTGGTGGGCAGCGCCACCGGCGAGAAGGATGCGCCGCCGTCGATCGAGCGGAGCAGCGTGTCCCTGCGCGTGATCCCGACGATGGCGTCCCTGCCGACGCCCACGCCGCGGAGGGGCTCCGGTGGCTTGCGCACGTTCAGCAGGTCTCCGAGCGCGTCCTTCGCGCTGTAGACGGCGCCGCTCTCTCCGACGAACACGAACGACCCGTCGGGCCTCCTGCGTGCGGCGACCAGCGTCTCGGGCGCCATCATCGGCGCACCCATAAGCACATATCGAGTGTGCTCGGGATCGTCGGGCAGGGGATCGGCGGCGTCGCGAACGAGCCACCGTTGCCCCGAGCTCCCGACGTAGAGGGTCGACTCCTTGTCGAGCGGCAGCTCGTCACGCGTCTGAAAACTGTCCGAAACGAGCGGAATCAGCTTGGTCTTGCCGATGGAGAGGGGCGTCGCGGCGGAGAGGCTCGGCGCGCTCGCGGATGCCTTGGCGGTCGCGGTCGGCCGCCCGCCCGCGACCGGCGCGACGCGCGGCGGTCCACCGCAAGAGACCACGACGCAGCCGAACGCACCCACCACCATGCCCCAACGCATGGCCGGGAGCGTACGTCGATGCGAGGAAAAGGCGTATCCTTCACGGATGGGAAGGCTCTACGGAGACTCCACGCCCTTTCCGTTCGACACCGACTACCTCGAGCTCGTACGCGGCGCGGTGACCTGCTCGGTCAAGCTCCTGCTTGCGCAGCACACCATCGACGAAGCGCGCACCGCGACGTCGGCCGCCGAGGCCGCGCGCACCGCGGAGCGCGCGCGGCTCGATCGGGTCGGCGAGGCGGTGCGCAAGGCGCTCTTGATCTTCGAGGGCGTCAACGATCGCGAGGGCCGCGTCGCCGACCGCACCCGCGCC
>JALHOE010000359.1 GCA_022843175.1 Deltaproteobacteria bacterium
GCCGCACCGTCGCCGCCGCCGGTCCAAACAGTGAAGGGGAAGCCCGCCGCAGCGAAGGCGAGCGGCTCCGCCAAGCCGAAGAACGACGTGTGGGGATGGGGCGAATGATCCGCAGGTTCTCGTCGTTGTCGCTCGCCGTCGTCCTCGCGCTGCAGAGCGTGCCCGCGCTCGCCGGGCCCGACGACGCGAAGGCCAAGAAGCTGTTCGACGAGGCGCGCGATCTCGCCAAGGCCAACAAGTGGCCCGAGGCGTGCGAGAAGCTCGCTGCGTCGAAGACCCTCTCGCCGCGCATGCTCACCACCTATCGCCTCGCCGACTGCCACGAGCGCATCGGCAAGACGGCGAGCGCGCACGCCGGGTTCGTCGAGGCCGCAGACCTCGCCAAGGCCACGGGCGACTCCACCAAGCAGCAGGACGCCCTCGATCGCGCGAAGAAGGTCGAGGGCAAGCTCGCGCGCGTGACGCTCGAGCTCCCGGCCGACGAGCCCGCGATCGCGATCAAGATCGACGACGTCGCGATCGCCGCCGCGCTCGCGCGCGAGAAGCTGCCGCTCGATCCCGGCGAGCACACCCTCGTCGCCACGGCGCCCGGCAAGGAGTCGAAGACGGTCACCTTCACGGTGCCGGAGGGCCCGTCGGTCACCACCGTCACGGTGCCGCCGCTCGTCGGCGAGACCAAGAAGGTCGAGAAGAAGGTCGAGGAGCCGCCGCCGCCGCCGCCGATCGAGGAGCCACGCCCCGCCAGCGGCAGCGGACTCAAGACGGTCGGCTTCGTCGCGCTCGGCGTCGGCGCGGTCGGCCTCGGCGTAGGCACTGCGCTCGGCCTGTCGGCCAAATCGCTCGACGGCGACGCCGAGGAGCTGTGCACGGCGCGCGGCTGCTCCGCCGAGGGCAAGCAGCTCAACGACGACGCGCGGAGCCGCGGCAACCTCGCGACGGTCGTGTTCACCGCCGGCGCCGTGATCGCGGTCACCGGCCTCGTGCTCGTGCTCGTCGCGCCGTCGAAGAAGAGCGAGCCCGTCGCCGCGAGCGTGTCTCCGTGGGCGTCGCCGCAGGGCGGCGGCCTCACCGTGGTGGGGAGCTTCTGATGCGCCGCCTCTCGCTCGTGCTCGCGATCTCCGCGCTCGGCTGCAACGCGGTGCTGTCGATCCCCGAGCGCGAGCTGCTCGTCAACGACGACACCGGCGTCGGCGACACGGCGAGCGACAGCACGCTCGACGTCCCCCCCGACACCACGCCCGAGCTCGACAGCAGCCTCGACGCGCCTTCCGAGGCCGCCGACGGCGAGCTCGAAACCGGTCTCGACACCGGCGCCGACACCGGCATCGCGGAGACGGCGGCGGATTCGACGATCGACGACACCCGCGACGCCGCGACGCCCGACAGCATGGACGCGGCCGACAGCATGGACGCGGCCGACAGCATGGACGCGGCCGACGCCGCGAAGCCGGACACGGCGACCGGCGACGCCGCGGCCGACGCCACGGACACCGGCGTCGACGCGCCGAGCTGCGGCGTGGTCGGCTCGCCGTGCTGCGGCGCCATTCCGGCGAGCTGCAACACCAACGCGGTGTGCAACCAGACCACGAAGATGTGCGTCGCGGCCACCGGCGCCTGCGTGCGGTCGACCGACTGCAGCGGCAGCGCGTGCGGCGGCCCGAGCAACTGCGGCGGCCACATCTGCTACGCCTGCACCCCGACGTTCGGCGCCAAGGCCTTCGGCGAGGCGTGCACGTCGCGCACCGAGTGCAGCAGCGGCGTGTGCGACACGGTCCGTGGCGTGTGCAGCGGCGCGTGCTCGAACGGCATCACCGGCGACGCTGACTGCAAGGTCTACAGCGCGCGGGGCGTCTGCGCCGAGATCAGCTACGGCACCGGCGGCGCGAGCGGCGACATCGGGTTCTGCGCGCTCGGCTGCGAGCGCGACGGCGACTGCGCGACCGGCAGGGTCTGCCGGCTCTCCGGCAACGACGACGCCAACCGCCTCGACCTGACCTGCGGCCCGCCCGTGGGCACCAACGCGTACGGCACCGCGTGCACCAACGGCAACCAATGCCCGAACGGCACGTGCATCACCTTCGGCTCGACGAGCCTCTGCACGCCGTTCTGCAAGACCAACGCGGACTGCCCGGCGTCGTCGCCGTGGAAGAACTGCGGTCCGCTGAGCTACCTGCGCCCCAAGGGCGGCTCGCAGAGCGTCATGGGCTGCGTGCCCTGAGTCACGGACACTTCAGCTCGTCGACCTTCTCGCCCGCTCGGTAGGGGTTGAGCACCTTGACGAACTTGGCGCTGTGGCTCGCCGTCCAGCTGGTGGACGAGATCTCCATCGACGGGGCCATGACATCGGGCGTGAGCAGCGAGCCGCTGGTGGGGAACGCGCTCCGGTTGTCGTAGTCCTCGAGCGACGCGAGGATCTTGTGGTTGCCGGTGACGGTGGTGGTGAAGTGGGTCTTGAGCAGCGGCGGCATCAGCGTCAGCGGCGCGGCCTTCATGCAGCCGACCGAGATCAGCTCGAGGAACACCGTCGACGACGTGAGCTCGCCGTCGAACAGCGCGAAGGTGACCGGCCCGTCGCCGTTGACCGCGAAGTCCTTGTACGTGGTGCGGAGGCTCGCGTCGGCCTGCAGCTCCACGTCCACGCGGCGGAGGGGCTGAAGGGTGATCTCGAGGCGCGCGGTTTGATCGACCGCGGCGTCGAACGACGGCCACACCAGCCGTCCGTTGGGGAGGCGTGTGGGCACCGTGACGAAGTCGCCGACCTGGTAGAAATTCTCGCCGACGCGCATGAGGGTCTTGTTGTCCTCGAACTGCGCGATGATCCAGTGCTTGCCGGCGCCGATCGCGCTCGCCCACGTGGTCGGCAGCTCGTCGACCCGCAGCTCGCCGCCGGTGAGGGGCAGCTTCAGCCGCTGCACGTACGGCACCGTCGGGTCGGTCGGATCCTGGTCGAACACGTCGATGCGGATCACGCCGAGACCGTCGATGCGGTGGGTCGCCGCGCCGGTGGTGACGTCGTACGCGGGGTGCGCGGGCGCCTTGAACGTGAGGCACACCTTGGCGACGCCCGGCTCGGGATCGCACGCGGCCTTCTCGGTGTCGGCGGGCGGCGCTCCGCTGTCGACGAGCAGCGAGTCGGCGCCCTCGATTCCCCACGCGGCGTTGCAGCCGACGCAGAGCAGCGCGATCGCAGCGCGCCGCATCAGAACCGCCCCTCCATCGTGACGAAGCCCGGTCCGACGCCGACGCGCGGCGCGGTGGCGCTCGGCGCGGTGAGATACAGCACGGTGCCCGAGGCGAGCCCGACGAGGCCGATGACGAAGGACGCCGTCGACACGTTGCCGCGGGCGAGGGCGCGGTCGCGCAGCTCGACGCCCTCGGCCGTGCAGGCGTTGCCGACGCAGTGGGGCTCGGAGTCCTTCATCGCGGAGCGCGCCGACAGGATGAAGATCGTGCTGACGGAGAGCGAGACGACGCCCACCCCGAGCGCAGCGATGCCCACCGGCTTCTGCCAGGTGTTCGCCTCCGACTCGGGCTTCGGCGCGGGCGCCTCGGGCTTGTCGGCGGTCTTTGCGTCCTCGAGCGGCGGGATCGCCACCGTCGCGGTCGCCGCAGGGGCCACGTCGACGGTGTTGCTCCACGGCTGCTTGCCCGGCGCGCTCGCCTCGATCTTGTGCGTGCCGGGATCGATCGGGACCGCGGTGCCGAGCTGGCCCTCGCCGATGACGGTGCCGTCGCGCTTCACCTCGAGCCCCTTGCCGGCGGTGATGGTGAGCTTCGCGAGCTTCGACTCGAGCTTCTGCGCGCGCTCGCGGGCGCGTCGCTCGCGATCGTTCTGGCCGGCGGCCTTCGCCTCGTCGGCGACCTCGCGGAACGTCGCCCACGCGCTCGCGGTGCGACCGAGGTGCTCGTAGCACTCGCCGAGGCGATACTTGGTGCCCATCGCCGGGTCGAGCCGGTTGCTCTCCTCGAGCTTCTTGCACGCCGGCTCGTAGTCCTTGGCGGCGAGCAGCTTGAGCGCGTCGTCGAAGAGCGTCTGCGCGGTGGCTTTGTCGGACGCGCTCGGCGCGGCTGCGGCCGTTTGGCCGATCAGCGCCGCTGCGAGCAGCGGGACGATTCGGGCAGCGACGCGCCTCGTCACGTGCACCGAGCGTAGCGGCTAGTGACGACTGTCGCCAAAGGGGTCGTCGGGTTTGGCGGCCGGTGTTGCCTTGGGCTTGGCCTTCGTCGGCTTGGCGACCGCGGGCTTCGCCGCCTCGCTCGCGGACGTGGCCGGCGGAGGCACGGCCTCGGTCGGCTTGTCGACCTTCGGCTCCTCGACCTTCGGCGGCGGGGCGGCCGCCGCCGACGCGACCGGTGGCGGGGCCGTCGTCCGCGTGCGGATCACGACGAACCCGAGCACCACTGCGAGCAGGGCGGCCGAGATCATGAGCGCGGCGCGACGGCGCGAGCGGGGACGCGGTTCGGCCGCGGTCGCGTAGTTGTAGGCGCTGCTCCCGAGCCCCGGCACCGACGGCGCGTCCGAGGGCGCGCTCGATCCGACGCCGGTGAGCGCCGGGTACGAGTCGGTCGCGTTGACGTTCATCGCGAGGGGGAGCCCGAGCGCGACGTGGAGCGCCTCGCCGAGCTCGCGCGCCGACTGAAAGCGCTTCTCGCGATCGAGCGCGCAGGCCTTCTTGAACCAGTCGTCGAAGGCGGGCGGCAGCGACGGCACCAGCGCGCTCGGCACCGGGTGGTCGGTGACGTGGACGGCGAGGGTGAGCGTGGAGATCGAGTCGCCGCGAAAGGGGCGCTTGCCGGTGAGGAGCATGAACGACAGCACGCCGAGCGCCCACAGATCGCTCCGATGATCGACGTCCCCGGCGGCGAGCTGCTCGGGGCTCATGAAGAACGGCGTGCCGAGGATGGCCCCGGCCTTGGTGGTGTCGAGGTCGGGACCGTTGAGCGTCTTGGCGACGCCGAAGTCGAGCAGCTTGACGAAGATCTCGTTGCCGCCGACGTCGCAGAGGAAGATGTTGCTCGGCTTGATGTCGCGATGGAGCACGCCGCGCTCGTGCGCCCGCGCCAGCGCCTTGCAGAGCTGGCCGACGATCGTCGCCACCTCGGCCGGCGGCAGGCGGCGCTGCTCGCGGATGCGCTGCTGGAGGTCTCGGCCCTCGAGCAGCTCCATGATGATGTACGGCTGACCGTCGGTGACGCCATGGTCGAGCATCTGCACGACGTGCGGGCTCTTCACCCGCGACGCCGCCGCCGCCTCGCGGGCGAAGCGCTGGACGATCTCGGGGCTCGAGGCGACCTCTTGCGCGATGAACTTGACGATGACCTGGGTCTCGAGGCCGGCGTGCTCGGCGAGCCATACGCTGCCCATCGCGCCGCCGCTCATGCAGCGCACGAGACGCACTGAAGGCGTCACCTGCATGCCCGGCGTCGGCTGGTTCATGCGGCTTTCAGTTGAGCACGCAGAAAACCAAAGAGCCACGTAGGTGCACGTGCGACGCGGGCTCAGTGTCAGGGATGTGACGGGGCTTCGTCCTCGCCGGGCTCGTCTGCGGAAGCGGCCGGCGGCGGAGACACCGCCGGCAGATCCACCTTCGGAATCGCGATCGCGTCGAGCGCGGAATCGGCCTCGGCCTTGCGCGCGGCGAACCCGCCGCGCTCGGACGGCGGCACCACGCGGAACCCGTCCATCTTGAGCGAGAGCGGATCGACGAACATGCCGTGCTTCTTCACCGAGAGGTGCAGGTGCGGTCCGGTGCTGCGCCCGGTCGTGCCCACGTAGCCGATGAGCGTGCGCGGCTCGACGTGGGTGCCGGACACGATGCCCGGCGCGAAGCGCGAGAGGTGCGCGTAGCCGGACTCGATCCCGCCGTCGTGCGCGATCGTGATCAGGTTGCCGCTCGGCCCGGCCTCGCCGCGGAACAGCACGACACCCGCGCCGATCGAGTACACCGGCGTGCCCGGCGGCGCCGCGAAGTCGCAGCCGTTGTGCGGCATGATCACCTTGAGGATCGGGTGACGGCGCCGCGGGTTGAAGCGGGAGGTGATGCGGGGGAACGCGAGCGGCATCCGGAAGCGCGCGTGCGTCGGCTGACGACCCTTGGTGTCGAAGAAGCCGTGGTGCTTCGGCTCGCGCAGGTGGTAGAGCCGGATCGGCGCGAGGTCCTTGCGCGGCTGGTACTCGAGGGCGAACAGCTCGTCCCAGCGGTCGAAGTGGCCGGCCACCAGCGTCGCGTCGGCGATCACGCGGAACGTGGAGCCTCGGCTCGGCGCGGGCACGTCGTGGCGCGTGCCGAGCGCTTCGTCGAGCGGCTCGATCAGGCTCGCGTCGAGGCCGGCGCCCGCGATCGCCGCCGGCAGATCGGTGACCACCACGAACGCGCCGCTGAAGCGCTTGTGAGTGACCGGGAGGTTGACGCTCTCGGCGACGAATGCGTCGCCCTTCTCGACCGCGCGGACGATCTGGCCGGGCGCGATCTCGAGCTCGAGCGCGTGCAGCTTGCGATCGACCCTGCCGAGGGCGACGAAGATGCGGTCGTTGGGGTTGCACGCGTCGAGCTTGCGGATGGGCGCGAGCGCCGTGGCCGCGCGCGCGAGACCCTCGAGCGGGACGCCGAGCGCGTCGAACGCCTGCGCGCAGGTGCGTTTGCCGACCTTCGCGTGGAGGACCTCGACGGTGTCGGACTCGAGCTGCGCGACGCGAAAGGGCGGCCCGTCGGGCGAGGGCTCTGCGACCACCGCGGACGCCGATGCGGAC
>JALHOE010000360.1 GCA_022843175.1 Deltaproteobacteria bacterium
GCCGCGCACCCGGCGGGCGGCGGTCGAGGCGCTCGGTCAGTTCGGCGGCGCCGCTGCCGCCGACGCGCTCGGATACGCGGTGACCGACGAGGCCCAGGACGTCGCGCTCGCGGCGATCAAGGCGCTCGGCAAGCTCCGCGACGAAGAGGGCAGGGGCATTGGCGCCGCGCCGCTCCTGCGCATGATCGACGCCGAGGGCGACGAGGCGATCGTCGCCGCCGCCGTGCGCGCGCTCGGCCAGACCGGAGACGAGCGCGCGGCGGCAGAGCTCCGGCCGCTCGCCACGTCGTCGCGCGTGGCGGTGGCGTGCGCGGCGCTCGAGGCGCTCGCCGATCTCTCGGGCGACGACGTCCGGTCGGTGATCGCGTCGGCCCTGTCGCACGCGTCGCCGGTCGTGGCGCGCACCGCGCTCGACGTGCTCGACACCTCGCTCGACGAGCGCGATCCCGCGTTGGTCGCCGACCTCGCGGTCGCGCTCGCGCATCCCTCGTGGGAGGTGCGCCGGCGCGCGATCGAGGTGGTCTCGCGGCTCGACCCGCTCACCGTCCGTGCGCTCCTGTCCTCGCGCGTCCCGGCCGAGACCGAACCGACGGTGCGCGATGCGCTCGATCGCGCGCTCGCCGACATCGACCGCCGGCTTGCGCGTCCCTCGCGACCGCCCCCGAGCGCCCCGCCGGAGGGCACGTGATGGCGAGCAACCGCCCGAACCAGCCGGGCAGCGGACCGCCCGGGGCCGGTTCGATGGGGGGCCGCACCTTCGGCGCGTTCGACGAGCCACGCCTCTCGGCCGACGACTTTCGCGCGCTCCGCGACGTGGTCAACGCCTACTGCGGCATCGACCTCGCGCCCGATCAGCGCGCCAGCGTGGAGCGCAGGCTGCGCGAGCGGGTGTCCCTCGCCGGCTTCGAGACGTTCTCGGAGTACGTGCGGTTCCTCCGCAGCGATCCCAACGCGCGGGCCGAGCTCGAGGACGCCGTCGACGCGCTGACCACCAACGAGACCTACTTCTTCCGCGAGGAGTATCAGCTCCGCGCCTTCCGCGAGGAGGTCATCCCGATCCTGGCGCGCCAGGCCGCCGCGCGCAAAAGGCTGGCGATCTGGAGCGCGGGCTGCTCCACCGGCGAGGAGGTCTACTCCATCGCCACGCTGCTCCTCGAATCCCACGAGCTCGCGGGCTGGGACCTTCGCGTCTACGGGAGCGACATCAGCAAGCGCTGCCTCGCGCAAGCGCGCCGCGCTGTGTATGGGCCGAGCAGCTTCCGCGTCACCTCGCCCGAGGCCAAGCGCCGCTGGTTCATCGAGCGGCCCGAGGGCTGGATGGTCTCCGAGCGCGTCCGGCAGCTCTGTCACTTCGGCCACCTCAACCTCCTCGAGGGCGACCGCGCCACGGCGGTGGGCCGGGTCGACGCGATCTTCTGCCGAAACGTCCTCATCTACCTCGATGGCCGCGCGCGCAGACGAGTCATCGACCTCTTCCACGACCGGCTCTATCCTGGCGGCATCCTCCTTCTGGGCCACTCCGAGTCCCTCCTCAACGTGTCCACCGCCTTCGAGCTGCTCCATCTCCGGGACGACCTCGTCTACCGGCGTCCCGCGCCCACCGGGTTCGGCTTTGCGTCGCCACGGGCGATGCGGGCTGCCGCTCCCGTCGAGGATCCGCCGTTGAGCGAGCCCCGCGCACGCCGTCGAGGCACGCCGTGAGCGCCGCAGCGCCGCGCAAGCTGCGGCTGATGGTGGTCGACGACAGCGCCTACAACCGTCGCAACATCGCCGACATCTTCGCCAACCACTCCGACGTCGAGGTGATCGGTCGCGCGGGCGACGGCGAAGAGGCGCTCCGCCTGGTCACCCAGCTCAAGCCGGACGTCATCACGCTCGACCTCGAGATGCCGCGGATGGACGGCTTCACCTTCCTCCGCATCCTCATGAGCAAGCAGCCGACGCCGGTGATCGTCGTCTCCAGCTACTCGCAGAAGGAGAACGTGTTCAAGGCGCTCGAGCTCGGCGCGCTCGACTTCGTCGCCAAGCCCGATCGGCAAATCAACCCCGACAGCGCCGACGTCAAGCAGCAGATCCTCGACAAGGTCCTGCTCGTGCGCAGCCTGCGCCCCGCGGTGATCGAGGGCATCGCGCGCCCGGTCGGGAGACGGGCCACGCCGCTGCCGGTCAACCCCTTCGCCACCGGCGAGCAGAGCGGCGGCTACGCGGCGCTCAGCCAGCGCGACGCGGCCGCAGCGCTCAAGCCGCAGTCGCTGCAGGTTCCATCGTCGGCGTCGCAGCAGCCCAAGTGGCTCGTCGCGATCGCGTGCTCCACCGGCGGTCCGTCGGCGCTGCTCGAGGTCGTCGGCCGCCTCCCGCAGAACAGCGTGGCTGCGTTCGCGATCGCGCAGCACATGCCCGACAAGTTCACCCGCACCTTCGCCGAGCGGCTCGGCCGCCGCGGCACCATCCGGGTGAGCGAGGCGCAGGACGGCGACGTGCTCCACGCCTCCACCGGCTTCGTGTGCCCCGGTCGCCAATGCATGGAGGTCTTCGCGCAGTCCGGCGATCTCAAGCTTCGCGTCGGCAGCGCCGCGCCCACCGACCGCTACGTGCCGAGCGCCGATCGCCTGTTCAAGAGCGCCGCCGCCGCCGCGGGTCCGCGCACGCTCGGCGTCATCCTCACCGGCATGGGCGACGACGGCACCGAGGGTGCGCGAGCGATCCGCGAGGCCGGCGGCATCGTCATCGCCGAGTCGCAGGAGACCGCGGTGGTGTACGGCATGCCGGGCAGCGCGGTGCGCGCCGGCATCGTCCACGAGGTGCTCACGCTCCCGCAGATCGCCGAGCGATTGGCGAAGCTCGCGTAGACGCCCCTCGGCTATCCTGCGTCCATGGTGGAAGACGTCGTCGTGCGCGCGCCCGAGCTCCCGCAGGACTTCGTCTGGCTCAACACGCCGCGGCCGCTCTCGCTGCGCGAGCTGCGCGGGCAGCTCGTGCTGCTCGACTTCTGGACCTACTGCTGCATCAACTGCATGCACGTCGTCCCAGTGCTCGCCGAGCTCGAGGAGCGTCACCGCAACGATCCGCTGGTGGTCATCGGCGTGCACTCCGCGAAGTTCGAGGGAGAGCGCGATCCGGAGCGGATTCGCGACGCGATCGAGCGCTACGGCATTCGTCATCCGGTGCTCGTCGACCGCGAGATGCGCGTGTGGCACGACTTCGCGGTCCGCTCCTGGCCCACGCTGGTCGCGGTCCGGCCCGACGGCACGATCGGCGCGGTCGCCCCCGGCGAGCCCGACGCGGCTGCGCTCTCCGAGTTCGTCACCAGAGAGCTCGCGCGCGCGCGCGATCGCGGCGTGCTCGCCGCTGCACCGTTCGCGCTCGAGCACGTGGCCCCCACGCCCGATCGTCCGCTCTCGTTTCCCGGCAAGCTCGCCGTCGCCCCCGACGGCCGCATCGCCGTCAGCGACTCGGGCCACCATCGGGTGCTCATCCTCGACGCGCGCGGCGGCGTGCTCCAAACGATCGGTCGGGGCACCGCTGGCCACGTCGACGGCGCGTTCGACGTCGCCGAGCTCGACGATCCGCAGGGCCTCTGCTTCGACCCGAGCGGCGAGCTCCTGTTCATCGCCGACGCGCGCAACCACACGGTCCTCCGCGCCGATCTCGCCAACAAGGTCGTGGCGACGATCGCCGGCACCGGCCGCCTCGGCGCCTCGGCGCTCGTCGGGGAGACCCGCGCCCGCGAGACCGACCTGCGCTCGCCGTGGGACGTCGCGTTCGCGCGCGGGCGGCGGCCCGAGGACACCGGCGACGCCCTCTACCTCGCGATGGCTGGATCGCACCAGATCGCGGCGCTGGATCTCGCGCGGGGCATGGTGTCGCTCGTCGCCGGCACCGGCGCCGAGTCGATGGTCGACGGCCCGTTCGAGGAGGCCACGTTCTCGCAGCCGAGCGGGCTCGCGCTCTCGGGCAACGAGCTGTGGGTCGCCGACAGCGAGACGTCGAGCGTCCGCGTCCTCGACTTCCACCGCCGCACCGTGCGCACCCTGGTCGGGGTCGGGCTCTTCGATTTCGGCGATGAGGACGGGCCGCCCGCGATCGCGCGCCTGCAGCACTGCCTCGGCATCACGATGATGGGCTCGCTCCCGATCGTCGCCGACACCTACAACCACAAGCTCAAGCAAATCGATCCGCGCACCGGCGACACGCTCCTCCTCTTTCGCGGCGCCGACGGCCTCATCCTCCGCGAGCCGGGTGGCGTCGCGTGGGACGAGAAGCGCCGCGTGTTCCTCGTGGCCGACACCGGCCACAGCCGGGTGGTCGAGGTCTCGGCCGACGGCGGCCGCGCCCGGGTGCTCGACGTCACCGGCGCGCCGAGCCGCCCGACGAAGCGCGTGCGCGCCGTCGAAGCCCCCACGCCGCCCTCGCGCGCGACGAGCTGGTTCACCGCGGTCGTCTCCGAGTCGCCGCCGATCGGCGTCGGAGCGGCGGCGATCGAGCTCGTGCTTCGCCCCTCGGGTCCCGGGCTGCACCTGGCCCTGCGCTCTCCGCTGCGCCTCGCGATCGAGGTGTCGCGCAGGAGCGATCTGCTGGTGCCCGCGTCCGCGAGCCTCGTCGCGGACATCGAGGACGTCGACCGGGCCGTGGTCCGCATCCCGGTGACGGTCAAGGCGCTCCCCTCGGACGCGGTCGCCTCCGAGGTCCTCGTCACCGTCGAGTGCGTCGCGTGCACCGACGGCGGCCTCGGCACGCCCGCCGCGTGCATCCCGCTCCGGTCGTACGTGCGGCTGCCGATTCAGCTCGCGCGACAGGGCGGCGCGACGGCGACGTTCGAGATCCCGGTGGGCGATCCCGGCTGATCACTCGTGCGAGCGCAGCAGCGCGCCGAGCCGCCTCATGCGCGGACGCGCCAGTGACCGACGAACGTGCGGCCGACGTCGTCGGCGGTGGGATCGCACACCACGACCTCGGGCCGGGCGTTGCGGCAGAAGATGACCGTGTTCTGGCGGAAGACGCGGCCGAACGCGACCGACTCGTCGCGGTCCATGCCGTGAACGAGCCACGCCGGCTCGCGCCACACGCTGCTCTCGTCGTCCTCGTAGCCGACGCACGCCTCGACGCGATAGCAGCCGAGCACCAACAGGTCGCGCAGCACCGCGTGCCGCGAGTCGTTGACTCGGCGGGGCAGCAGCATGGAGCGCGGGTTGTAGGCCGTGAGGATCGCGAACGGGCGGGCGAGGATGTCGGGGAGGGCGCTCGGATCGTTGGCGACGTCGCCGTCGAGCGACACGCGAACGACGCCGTTCGGCGATGGGAGGTCGTAAATCGTCCCGAGATACGAGCGCAGGAGCGCCTGGTCCATGGCGGCGCGCACGCTAGCACGACGCCAGTGGACTTGACACGCCCCGTAGCGGCGTAGATTCGCAGTGCGCAGAGCACCCGCTCGCCGCCACCGGCATCTCTTACGGAGCCCTCATGCACATTGCCCGTCGCCCCACGCTGTATGCGCTGTTCCTCATGCTGTTCGCGTTCGTGCTGCCCCTCGCGGGCTGCAGCAACTACGACGACCTCGTGCAGAAGGACTCGTACGCCGCGCAGAAGTGGGCCGACGTCGAGGCCACCCTGCAGCGCCGCTACGACCTCATCCCCAACCTCGTCGAGGTGGTCAAGGCCGAGGCGAACTTCGAGAAGACCACGCTCGAGTCCATCTCCAAGGCGCGCGCCGAGGCCACCCAGCTCAAGGTCGACGTCACCGATCCGGAGTCGATGAAGAAGTTCAACGAGGTCCAGAGCCAGCTCAAGGGCTCGCTCTCGCGGCTCCTCGTGCAGGCCGAGAACTACCCCAACCTCAAGGCCAACGAGGGCTTCAAGAACCTGCAGATTCAGCTCGAGGGCACCGAGAACCGCGTCCTCCGCGCCCGCGAGGAGTACAACAAGGCCGCTGGCGACTACAACGCCGAGCTCGGCAAGATCCGCGGTCAGGTCGTCAACAAGGTCACCGGAAAGCCGTTCAAGCCGCGCGAGTTCTTCAAGATGGAAGCCGGCGCCGCAGCAGCGCCCAAGGTCTCGTTCTAAGTCGTGTCGCTCGCCCGCATCCTCACGGCGGTCCTCGCGTTCTTCGCGCTGATCGCGGTCGCGCGCGCCGACGTCCCACTCCCCAAGTTCGACCAGCGCTGCAAAGACCTCGCTGGCGTGATGAGCGAGGAGGAGCGCCTCGATCTCGACCGCCGCCTGGTCGCCTACGAGAAGGCCACCGGCAACCAGATCGCGATCCTGGTGGTCAAATCGCTCGACGGCGAGCCCATCGAGGACCTCACCTACCGCGTCGCCAAGGCCTGGCAGCTGGGCGAGAAGGGCAAGGACAACGGCATCCTCATCGCGGCCGCGATCGCCGAGCGACGGGTGCGTATCGAGATCGGCAAGGGCCTCACCGGCGACCTCACCGACCTCGAGGCGTCGCTGATCATCCGCGACAAGATGCGGCCCTTCACCAAGCAGGAGAAGTGGCACGACGGGTTCGCGAGCGCGCTCGCCGCGATCGAGATCAAGCTCTCCGGCAAGGCCTACGGTCCGGTGCCCGAGCGTCCGCGCGAGAAGGCCGCGCGCGGCACCGACTACCAGGGCTACTTCTTCACCGCGATCTTCCTCCTCGTGTTCCTCTTCGTCATCCTCCGCGCCATCCGCGGGGGCGGGCGCGGGGGCGGCGGGGGCGGCCCGCCGATCATCTTCTTCGGCGGCGGCGGCTTCGGCGGCGGCGGCTTC
>JALHOE010000361.1 GCA_022843175.1 Deltaproteobacteria bacterium
CCTCACAAAACCAGCCCTTCCACCTACGGGAGGGCCGGCGCCGGGCCGACGAGTCACGCCTCCGAGGATGGCGCGATGTAATTGTCGTCGGTGCGGAGGTGTAATCGTCGCTCAGCAGATGACGGTGGAGGCGTTCGTAGACGCTGTCCCTTGTCACTTCGACGGGCACGCGGCGGGGCAGGAACGGGCCCGTCGGCTTGCAACATGGCTGCGAGCGCTACGCCACGCATAGGCAGGACGCTTTCAGTGTCGCGGCCCCATGTTCGCGCAGCTCCATGTGCTTGCGACCGCATCTCCAAGAGCGGCGATCGCCGGTCCGCATCATCTAGGCGGGCGGCTCCTTCGTTCGGCGCCATCTAAGGCCCCAGCTCCACCCGCAGTGCCTCCGCGAACGCCGCCGGCAGCGGCTGCGCCGGCTCGTCGGCCAAGCCGTACTCGTCGATCCTGGGCGGCGCCCCGAGCAGGAACTCGAGTAAGCGCTGCACGGACCCCACCTCGATGGCGAGGCGGGGTTATGCGGCCGTCGCACCAAGCAGCGACGGCACCGTAATCGGGCCGATGGGCAACTCGAGCTCCTTCGGATCGAGCGCAGCGCGCGTCGCTCGCCAGCGGTTCGGCGCGAGCTCGATGTATCTCTCGCGCGGCCAGTACGGAAGCACGCGCATGATCTCGTCGAGGTACAGCTCGGGATCGAGTCCGTGGAGGCGGCACGACGCGACGAGGCTGAAGATCGCGGCCGCGGCCTCGGCGTGCACATCGGACCCGTAGAACATCCAGTTCTTACGGCCGACGACGACCTTCCTCAGCGCGCGCTCACTGCGCGTGTTGTCGAGCGGCAGGCGGCCATCGAGGAATACGCGTCGTAGCTCTTGCTCTTGGTTCTTCGCATAGCCGAGCGCACGAGCGGCGAGCGTGCGCCCGGGCGTGATCGTCTCCAGCGACGCGACCCACGCGAAGAAGTCGTCGACGAGCGGCAGCACGCGGGCGAGGCGCTCACGCTTGCGATCGATAGGTGGGAGGTCGGAAAGCGCATTGTCCGCGGCGTAGATCGCACGAATGCGCATCAGGCCCTGGACGCCGACTTCGTATTTGCAGATCGCTGCCTCGAAGAAGTAGCGGCGACAGTGTGCCCAGCAGCCGACGAGCACCACGCCGAGCTCTGACTCCGATGGCGGTCCGCGCTCGAGGATGTTGTAGACCGAGCTCGCGTCCGACTGGAGGAAGCCGCGGTAGCCGTGAAAGAGCTTCGCCACGGCCTCACTCGTGTGCCGCTCGACGTAGCTGAAGAGCACGTGCGCGCAGTCGGCGACGACGGTGAAGAAGTGACCGTTCCGGCATGCCTGCTTTGCACCGCCGTTGCGCGGGCCGGGCTGGATCGCCGCTCCGGTCGCGTCGGTGGAGAGCACGTTGCAGTTCTCGAGCGCGTCGCGAAACATCGCATGCACGATCGTCGCGCCGAGCGCGTTCCCGGCCTCTTCGGCGTTGCGGCACATCGTGCCGCGATCGAGGCACTCGCCCTGCGCGGCGAGATGTTGCTCGAGGCGATGATGCGGCACACCGAGCGCGAACTTCTGCACGAGGAGCCACGCGATCGTCGAGGTGTGCAACATCGAGCGGCGAAGGAGCTTCGGCGGCGCCTCGACGCCGAGCACCGTCTTCTGGCCCGCGAGCTCGAGCTCGTACTTCGCGGTCCGCTTCTCGAGCACCTTCCAAGCGGCCTGCTGCCGCATCAGCTCGTGGCTCGTCTCCCAGCCGATCAGGCGTCCGCCGCTGGCCTCGATGTTCCCGTCGCGGAGGTCTACGCGCACGCGCGGCAACGACGATTCAGCGAGATTGCGTCGCCCCTTCGGCGTCGGACGCGCCGGCTTGTCCTTCGGCGTCGTCGCGTCGTCGTCCCCGTCGCCCGCGGTGGCCGCGTCGTCGTCGCCGCCGCTCTTGCGGACGGCCTCATCGAGCTTCTTCTGCAGCTCCTCTTGCTGCTTGAGCAGATCGCCGAGCGTGAGCTGGAGCTCGCTCGTACCGGACCGTTCGGTGCGCGGCCCGAACAGACGACGCTTGAGGACTTCGTTCTCGTTCGCCTGGTTGATGAACGCGCTCTCGAGTGCCGTCATCCGGCCTTCGAGGCTCGCGATCACTTCGCGCAGTGAGTTGATCAGCGCCTCACGGCCGGCGATCGCCTCCCGCAGGATCCTGACCTCTTCGTGCGCCGCGTCGCTCATCGCCTGCTGCGTTTGTCGCGCGAGCGCTCGCGATATTCAAGAGCGATGTGCGAATTCTTCTTCAGTGCACGACGTGCGTGCGCAGCCCGTTGAACAACGCCTCGAAGGTCGCCTCGCTCACGACGATGCTCGACGCGCCCGCCTCGCGCGGCTTCGGACGCAAACCGCTCGCGTAGAGGGCGGGGTCAGCGGCTGGCGCGCCGCTTGGGGCGCACGAGTTCTTCGGCCTCTTCTTCGCTGAGCCCCTCGGTCGTCTTCTCGATCAGCAGCGCCGCCAGCTGCATCGGCTCCACGTTCATCCCGTGCTTGCGCACCTTGGCCGAGATCTGCTCGAGCTTCTTCAACGTCTTTGGTGCCAACGGGAGGAGCCGCCGTTCGGTCCAGGCAGGATCGGTCGGCCGCCCTCCGCCCGACGGCACCCGGAAGCGAGCCTCGATGTCGGCGAGGAGCTGCATCGCGCCAAAGTACCCACCGCCGGCCACGACCTTCCCGCGGCGCTCGGCGCCGAGCCCCTTGGCGATCTTGTCCATGTCGAGCTGCGTCTTCATCGTCTACTCCTCTTCGAACTCGCGGATGGCGAAGTACTCGTCGCCGACGACAAGGCCGATCTCGCCCTGCTTTGCCTCGCGTCCCATCTTTCGGCAGAACCCTCCGAGCGCGGCGAGGTTGCGGCTGTCCTGGATGTCAGCCGGCGTCGTGTAGCAGTGGACGACCACAGGTTCGTCCATGACGAGCGCTCCGCCGCGCTCGTCGTCGCGCCAGACGCCCTTCGCCTTTGGGTAGGCGGTCGCGCCACCGAAGACGCGCCCGAACATCTCGAGCGAGGCCTCTACCCAGCGGTGCTGATCGACGGTGGTGGCTCCGTCACGCTCGACGCTCGGAACGAAGAGCACCACGAGGACGCGCTTCCGTCCGCCGCTCAGGACCCTCTGCCCGCCCGGGGGCTTCTTTCTGATCGGCTTCGCCATCCAACGATCAATATAGATCGTTGGACTCAGTCAGGCAAGAGGCTCGTGATAGCTTGGGAAAATGGAGCGCAACGTCAGTCGGTGCGCCGTCTACACGCGCCAGTCGGTCGCTCGTCCGAATGACGACTTCACGTCCTGCGACGCCCAGCGCGACATGTGTCTCGTGCGCATCCGCGCGAACGCGTTCCAGGGCTGGATCGTTCTCGAGGAGCGCTTCGATGACCTTGGCGAGAGCGGTGCGACGATGGATCGGCCGGCGCTGCAACGGCTCCTCGCGCGCGTGGCCGCACGGGAGGTGGATCGAGTCGTCGTTCATCGCCTCGATCGCCTGGTCCGCAGCGTCCGCGACTGGACCGAAATCGTCGCGACGTTCAAGCGGTACGGCACGCAGCTGACCATCGTCGCCGGTGATCTCCATCTGGGAGATCTCGCGATGAGCGACCTGGTGCTCAACGTGCTCGCGACGTTCGCGGAGTTTGAGCGCGAGATGATCGGCGAGCGCCTTCGGGATGCGCGGGCGTCGCTGCGAAGCCGTGGGCTTCGGAACGCAGGGCGCGTCCCTTTCGGGTACACCGCGGACCCGCTCAGCCATCAGCTGGTCGTGCAGCCCGAGCAGGCCCCGGTCGTGAAGCGGATGTTCGAGATGGCCGCCGCCGGAACGCCCCCTTCCGCGGTCGCGATGTGGATTAACTCCAGCGGTCTCGACGACCGTCGTGTGCTCGATGGCCGGCAGTCGTGGACCCCGAAGGCGGTGCTGCGCGTCCTGGGCAACCGTGTCTACCTCGGCCGCATGGGCGCCGTCGCCGACGTGCACGACGCGATCGTCGATGAGCAGCTGTTCGCGAAGGCTGGCGAGGCCATAGCTGCGCGGCGGACACGCGCGCCCGGGCGGCGCGACCAGGAGGCCGGCGACTTGTTCCTTCTTCGCCGGCTGCTCCGGTGCGTCCACTGCGATCGGCTGATGACGACCTCCTCGAGCCGGGCGTTGCCGGATGCTCCGACGAAGCCCGAGGGAAGGAAGCTTGTGGTACCGCCGCGGTACTACACCTTCCGCTCAAGGAGCGCTTCGTCGAAAGCCTCGGAAGAGAAGTCATCGAGGCGCGCCCAGAGCGCCATTCGCGCCGCGCTCATCGACTGCGCTTGGAGCCCACACAGGTCGCTGACGACTTGCAGCCATCGGCCCGCAGGCGCGCGGCGGTCGAGGTAGTGCTTCGAGACGCGAAGAGCGAGGGCTTCCTCGCGCGCCAGCCGGGCGCCTCCCGAGGGACGTGCGGCGCGGCCGGTGCCCACCCTCAGCTCGCGCTCGAATCGGGTTGAAGCACGCCGAACAGAAGTCCGCCGGGCTCGGCGCATGTTGCGAACCAGCCGATGCCCGGGATGACGCGCTTCGCCTCCACGACGCGGCCGCCGTTCTGCTCCACTTTGCCGATCACGTCGTCGATGTTCGGAACGGGGATCGTCATCAGCGTGAGCGGCCGCCCCCCGGACTGTGGGAAGTCCTTCGCGGCGCCGATGCCACCATCGATCCCCGGCTCCTCGGGACCTCCGGCCGTGATTCGGTAGTAGCCAGGGATCGGACCGAACTGTTCGAATCGCCACCCGAGGCACGTCTCGAAGAAGCGGCGAGCCGAGTCGACGTCCATCACCGTGAGGTCGAAGTACTGGGGCTTCATGACGGGTGATCTACCCCGGAATGGCGGTCTTGGGTGCGTGCCCGCGCACGCGGGGTCGCGGGCGCTCTCCGCGCTGTTCAACAGCGGGTACGGAGTGGCGGCCAGTCCGAAAAAATGATCGCCGATCGTTTGAACCTCGATCTCCCTCTCCGATGAACAGAGAGCGCGGAGATTCACGAGAGAGGACGCGGCTCTCCGCTCCGCGCTCTCCGCGGAGAACGGGTTTGAAATTTCGGGCGCCTCTCTCCGGCTGTAAAACAAGTTCTCCGCGGCGTTAAACGGGCCCCCGGCTCTCTCTCCCCAGTCTCCGCCCAAACCGGGCCCGGAGAGAGCGATCGGACGGCCGTCGCGACGCGCGCGCACTCTCCACTTCGAGCGCGGAGATCACGATCGCGATCGCGACGGTCGCGCATCCCTGCGACACGACGCCAGAAAGGCGAAGCCCCGATCACCTCGCGATGACCGGGGCTCCGGTTCAACAGTTGGTCGCCCTTTTTGAAGAGCGACGATTTGGCTCCGGAGGAAGGGCTCGCGTTGCCGGACGGCCGGAGTGCAGCGTGCTGCACGTAGGCCGTTACGGCGCTGAGCCCTGACTATTGGTGAGCGGCAACGCCGCGAAACACAGCTCCGGAGGAAGGGCTCGCGTTGGCGGACGGCCGGAGTGCAGCTTGCTGCACGTAGGCCGTTACGCCGCTGAGCCCTGACGGCTGGTGATGGGAGCGTAGCTCCCACTCACAATAGCTCCGGAGGAAGGGCTCGAACCTTCAACCCATCGGTTAACAGCCGATTGCTCTGCCATTGAGCTACTCCGGAATGGCGTTCCCTGAACCCAGGGAGCGGCGCAGCATAGTCGGCGCGCTGCGTCGATCAAGTCTCTTGCGAGGGGGGCCGATTTGACGGCTCTGCCACGGTCGGGGTAGCCGTCGCCGGTGCCCTCCGACTCGGGAACCCGTCGCGGCGCCATCTCGATTGGCGCGGCCAAGGCGTGGTTCCTCGTGGCGGGGCTCGCGCAGAACGTGCTCCTGCCCCTGGCCATCGGACAAGGCGGCTATGGGGCGTTCAAGCGCTCGCTCGCGTTCGTGAACGTCCTCAACAACGTGATCGTCGCCGCGTCGATCCAGGCGGTGTCGCGGGCGGTCGCGGCTGCGCCCCCGGCCGAGCGGCGGGCGACGATGCGGCGTGCGGTCCAGCTGCAGGCGCTGATCGGGCTCGCGTTCGGCGCGCTGTTCTTCCTCGCGGTCCCGGCGATCGTCGCCCACCAGCACGCTCCGCACCTCGCGCCGACGCTGCGGGTGTTGGCCGGGATCCTCGTCGCCTACGGTCTGTATGCCCCGCTCGTCGGCGCGCTCAATGGCGTGCGCGCGTTCGGCGCACAGGCCTCGCTCGACGCGACGTACTCCACGCTCCGCGCGGTCCTCACCGCGTGGGTCGGATGGCTCGTCGCGCGGCAGCTCGCGGACGGGGCCCTCGGCGCGGCGCTCGGGTTCCTCGCCGCCGCCGTCCTGATCATCGCTCCGGCGTGGCTGCTCGCGCGGCGGGTGCGCGACGAGGAGGGGGAGGGCGGCACCCCGTTCGACACGCGCACGCAGGTCGCGTTCCTCGCCTCGGTGCTCGCGATGCAGGCGTTCCAGGCGCTGCTCCTCCAGGTCGACCTGATGGCCCTCGGGCGCGCGGCGACGCTCCGCGGGCTCGCGTCGGGGGCCTCCGAGCTCGACGCGCGTGCGTTCGCCGATCGACTCGCCGGCCTCTACGCGCAGGCGCAGGCGTTCGGCCTCGTGCCGTATCAGCTCCTCGTGGCGGCTGGGTTCGTGCTCTTCCCGGCCGTCGCGGCGGCGCACGCGCGCGGCGACGACGCG
>JALHOE010000362.1 GCA_022843175.1 Deltaproteobacteria bacterium
CGCGTCCTTGACCCCGAGCTCCTCGGCGACCGTCTCGGCGGCGCGCAGCGCGCCCTCGTCGAGCGAGGGAGCCACGGCGACCGCCTCGCGCAGCGCGTCGGCCGCGCGCGGGTCGTTGAGGATCGCCGCGCGCGAGAGCGAGCGGACCGCGGCCGAGGCGTTGCCGAGCAGCCGATGCGCCTCGCCGAGGAGCCGCTGCCCCTCGGCGTCCGACACATCGGGCTCGAAGCCGGTGATGAGGCGCGCGACCTCGGAGGTGGCGCGGCGCGCGACCATGCAGGCCAAGCGTCGACGGCGTACGTCGGTGCCGTCGTCGAGGGGGGCGAGCCACCCCTCGGCGCGCACCGGGTTGCCCTCGTAGAGATCGAGATCGGCGAGGAGCAGCCGCGCCTGACGCGCGCTCCAGCGCTTCTCGGGATCGGGGTCGTCGCTCCAGGCGAGCGCACGGAGTACGGCCTCGCGCACCTCCTTCGGCGGCGCGTTGACCCGAATGCGCACCCGACCGAGTCGCAGCCACACGTCGGGCGATGAGCCCGCGACGCGTGCCAGCAGGCCGAGCGCGTCCTCGAGCTCGGCGTCGAGACCGGCGCCCTCGCACGCGTCGGCGAGGAGCGCGAGGCCGATCGGCGAGTGGGGGACGCGGTCGAGGATCCTCCGCGCCGCCGCCCGCGCACGAAACCAATCTCGCGCTTCGAGCGCGCGCTCGGCCTCGGCCCGCTCCTCGCGGGCGCCGACCAGCGACACCTCGGCGTCGGCGAACAGCCGGCGGAGGTCGTCGAGGATGCTCACGGCTTCGTCCGCGACGCGGCGTTCGGCGACGCCGAGCTCGAGGCCGCGGAGAGGTACTTGGTGAACGTCTTGAGGGCGCCGTAGCCGTCGGTGAAGTTGCCGGTGTAGAGGCCCGCGTAGGTGCTCTCGAGGGACGCCTGCTCATTGATCATGAACGAGACGAGGCCGGGCGCGGCGGGCGAACCGAGGCTCGCGCGCGGGAGCTTGAACTCGACGAAGCTCGCCGTCTTCTTGTGCTCGACCGTCGTCGTCAGCGTGGTCCACGCGCTCGTGGGGAAGTCCCACTTCTGAATGGTGACGAACGAGTCGTCGGTCTTCCAGCGCAGGTAGAACTCCGCGCCGAAGCCGGCGGGGAACTTCGCCTGCTGGGTGTTGTACTTCTCGCCGTTGAGCGCGCCGGTGGAGCTGCCCGGATCGACGTCGACGTAGAGGAACACCCACTTGGTGGCCGAGGGCGTCGCGCCGATGTCGGCGCCGCTCATGCCGAAATACAGGCTCGTCGCGTCCCAGGTGACGTACGCGTCGTAGCCGGCGGTCGTGGTGGGGAACTTCTCGTGATCGGCGTAGAAGTCGTTGGTGCCGTCGATCGCGATCGCGTGCGACCACGGTCCGAGCGCGTCGGGGGCGGTGTCCGCGACCGCGGTGTCCGGCGGCGCAGCGGTGTCTGCGTCTGCGCTCCCGCCCGTGTCGGCGGCCACCGCCGTGTCGGTGCCCGTGTCCACGAAGGTGTCCGTGCTCGTGTCCGTGCTCGTCTCCGCGCTCGCGCCCGTGTCGCTCGAGGTCTCCTCGTTCGACACCTCGACCAGGGGCACATCCACCTGCGCGTCGTTGGCCGGCTCCGCCTTGACGGCGTCGTCACCGGCGGCGCAGCCGAACAGGCACAGGGCAACGAGCGCTCTCTTCATACGTGTACGACCTCGAGCTTGATGCCGTCCGGGTCGAGGAAGAATACCGCGTAATAGCGCGGCTCGTACTGCGGGTACTCGGCGGGCGCGTCGAGGATCGTGACGCCCCACTCCACCAGCTTCTGGTGCACGTCGTCGACGAACGCGCGATCGGGCGCGTTGAGCGCGAGGTGGTGGAGCCCGACGTGGTAGCGGTCGAAGCTCACGGCCTCGTGCGACTGCGCGAAGTAGAGCTTGAGGCCGTCGGCCCCTGCGTAGCCGAAGGTGCCGGGCTGCTCGAACAGGAGGCGATACCCGAGCGCCGGCAGGAGCCGGTCGTAGAACGCGCGGCTCTTGGCGACGTCGTTCACCGTGATGACGATGTGGTTGATCGATCCGACCTTCATTTGACGCGGGTCCCGACCGGACGGTCCTTCTCGGGCGCGATGAGCGCGAGGTCGGCCTCGGACTCGCCCGCGGCCGCGAGGATCATCCCCCGCGACTCCTGGCCCATCAACTTGGCCGGCTTGAGGTTGAACACCACCGTGACCTGCTTGCCGACCAGGCCCTCGGGTGTGAACGACTTGCCGATGCCGGCGACGACCTGGCGCGGCGTGGGCTCGCCGAGATCGATCATGCACTTGAGCAGCTTGTCGCTCTTGGGCACGCGCTCGCACGACACGACCCTGCCGACGCGCAGATCGAGCTTGGCGAAGTCCTCGTAGGTGATCTCGGAGGCCGGCTCGATGACCGCGCGCGGCTGCTTGCCGGGCTTGACCGGCTCCGGCGCCTTTTCGGCGACCACCTCGGAGAGGCCGAGCGCGGTGAAGATCTCGGCCTGACGATCGGCGTCGATCTTGGGAAACACCGGGGTGCCAACGGCGAGGCCGCTGGTGTCGCTGCGCGGCTCCCAGTGCATGACCAGCACGTCCTCGCCCTGCTTCGGCGCGATCGCCGACATGCCGAGCTGCTGCCGGATCTTGGTGCTCACGTCCGGCATCACCGGCCAGATCAGGACCGAGATCCACCGGAGCGTCTCGAGCGCGGTGGCGAGGATCGCGTCGACCCGCGCCGTGCCCTCGGGTGAGGCCTTCTTGGCCTCGGCCCACGGCGCCGACTCGTCGATGTATTTGTTGGCGGCGCGGATCAGCACCCAGGTGGAGTCGATCGCGCGGTGGGGGGCGATCTCGTCCCACGAGGCGATCGAGCCGAGGAGCGCGGTCCGGGCCTGCTCGGCGAGCTTCTGCTCGAGCTCTCCCTCGGCGCCGCGGGCGAGCGCCGCGCCGCTCGGACGGAGCTTCTGGCAGAGGCCGAGCGTGCGGTTGAGGAGGTTGCCGAGCGAGTCGGCGAGCTCGGAGTTGTAGCGGTTGATGAGCTGCGCGTGGCTGAAGTCTCCGTCTTGGCCGAAGGCGACCTCGCGGAGCAGATAGAAGCGCACCACGTCGGCGCCGAACACCTCGGCGAGCTTGATCGGCTCGACGACGTTGCGGAGGGACTTGGACATCTTCTGGCCGTTGATCGTGAGCCAGCCGTGGACGAAGACCTTGCGCGGGAGCTCCGCGTCCGCGTAGCCCGCGGCCATGAGGAAGGCCGGCCAATAGATGGTGTGGAAGCGGAGGATGTCCTTGCCGACGAGGTGCACGTCCGGCGGCCAGAACCGGCTGTGGAGCGAGGAGCCGGGGGCGCCGAGCGCGCTCAGGTAGTTGGTGAGCGCGTCGAACCACACGTACATCACGTGCTTCTCGTTGCCGGGGACGGGGATGCCCCACTTGAACGAGGTGCGCGAGACGGAGAGGTCCTGCAGGCCGCCCTTCACGAACGACATGACCTCGTTACGGCGCGACTCGGGCGAGACGAAGCCGGGGTTCTTCTCGTA
Source organism: Deltaproteobacteria bacterium (assembly GCA_022843175.1). Taxonomy (GTDB): domain Bacteria; phylum Myxococcota_A; class Polyangia; order Polyangiales; family JADJMO01; genus JALHOE01. The sequence goes on from JALHOE010000362.1 coordinate 3,550, forward strand.
GAAGTCGAGCAGGCGCTTCTCGAAGGCGCTCAGCTTGAAGAAGAAGCTCGGCTCCTTGACGCGTTCGACGGGCTTGTGGGTGCCGAGGGGGCAGAGCATGCCCGCGGGGGTCTGGGTGAGCTCCTTCTCGGTGTAGTAACCCTCGCACCCTACGCAATAGAGACCTTCGTAGGTCCCCTCGTAGATGAAGCCGTTCTCCTGGCACTTGCGCCACAGGTCCTGCACGACCTCGATGTGCCGACGCTCGGTCGTGCGAACGAAATCGTCGTTCTCGATGTTGAGGGGCGGCCACGCCGCGCGAAAGGCCGCGGAGGCCGCGTCGACGAAGGCCTTGACCTCGACGCCCTTGGCGGCCGCCGCCTCCTCGATTTTCTGGCCGTGCTCGTCGGTACCCGTGAGAAACCGCGTGTCGTGGCCGCGGAGGCGGTGGTAGCGCGCGAGGGCGTCGGCGACGATGGTCGTGTACGCAGTCCCCAGGTGGGGCACGTCGTTCACGTAGTAGATCGGGGTGGTTAGGTAATAACGCGCCATCGTCGGGACGGTCGTTTAGTACGTCGACAGTCGACAGTCGACAGTCGTAGCCTCCCGAAGTGGCGGTCGCGTTCCCCTGGGTCGACGATGAGCTGCGCTCGCTCATCGGGGAGACCGTCGAGGCAGGGCCGAACGTCCGCTACCGCTTCGAGCAGCCGCTCGGCGAGGGAGGCACCGGAGTCGCGTTCTTCGCGCTGCGAATGTCCGAGGGCGGCGAGAGCCCCGCGGTCGTCAAGGTCTTCCGCCCGTCGCTGCTGATCAAGGCGCCCGAGATCGCCGAGGTCTCCAAGCAGAAGGAGCAGGGCGCGATGAAGCGCCTGAACGAGCGGGTGCCGCCGTCTCCGTTCATCGTGCGCATGACCGACGCCGGCGATCTGCCGGTGCGCTACCGCGACAAGGAGCTCACGCTGCCCTGGATCGCCGCCGAGTACATCAACGGCGGCCCGGAGGGCACGACGCTCACCGAGCGGATCGCCCGCGGCGTCGAGGCGACCGGCGTCGGATTCGATCCCGAGCGCATCCTCCGCACCCTGCGGTGCATCGTCGAGGGACTCAACGCGATCCACGAGTGCGGCGTCATCCACCGCGACATCAAGCCCGACAACGTGCTGCTCTGCGGGTTCGGCGCCGACGAGGTCGCGAAGATCACCGACTTCGGCGTCGCCCGCACCAAGGGCTTCGACATCACGTTCGGCCCCCAGCCCGTCGGCACGATCGGCTACGCCGCGCCCGAGCAGCTCGGGCTGCTCCAGGCGCCGACGAGCGAGGCGACCGACGTGTTCGCGCTCGGCGTCCTCCTCTACCGGGTGCTCACCGCCGACGAGTACTTCCGCCGCGTGCCCTTCGCGAAGCTCGCGGTCCGCAAGGACGGCGGCGACGATCCGCGGCCGCACCTGCGCGACGCGCCGCGCCTGCACCCGGAGATCGCGCGCTCCGCGAGCAACGTCGAGGCGCTCGACGCGGCGATCCGCAAGGCGACCTCGGTGCAGCCCGAGAACCGCTTCCCCAACGAACGCGCGCTGTTCGGCGCGATCGAGCCGATCCTGCGCGCGATCGTCAACCCGTCGACGGCGAAGAACCGTCGCTCGGCGACGCGCGAGCGGCTCCGCACCATCATGCTCGAGGCCGCGGGGCGCACCTCGTGGAACACGCGCCACCGCACCGGCGACGATCGCGTGTTGCGCTCGATCGCCTGGGAGCCCGACGGGCGCGCGCTCGGCGTCGGGCGCGACAACCTGCAGTACTGGGACGGCAACAGCTGGTTCAAGGTGCCGGTGCCGCACGGCGTGCAGCCGGGCATGCTCCAGTTCGCGCTCCGCGTCGGCGCCGGACGCTTCCTCGTCGGCGGACAGGGCGGCTTGCTCCTCGAGCTGTCGGAGTCGGGTTGGAGCGAGATCTCGCCGGCCTCCGATCCGTCGCTGGTCTTCGAGCGCGCCGCGGGGACCGTCGAGGGGCTGCTCCTGCTCGCCGGCTCGCTCGCGGGGACCGCGGTGCTCTACGTCGCCGACAACCGCCAGTGGCGCACGCCGCTGATGATCCCCGGAGCGAGCGCGATCAACGGCATCGCCCAGCTCGACGAGCATCGATGGGTGCTCGTCGGTCGCTCCCACGGCGGCCAGGCCTACCTCGCGATCTACGACAACCGGCAGCATCGGCTGAGCCCGTTCGCGTCGACCGGGCCCCGTCCGCTGGTCGCGGTCGCGAGCGATCCAGAGAACGCGGGCGGTCGCGGCGTCGCGTACGCGGTCGGGCCGGGCGGCCTCGCGATCGCGATCCGCGGGGAGGGCGAGGACGTGGGAATCGAGACCGAGCAGAGCGCGACGACCCGCGATCTCGCGGCGGTCGCGATCGATCCCGCTGGCGTCGCCTGGGCCGTCGCGCAGGGCCGGATCATGAAGCGGTTCAGCATCGGCACCCAGCCCGGCATGGAGAGCACGAGCACGTTCGCCAAATGGGAGACCGTGCACAGCTACGAGTGGCTCGTCCCCGCGGTCGGCCTGCTCGCGGCCGGCGGCGGCATCTTCGCCGCGACCGTCGACGGCGCGATCCTCGAGGGCCGCGACGAACGCGTCTCGATCGGCTCGATCGCGCCTCCGTAGTCGCGCCCGCGGAGATCAGCAATTCCTGGCCAGGCGCGGCCGGGCTATGCACGGGTGATGGCCAAGGGGCCCGAGCCTCTGAAGAACCGGATCGACTGGGGCGAGCTCGCGCCGCTGCATCTGCGCGCGCGGCTCGTGGCCGACGGTCTGTTCGCCGGCGCCCACCGGAGCGTGCGGCGCGGCGCGGGCGTCGAGTTCGCCGGTCATCGGGTCTACGTCCCCGGAGACGAGCTGCGCTTCATCGACGTGCGCGCCTCGATGCGCCAGGAGCGCGTCGTCGTGAGGCAGTTCGAGACCGAGACCGAGCGTGCGCTGCGACTCGTCGTCGACGCGACCACGTCGATGTCGTTTCGCGGCAAGGGCGCGCCGGCGTCCAAGGTGGCGTTCGCGTCGCTCCTCGCGGCCGCGCTGGCGCGCGTCGCCGTCGGCAGCGGCGACCCGGTGGGGCTCGACTGGATCGGCGGCGAGTCCACGCGCCGCGTGCCGCCCTCGGCGCGCTCCGAGACCTTCGACCG
>JALHOE010000363.1 GCA_022843175.1 Deltaproteobacteria bacterium
CGCGCCTGGCGGGTCAGCGCGCCCCGTCCCAGCGCCAGGTGGGCGGCGGGGACGATGGGCGGTCGAAGGCGCCGAGGCTCCAGGCGGTCACCGTGCCGCCGACGACGGCGGCGGCGCCGATGCCGAGCCAGGTCCAGCGCGAGGACCAGGGGCTCGTGGTGACGACCGGCGGCGGGGTAGCCACTGGAACCGTCGACCAAATCGACGGTGGGCCGCACGCCGTCGCGCTGCAGATGCGCACCTCGAGGGTTGCGCTCTTGGGGAGCACACGCAGGAAGCGCGGGCAGGCGACCGTGAACGCGTCGGCGGACAGCGCGGGCGTGAGATCGACGGACGAGCATGGGGTGCGCGGTGCGCCGCCCCGCAGCGTGAGCTCGGTGGAGGCGCCGACCGTGAGCCACTCGGCGCTGACCGTCGCGGCGCCGACCGTGACCCGCAGGTGATGTTCGCCGGGGATGAGCGCGAGCGGTTTGCTCGCGTCGCGCGCCTCGCCGTCGACGAACACGACGGTACTCGGCGTCGCGTCGAGCAGCCGCAGCGAGACCGCGACCGTGGTGACGGTCGCCGGCTCGAGGGGGCCGCCCTCCGAGAGGCCGATCCGTCGGCCGCCGTCGATGAGCTCGGCGCGCCGCCGGAGGCCGCGCGCGCCGATCGGATCTCCCGCGAGATCCTCGATGCGCGCGAGCGTGCGCAGCGCCTCGGCGACGAGGAACGGCGCCTCCGGATCCTCGGGGTGCGCGCGCGCCGACGAGTAGGCCGAAGCGACGCTCAGCCGCACCGCCGCGAGCGCGTCGCGGTCGCCGAGATCGAGCGGGCCGCGCGCGTTCTTGAGCGCTTCTTCGATTGCGAGCAGGCGGGCCGCGCGTGCGGGATCGACCGCGACGACGACGACCGCGCTCTCCGGGAGGTCGATCGGCCGGATGCCCATCGCGTCGGAGAACGCGGCGAGCGCGCGCCGTGCGGGGGCGCTCAGCGCCGACACCGGGCGCGCGGCGTTCGCCGTGCTGGGCTCGACGACGACGGTCGGCAGCTCGACCGGCACGACTACTTCTCCTTCGGAGGAATCGTCACCGGCATGCCGTACGCGCGAAGCTTGCCGACGAGGTGCGCGGCCATCTCGCCGGGCGGCGCGTTGAGCTCGTGGATTTCGACGATCACCGGGCCGACGTCCGGGCAGAACATCGTGCGGAGGAGACCGGCCGCGTCGCCGCCGACCCTCTCGGTCGTCTCGACGCAGCCCTCGAACGTGCCCGCGTCGGTGACGGCGCGCGCGTCGACCTTGGTGACCTCGACCTTCGAGCCCTTGGCGCCCGCCCATGCGTCGCCGAGGACGATCGGCCATTTGAGGAGCGGGGCGTGCGCGGGCTCGCGATAGATCGCCTCCCTGGTGACCGAGTAGGTGAGGGACGTGTCGCCGCTCTGCACGACGGCGGTCTTGCCGTCGAACGCCACGACCTTGTCGACCTTGAGCAGGCCTGGCGCGCCGGGCGGCCCGTAGACCATGTAGCTCCACTGCATGCCGCTCGCGAACGGGTAGTAGGCGAGCACGCCGTCGATCTTCGGCTTGTGCGGGCTGTTGGCTCCCGCGTTGTTGCCGCCGCAGGCGACGACGAACAGGGTGACGAGGAGGGCGCGGCTCATAGCGTGGAGTGGATGCTGAGCGCGGAGACGATGGCGAGCGAGCCGCTCGAGCGACCCGCTTGCCCGAGCCCGGTGTCGCTCCGCACGCCGCCCTCGAAGATGACGCCGAGGTGCCGCGTCGCCGCGCGCCATTCGATGCCGAGCGTCGCGCCGTAGGAGACGTTGAGGTCGCGCGCGTCGTTGTAGCCGTAGGTGGAGAGCACGCCGCCGTCGGCGGCGCTGTGCGCGCCGAGGTCGACGCGGAGCGGAATGCGAATGCGCTCGCTAGCGGGGACGGCGAACCGCGCGCCCACGCCGAAGCCATAGAGCACGTAGCCGCGCTCGCCGGGCGGTGGCGGCGCGCGCCCGGTCGACAGGAACGCAGCGTCGCCGCTGACGAACGCCGCGAGCCAGCTCGCGAAGTCCCACCCGATGGAGACCCGCATCCACGGGCCGGGCGCGGTGATGTTCTTGAGCCGCCCGGTGGGCGCGTAGACGCCGAGCGAGCCCTCGACGAGCGGACCCCGCTTGAACGGCGCCATCGGCGGCCCGGCGCGGGAGGGCTCATCCTGCGCGTACGCGATGGACGGCAAGGCCAGAATCGCCGCGAGGATCGACCACCGCACACACCGAAACTACCACAGGACTACTTGGTGGCGTCGCCGATCTGTTGCGACAGCACACGACCGAGCCCCTCGGAGAAGACCGCCGCGTCGAGGGTGAGCGTCGCGTCGATCGCGGTCGCCGTCGCGTGCACCTCGCTCTTGGCGTCGCGGATGCCGAGGACTCGGCCGACGTCGCTGGCGGAGACACGGGCGAGCGTCGCGCGCAGCTCGTCCTCGGCGATCGCCGCGTCCTTTCCCCAGGCGCCGCTGATCCGCGCGGCGACGGTGAGCTTGCCGGGGGCGCCCGCGCGAAACGCGATGGCGACGCCGAGGCACTCCTGGAGCAGCACGTTGTCCTTCTCGTCGTCGGCCGTGCCGCCGAGGGCCTCGGCGAGGGGACACCGGGCGAGCACGGTGACGTCCGCCGTGCCGGCCCACGCCAGCAACGGACCGAGCGTCTTGTCGCGCGCCAGCGAGCGGTCGGGCGACAGCTTGCCGGCCGCGAGCGCCATCGCCGCGACCGCGGGCCCGAGGCGGCCGCTCTCCGCGACGATCGCGTCGCCGCGCGACGACCACATGCCGACCGCCGAGCCACGCACGCCCATCGGCAGGCCGCCGATCACCCGCACGAGGTCCGGCCGCGGCGTGGAGCGCTCGATCGGCGCGAGGAGCCGCTTCTCGAAGGCCTCGAGCGCCGGCGTCGGCGCGGTGCCGTCCGGGAGGCGCGCGGCGTAGAACGTCGTGGCCGCGAACCCGACCATCACGGCCGAGGAGGCCGCGCGAAGATCGAACCCGAAACGAGCCTGCAGCTTGTCGAGGCCCGCCCCCGGCACGAGCTTGCTCGCGTGGGGCGCGAGCGGGCCGGAGAAGATCGCGCGCGGCGAGCCGACGACCGCCCAGCGGGCGCCGGGGCCCTGGGTGATCGCGGTCAGCGACGAGGTGTCGAGCGGCGCGGACTTCGGCTTCGGCGGCTCTGCCCGGTGGGGCGGCCCGCACCCCAAGAGGACGAGGGCGAACGCCGCTGCTCTCACGCGCCGACCGCGAGCCGCGCGAACCGTCGGTTCTTGGAGCCGACGCGGACGAGATACGTCTTGCCGGCAGCGAGCTCGTGCTTCGGATCGCTGACGCGTTGCTGGTCGACCTCGACGCCGCCCTGCTCGACGAGCTGCTTGCCCTGCGACGAGCTGTTCACCAGCTTCGCGAGCGCGAGCGCCTTGGGCAGCCACACGCCGGCGCCCTCGCACGGGATTGCCACCGTGGGCACGTCGTCGGGGATCGCGTCGGCCTCGAACTTCGCGTCCCAGCGCTTGCGCGCCGGGCCCGCCGCATCGGCGCCGTGGTACTGGGCGACGATCTCGTCGGCGAACAGCTTCTTCGCGTCCTTGGGGTGCCTCTTGCCCGCGGCGACGTCCTCTCGGAGCGCGGCGATCTCGGCGGCGCTCCGCGACGAGAGCAGCTCGAAATACCGCCAGATCACCTGGTCGTCGATGAGCATGATCTTGCGGAACTGCTCGTCCGGCGGCTCGTCGATCCCGACGTAGTTGTCGGAGCTCTTGCTCATCTTCGCGCCGACGATCCGGCCGTCCTCGATCTTCGCGTCGATGCCCTCGAGGAGCGGCACCGTCATCACGATCTGCGGCTTCTTGCCGTACTGGGGCATCAGATCGCGGCCGACGAGGAGGTTGAACAGCTGGTCGGTGCCCCCGAGCTCCACGTCGCTCTCGAGCGCGACGGAGTCGTAGCCCTGCATCAGCGGGTAGAGGAACTCGTGCTGGTAGATCGGCTGCTGCTCGGCGAAGCGCTTGGCGAAGTCCTTCCGCTCGAGCATGCGCGACACCGTGCTCTTGGCCATGAGCCGGACGAGGTCCATCGGCTTCATCGCGTCGAGCCACTCGGAGTTGTAGCGGACCTCCATCTTGCTCTTGTCGAGCACCTTCGACGCCTGCGCGACGTAGGTCTCCGCGGCGGCCACGACGTCCTCGCGCGACAGCTGCGGGCGGAGCTTGTTGCGACCGGTCGGGTCGCCGACCATCGCGGTGGTGTCGCCGATGAGGAACGTGATGACGTGACCGAGATCCTGGAACTGGCGCATCTTGCGCAGCACCACGGTGTGGCCGAGGTGGAGGTCGGGCCGGGTCGGGTCGAAGCCCGCCTTGATCCGCAGCGGGCGCCCCTCTTTGAGGCGCGCGAGGAGCTCTTCGCGCACGTGCAGATCGACCACGCCGCGCGTGAGCTCGGCGAGCTGTGTTTCCGCGTCCATGGCGCGAACGCTTAGCGCTTCTGCAAGCGCGCGTCGCCGTTACCGCCGCGCGCGGGCGGCACCCGTGCGGCCTGCGGGTGATCGAGCGGCAGCGTCGCGCGCACCGGCACGTCGTCGTCGTCGTCTCCCGTGATCGCGAGGTGGCGGCTCGAGTTCACGAGCTCGCGCAGCTCCTTGCCGACCTTGAAGAACGGCAGGCGCTTGGCCGGCACCTCGACCGGCTGACCGGTGCGGGGGTTGCGACCCTCGTAGGGCTTGTAGGGGCGCACGGTGAGGGAGCCGAAGCCTCGGATCTCGATGCCCTCGCCCTTTCGCATCGCCTCGATCATCGTGTCGAAGACGCAGTTCACGACGAGCTCGGCCCGCGCCTTGGTGAGCTCTCCCCTCGCAGCGACCGCGTCGATCAGCTCGCTCTTTGTCATTCGGCACTCTCCCGATGAACACGCGCGGCGAAGCCGGAAAGCTATGCAGAATCGGTAAGGTAGGGGGTAACCTCGGGAGCTGGCAAGGGCCGGGGCCTTCGGATGTTGCCGCACGATCTCGCACAATGCGAAGCCACGCTGAACCGCCGGGGCCGTCCGGCGCGGGTCCTTTCGCGCACGGGGTCCACCAACGACGACGCCCGCGCCTGGGCTGCGGCGGGGGCTCCGCACGGCGCCGTCGTCATCGCCGACGCGCAGGATCGGGGCCGCGGCCGCCACGGACGGTCTTGGAGCACGCCGCCGGGCGAGTCGTTGGCGATGTCGATCGTCCTCCGCCCCCACGTTGCGCCGAGCGCGTTGCCGCCGATCGCGCTGGTCGCCGGCCTCGCGGCCCGATCCGGGATTGCGCGGCGTTGCAGCAGTGACGTGCTCCTCAAGTGGCCGAACGACGTCGTCATCGAGGGTCGCAAGATCGCCGGCGTGCTCGTCGAGGGCGCGATCGGCGCGACGCGGGTCGATCACGTCGTGGTCGGGGTGGGCGTGAATGTCGCTCGCACGGCGTTCCCGGAGGAGCTCATCGCGACCTCGCTCGCGCTCCAGGGTGGAGAGCTCGACCGCAGTGCCCTCGCGCTCGACATCCTCGACGCGCTCGACTCCGAGCTCGAGGGGTGGCTGCTCGCCCCCGAGTCCATCGGCAAGCGGCTCGAGCCCTACGACTGGCTGCGCGGCCGAGAGGTGGTGCTCGAGAGCGGAACCGCCGGCGTCGCCGACGGCATCGCAGGAGACGGTCGGCTTTGCGTGCGCGTCGGGGCCGAGGTGCTGCTCGCCAACGCCGGAGAGGTCAAGCTGCGATGAACGACGGGTGGGTCGAGCTGATCGACGCGACCGAGATCCCGCTCGGCGATCACCGCTTCGTCGAGGCCGAGGGGCTGCGGCTGCTCGTGCATCACATCGCGGAGGGCTACTTCGTGACGGCGAGCACCTGCCCGCACCAGGAGTTCGAGATGGACCGCTGCGCGCTCACCGGTCACGTGATCACCTGCACCGAGCACGGGTGGAAGTTCGACGTGCGCACCGGCGCGGTCGTGGCGGTCGGCGACGAGGACTCGCCGCTCCCGAGCTACCGCGCCGAGGTGCGCGGCGCGCGGGTGTGGGCGAAGCTATTTTGAGTACGCGCGGCCCAGGCCCTTGGAGTCGATCATCACCGCGCAGGCCCTGTGCTCGGAGGCGCGAGCGAGCGCCTCTTCGAGCGCGGACGACACGTTGCTCGCGGCCCGCGAGACCTCGGCGAAGGTGGCCTCGACGTCGCCGCTGCCGCCGACGCCGAGCGCGAGATCCATCGCGTCGCTGTCTGCCACCCGCGCGATGCCGATCGCGGAGGGCAGCGGCAGCGGCGCGCCCGCTGGCTCGCGCGTGACGCCGCGGAGCACCGGCCTCGCGAGGAGGGCCGCAGCGAGACCGACCTCGGGGAGGGCCACGCTGAAGGTGGGGATCAGCACCGACGCGATCGCGATCGCGCCGTGTGCGTCGCAGGCGGCGACGACGGCGAGTTCTCCGTCGACCGGACCGGGGTCGTGCGGCGACAGCGCCCAGCGGCGGCCCCCGCGCAGCGCGTGCTCTGGAACGAGGTCGACCGTGCGCGCTCCGGTGACGTCGGCGCGGAGGGCGTCGAGATCCTCGCGGGTGAGGGTGCCGCCGAGCGAGCGCGCAGCGGCGGCGAGCAACGACTCGCGGATCGGGCCGGCGCGCAGGACCGAGATCGGAAGAGCG
>JALHOE010000364.1 GCA_022843175.1 Deltaproteobacteria bacterium
CACCGCGCCGCCGCCCGACACCGCGCCGCCGCCCGACACCGCGCCGCCGCCCGACACCGCCCCCACGGACTGAGCGCCCTACGCTCGGAGCGCCGCGATCGCCCGGGCGAGACGCGGGATGCCCTCGGCCGCCCACGCGCCGTACCAACAGACGTCCTTGCCGCTCAGGTGCACGACCCGGGGCACGCCGAGGGCGCGAAACCGCGCCGCGTCCTCCTCGGTGAACGGGTGCGGCTCGTCCGGCAGGAGCACGACCTCCGGCGAACGCGCGACGACCTCCTCGAACGTGACGCGCGGGTAGCGGGTGTCGCGCTGCCCGGGGTCGATCGGCGTGCGCTTGCCGAGGTCGGCCGCGAGCGGATAGCGGCGCGCGCGATCGGCGAACACGTTCTGCGCGCCGGCGAGATCGAGGGCGTCGCTGATGAACGTGTCGCCGTGCACCGTCATCAGCGGGTCCATCCAGATCGGGCAGAACGCGCGGAGCGGCGTGAGCGCGCCGCGCGCGACGCGCTGCGCCTGGAGCGCGCGGTGACAGGCGCGGACGAGCTCGCGCACGTGTGGCTCGCCCTCGACGCGAAACAGCCGCGCATAGCGCGCGACGAGCGCCACCGAGTCCTCGACCCGGCGCGGGAAGACGACGAACACGGCGACGCCCTCCTGCGCGAGCGTCTCCAGGCTCTGGCGGGTGTTCTCCTCTTGATTGGCGATCACCAGGTCGGGGCGCAGCGCGAGGATCTTCTCGACGCTGTAGTCCTTGGTCCCTCCGACGCTCGGCACCGGGGCCACGCTCGCTGGCTCGACGCAGTAGTCGGTGCGGCCGACGAGCGCCTCGACGCCGAGGAGCTTCTCGATCGTGTACGTATCGCTCGGGACGAGCGAGACCACGCGGCGCGGCGGGCGCGTGAAGATGAGGGCGCGGTTGCGGTCGTCGCGTACGGAGTAGGGCATCAGCCGGCGATCGCTTCGCCGCCGTCGATGTTGATGGTGTTGCCGTTCATCCAGTAGAGGCACGGTTGGCTGAGCGCCACGATCGCGCGCGACACGTCGTCGACCGTGGTGAGGCGGTGGGCCGGGTTCTTGCGGAGCGCGGCGGCGATCATCCCGTCGTTGCCGGGGATCTTGCGGAGCGCGGGCGTGTCGGTGACGCCGGCGCAGATCGCGTTGGCGGTGATGCCGCGCGGCCCGAGCTCGTGGGCGAGCACGCGGATGTGGCTCTCGAGGGCCGCCTTGGCCGCGCTGACCACGCCGTACTTCGGCCAGATCGACCACGAGCCCGTGGACGTCATCGCGAAGATGCGCGCGTGGTCGTGGAAGAGGCCGCGGCGGAAGGTGTCCTGCGTCCAGTAGACGAGGGAGTTCGCCATGACGTCGAGCGTCATCTCCATCTGCTTCTGGCTCGCGGTCTCGCTCGCCGGGACGTCGGCGCCCTGCTCGCCGCTGGGCATGAACGGCAACAGGGTGCCGAAGGCGAGCGAGTGGAGCAGCACGCGGATGCGCTCGGGCCTGCCCTCCATGCGCTTCTTGACGTCGTCGAGGACCTCGCGGCGCTTCGCCTCGTCGGCGGCGTTGATGTTGTAGAACCAGGCCTCGCGCCCTGCGTCGCGGATCTTCTGCTGGATCTCCTCGACGTGCGGCATCGTGGACCGGCGGTCGAGGTGGACGCCGATGATGTTCATGCCCGCGCGCGCGAGCGAGAGGGAGCACGCCTCGCCGAAGCCGCTCGACGCTCCGAGGACGAGGGCGAAACCGTCGAGTTTGGGCTGGAGCGAATCGCGGGGGTCCGTCATGGCGCGCGTCCTTTACCATCGCGCCGGGGGCGGCAGGAAGTAGTACCCTCGCCGGCGTGCCGTACGACTACGACCTCGTGGTGATCGGTGGTGGCCCCGCCGGCGAGAAGGGCGCGGTCCAAGCCGCCTACTTCGGCAAGCGCGTCGCGCTCATCGAGTCCGCGCCCGAGCCGGGCGGCGCTTGCGTCCACACCGGGACGCTGCCGAGCAAAACGCTGCGCGAGGCCGCGCTCGTGCTGTCCGGCTATCGCAACCGGCACCTCTACGGCATCCGCCTCGAGATCGACCGCGACCAGGCCACCCCGCGCATGCTGTCGCGCAAGGACGCGGTGCGCCGCCTCGAGGTCGAGCGCATCCAGTGGAACCTCGATCGGCACGGCGTCACGTCGTTCCGCGGTCAGGGCCGCCTCATCGATGCCCATACCGTCGCCATCGAGCCCGTCGGCCGCGCCGAGAGCACCATCACCACGGAGTTCGTGCTCATCGCCACGGGCAGCGAGCCATTTCGCCCCGACGACATCCCGTTCGACGACTCCGACGTCGACGACAGCGACACCGTCCTCGCGCTCGATCGTCTGCCGGGCCGCCTGTGCGTGCTCGGGGCCGGCGTCATTGGCTGCGAGTACGCGTGCATGTTCGCGGCGCTCGGCGTCGAGGTGGTGCTGGTCGACGCCCGCAACGAGATCCTCCCCTTCCTCGACCGCGAGATCGCCGAGCGCTTGCGGCAGGCGATGGTCGGGCTCGGCGTCGACGTTCGTCTGGGCCGAAAGTACACGAGGGTCCACCGCGTGGCCGACACCGCGGTGCGGTGCGAGCTCGAGGACGGGACGCACGTGGACGTCGACAAGGTGCTGTTCTGCGCGGGGCGCAACGGACGCACGCGCGGGCTCGGGCTCGAGAAGGTCGGCCTCGTGCCCGACAAGCGCGGAGCGATCGCCGTCGACGCGAGCTACCGCACCCCGGTCCCCAACATCTACGCGGTCGGCGACGTGATCGGGTTCCCCGCGCTCGCGTCGGCGTCGATGGAGCAGGCCCGCGTCGCCGTCGTGCACGCCTTCGATCTCGGCTACAAAACCCAGGTCGGCAAGCTCCTGCCGTACGGCATCTACACGGTGCCCGAGGTCTCGTACGTGGGCCTCGGCGAGGAGGACGCGAAGAAGCAGGGCCTCTCGTACGTGGTCGGGCGCGCCTTCTACCGCGACAACGCGCGCGGCAAGATCGTCGGGGACAGGGATGGGCTCATCAAGCTGCTGGTCGACAAGGAGTCGAAGAAGCTCCTCGGCGTCCACTGCCTGGGCGAACGGGCCGCGGAGCTCGTCCATGTGGGCCAGGCCATCATGACGCTCGGCGGCGGCCTCGACACCTTGATCGAGATGGTCTTCAACTACCCAACGCTCGCCGAGTGCTACAAGTACGCCGCCTACGACGCCCTCGGGCAGCTCCCGCGCGGAACGAGCAAGTCGTGAGATCATGAGGGGCCAGTCCATGTCCGAACGCGTCGTCACCAAACCGCCCACGCTCGACGAACCGTTGCACGCCCACGTCCCGCCGAACCTCCGCGTTCGCGCGATGACGAAGCGCGACTTCGACACCGTCGTCCAGGTCGTGGACCAGTGGTGGAGCGGGCCGATCGCGATCCTCGCGCACCCGGTGTTCTTCTACGAGCTCGGCAAGCACGCGCGCGTGGTCGAGGACGCGGCCAACGGCAGCAAATTCGTGGGCTTCCTCCTCGGCTTCATCCGCGCCGCAGACGAGGACCGGCCGGCCGTCGGGTACGTGCATCTCGTCGGCGTCCACCCCGACTACCGCCGCAAGGGCGTCGCGCGCGCGCTCTACAACGAGTTCACCCAGAGCTGCCTCACGTCGGGCTGCCGCCAGCTCAAGGCCATCACCACCCACGGCAACGAGGGCTCGCTCCGGTTCCATCAGGCCCTCGGCTGGCAGGTCCACGAGGACGAGGACTACGCCGGCCCGCACCGCAAGCGCCTGGTCCTGACCAAGACGCTCTGAGAGTGCTAGATACCGCTCGTGCGTAGCTGGCTCGTCGCCGTCGTCGTCCTCGTCGGGTGCGCCCGCGGCGCCGACGATCCGGGCCAGGCCAAGGACACCTGCCGCCTCCGCGACTGCGGCGTGTCGGTGGGCGGCCAGGAGACCGATCCCGAGGACGAGGGAGTCCCGCCCGAGGACACCGGCGCGCCGCCCGCCGACACCTCGGTCGTCGTCGAGGACACGGGGACCCCGCCGAAGGACACGGGGACGCCGCCGGTGGACACCGCGTGCACACCGCCGAGCGGCGCGGTCTGCAGCACCTTCCCGCAGTGCGGCTGCGCGAGCGGGACCAACTGCGACGTCACCGACTACACCACCGGCAAGACCTCCTGCGTGATGGCCGGGAGCAAGACGCCGCACCAACGGTGCAGCGCCCTCGGCGAGTGCGCGCGCGGCAACACCTGCGTCTACGACGTGTGCATGCCCTTCTGCGGCACCACCACGGATTGCTCGGCCACCGCGCAGTGCCGGCCCGTGCAGTACGTCGAGGGCTCGGTGACCAAGGACGTCCCGGGGATGCGGGTCTGCATGGAGAGCTGCGACCCGCTCAACCCATCCAAGCTCTGCGGCGCGTCCACGACCTGCCTGTTCTCCTCGCCCACCACAACCACCTGCGCGGCCGCCGGACTGTCGACCACGGCCGGTTCCTGCGCGAGCAATCCCTTCACGTGTGCGCCGGGGTACGTCTGCGTGAACACCGGCGATTGCAAGCGCTGGTGCCGCGTCGGGTTCACCGGCGACTGCCCCGGCGGCAAGGCCTGCGGGACGCTCTCGACCAAACCGAAAATCGGCGGCATCGAGTACGGCGTGTGCGCATACTGAGCCTTGCGCCGCATCGCGCCTACTCGTAACGGAGACACCATGCCCAACGAGTCCCAGCGGAGGATGTCGGCGCCGCCGACCCCGGAGTCCCTGCGCGAAATCGGCTTGTTCGGCGCGCTCTCGGACGACGTCCTCGACTACCTCGCCGGGTCGCTCCCGGTCGACGTGATTCCGCCCGGCGAGGCCGTCTTCCGCGAGGGCGACCAGGCGCGCGAGATGTTCGTCGTCCTCGGCGGCGAGTGCGAGGTGCTCAAGCGCGGTAAGCGCGGCGGCGAGGCCCGCGTCGCGCTGCTCGGTCCGGGGGACTGGTTCGGAGAGATGAGCATCCTCGACGTGCAGCCCCGCTCGGCCTCGGTCGTCGCGGTCGCGCCCACGCGCCTGCTCCGCATCACGAGCGAGGCGCTCGACGGCCTCTACCGCAAGGACCTCAAGTCCTATTCGCTCATCGTGCTCAACGTCGCGCGCGAGCTCTCGCGCCGGCTGCGCGTGGCCGACGGCATCATCGCCGACTTCATGGCCAACGTGTTCGACGAGTACGTCGCGTCCTCGCGGCGCAACGGCCGCCGCTAGAACGTCGGGCTGCCGCGGAACAGGTCCGGATCGCCGGCGCCCTCACGCACCACGGTGATCGCGCCGCCGGTGAGGTCGACGACCGTCGTCGGGATGAGGCCCCCTGCCCCCGCGTCGAGCACGAGCGCGAGGCCGGAGAAGTGGTCGTCGATCTCGTGCGGGTCGACGAAGGGATCGGCGCCGTGCGGCCCGGCCGTCGTCGAGATGATCGGCCTGCCGAGCGCCGCGGTGAGCGCGGTGACCACCGGATGACCGGGCACGCGGATGCCCACCTGCTTGCGCTTGAGGAGCAGCATCTTCGGGACCTCGCGGGTCGCGTCTAGGATGAACGTGTAGGGCCCGGGGAGCAGGCGGCGGAGCAGGCGATACTGCGCGTTCTCGACGATCGCGTAGTTCGCGATGTCGGACAGGTCGTGGCAGATGAAGGCGAGCGGCTGGTCGCTCTTCATTTGCTTGATTTGGTAGATGCGCTCGATGGCCTTGCGATTGTGCAGGTCGGCGCCGAGCGCGTAGACCGTGTCCGTCGGATACGCGATGACCTCGCCGGCCTGCAACGCGGCGACCGCTCGCGCGATCTTGCGAGGCTCTGGGTGATTCGGGTCGATCTCGACGATCATCTTGCGCCGCGGGCGAAAAAGGGCGCGTTGTATGGCTGATGGAGCCGCGTCCGTCGAGCGAAATACGTCTGGGCGCGCTCTCGCTCGGGGCGATCGCGATGGCCGCGGGCGCGCTGCTGTCCATCTCGCCGCTGCTCGCGGTGGCCGCGAGTCCTCTCGTGTTCGCGGTCAGCGACCTCGCTGCCGGTCACGCGCTCGGCGTCCTCGGACCGAGCCTCCGGGTGCGGGTCGTCGCGCGCGGGCTCGCCTCGGCGGCGTGGGGCGGGTCGGTGTCGACGATCGTGGCGTCCCGCGGCGCGGAGGTGACGAGCGTGCGGCTCCCGCTCCTCGCGATCGCACTCGCCGTCGGCACGGTGCTCGGCGTGTACGGGAGCGGCGGCCGGCGGGCGATCGCCGACACCCCCGCGCACGCGCCGCTCGGCGAGGCGCCGCTCATCGCCGTGTGCGACGTGCTGACCGCCGGCTGGGCGTTCGTCAACGCGGTCGGTGCGCACGAGGCGTCGCGCACGAGCCGCGTGCTGGTCGCGCTGTCGATCGCGGTGGCCGTCGCGCTGCGCGCGCTCCTCGTCGCGCGGATCGCGTCGCGCGATCCGGAGTCGCCCGCGCTGGCCGGCGCGGGCTTCGTCGCCTGGCTCGCGCTCGCCTCGATCGCCTGCACGCTGGCCGCGACGCCGATGACCTGGTC
>JALHOE010000365.1 GCA_022843175.1 Deltaproteobacteria bacterium
GCCGGCGGCGCCACGCCGAGGCCGGCGGCGCCGAGCACGACCTGCCCGGAGGCGTCGGCCACGGGCAGCCCGGTGCGAGAGCGAAGCGCGGCCTGCGGTGCGTCGATGGGCACGTCGGCCTCGCGCGCCGCGTGCACCAACGCCTGTCGCATCGCTGTCGCGCTCGAGAATCGATCGTTCGGCTTGGGGGACAGCGAGATCGCGACGACGTCGCTGATCGGCTGCGGCAGCTTCGGGACGACCTGATCGAGCCGCGGCGTCTGACCCGACATGACCATCGCCGCGATCGCGCGCGGGTCGTCGCCCTGCACCGGTCTGCGGCCGGCGAGCATCTCGAAGCACATGGCGCCGAGCGCGTAGAGATCGGCGCGCGCGTCGACCGCGTCGGCCGAGAACACCTGCTCGGGGGACATGTATTCGGGCGTGCCCATCACCACCCCCGGGCGCGTGAGCTGCGCGCGCACCTCTCCGAGCGTGCGGAGCTTGGCGATCCCGAAGTCGAGGATCTTCACGAGCAGCCCCTGGCTGTTGGCCGCGACGTGCCCCGGCGCGTCGGTGAGGAACACGTTCTCCGGCTTCATGTCGCGGTGCACGACGCCGTGGGCGTGCGCCGTCTCGAGGGCGAGCAGCACCTGGAGCGCGATCGAGACCACCACGGGCAGCGGCAGGACCGGCTCGCGCGCGAGGCGGGCCGACAGCGGCTCGCCATGGAGGAGCTCCATGACCAGGAAGGCCAGGCCCTCGGGCGATTGATCGACGTCGACCACCGACACCACGTGGGGGCTCTTGATGTTGGCGCTGACCCGCGCCTCCTGGACGAACCGCGCCACGACGCTCGGCCGGCTCGAGAGCGCCGGGTGAAGGAACTTGAGCGCGACCTCGGTCCCGAGGAACTCGTGGCGAGCCTCGAAGATGGCGCCCATACCCCCCTCGCCGAGCTGCCGGCCGAGTCGGTACTTGCCGTTGATGAGAGATCCGGGGCCGATGGTCATCTGTTCCCGTTACCGGTCAAACCGTTTGACGGTTCAAGGCCCGAGGACATGGGTAGGATACATCACAGGGCGACATGTGAAGATAGGGATACACCTCCCCGTCGAACTGCGAAGGGGGCCGCGATCTTACGGTCGGCGTCCCCCGTGCATAGTGCATCCCCGCGAAGGAACCCCCGAATGACCGCTGCGCGCCGCGCTTTCTTCTCCGTCCTGCTCCTGTCGACGATTCCCGTGTCCGGCATCGGCTGCGCGGCGTGCGAGAAGGCCGGCATGGTCGGGCTCTCGCTGATGGGCGGGACGATCAACGACCCGAAGAACAAGTCGCTCCGCCGCGGCATGATGTCCTTCGCGCTCGATCGCGCCTGCAAGGAGATGCTCGACAAGCCGGCCGCGCTGCGCGAGGGCGGCGAGCTGTCGGGCTCGGCCACCAACCCGACCAACGGCCGGTTCTTCCCCAAGACCTGCACCCAGTCCGAGGCGCCCAACGGCGACCTCATCATGAGCTTCAGCGGCGCGGGCTACACGTACGCGACCGCCGTGCACAAGGTCACGTTCGAGGCGAGCGCGCAGGTGCAGTTCGACCAGGACTTCCTCATGCACGAGGACACGATGTACGCGTATTTCCGCACCAAGGAGATCACGAAGTCCTCGTTCCACGTGAAGGTCATCGAGTCCACCCTGCCCTCGATCGCCAACCAGCTCACCGGCTTCGGCGACAAATACGGGCGCCAACTGCTGAGCGAGCGCCTGCGCGACGGCTTCACCGTCCGCCGCAAGGCCGACAGCGAGACCGACTTCCGCGCCGGCATCGTCCAGCTCGGCAGCTGGCCGGCCACGTCGTTTCAATCGACCGGACAGGGCCTCGTCGTCTCCAACGACCGCACCGAGGTGCACGAGCAGCAGCGCGACTTCATCGGGCCGTTCAAGATCGACGACTCCGACCAGACGCTCTTCGTCTCGCTGAAGATCGACGGCGCGCCGGCGCTCAACGTGCTCGTCGTCGACGACGCCACGGCGAAGACCTGGCAGGAGAAATACCTCACCGTCGGCGACGCGACGCCCCCACCGAACAAGCCGCTCTCGCAGACGATCGCCAAGCAGGGCCAGGAGATCCGCTTCACCGCGGGCGACAGCAAGGGCGTCTATTGGATCGTGCTCGACAACACCGGCACCATCGCCGGCGGCATCAAGCCGCCGGGCAACCTGCTCGACGATCGCGCGGCCGTCGCGTCCTACGTCGTGGTGCTGGCGGACAAGAAGACGAAGTGAGGAACTTCGGCCCCGGGGCGCTGTCGGCCCGCTATGCACTACGCTGACGACGTGGCGAGCGAGAAGGTCAAACGGGGCAAGTTCCTCCGCGCCGACGGGCTGCGGGCGTGCCCCTTCTGCCGCGAGCTGTTCGTCGAGGGCGAGACCGAGAACTGCCCCGAGTGCGGGATCGCCGTGCGCGACCTGCAAGATCTCCCCGACTCGCCCGACGCCGAGCGCCTGATCCTCGAGGAGGTCGGCGCGCGCCAGATCAAGGCGACGATCCCGCAGGCCGAGCCGCTCCCCTGGCGCGATTGGTCGCGCGGTCGCGGCCTCCTCTGCGCGATGGCGCTCCTCGGCCTCGGCGCGTTCTACCTGCCGTGGGCGGTGCAGACGGTGCCCGAGACGTTCCGCTTCACCGGCGCCGACATGGCCCACAAGGCGAGCTTCTACTGGTCGGTGTTCACGGCGTGGCTGGTGCTCTTCCCCGCGGCCGCCTCGCGCCGCACGCTCCTCAAGATGCACGGCGCGCGGCCCGCCCTGGTCATGCTGTCGGCGCTCCCGGCGGTGTCGTGCGCCTGGCTCCTCACCAAGTCGACCAAGCTCGTCGTCAAGGGCGTCCCCTTCGAGTACCACTGGGGCGTCGGCTTCTGGGCCACGATGGCGCTGTCGGTCGCGGCCACGCTCGTCGCGATCCGCTTCGGCGGCCGGCTCGAGGACGTGACCGTCCGGAAGGGCTCGTCCGCCGGCGCCGTGCTTCACTGAGCGTGCTTCACGGAGATCGTTTGCTCCGCTCGCGCGTACGCTCAGGGCATGGACGTCAGCCTGGTCCTCACCCACGACTGCAACCTCGGCTGCGGCTACTGCTACACCGGCGCGAAGTTCCGCAAGCGCATGCCCCGCGAGACGGCGCTCAAGGCGCTCGACCTCGCGTTCAAGAGCGCCGCGCCCGAGGTGCAGCTCTCGTACTTCGGCGGTGAGCCGACCCTCGAGTTCGATCTCCTCATCGACCTCGCCCAAGAGGCCCGCGCGCGCGCCGCCGCCACCGGCAAGAAGCTCGTGCAGACGGTGACCACCAACGGCACGCTCCTCGACCGCGCGAAGATCGACGCGATGTACCGCGAGGACATCTACATCGCGCTCTCGATCGACGGCATCCGCGAGGCCCATGACGGCAACCGCCCGCAGATGGGCGGCGGCTCGAGCTTCGACGGCGCGGCGCGATGCCTCGAGCACCTCGTGGCCGCCGGGCGGAGCTTCGAGACGATCAGCGTGATCACGCCGCTGAGCGCGCGCATGCTCGGAGAGAGCGTGGAGTGGTTGTTCTCCACGGGCGTCCCGCGCGTCTCGCTCAACCCCTGCTACGAGGCCGCGTGGGACGACGACTCGCTCGCGGCCTGGGAGAAGGGCCTGGAGAGCGCAGCCGACACGATGGCGAAGTGGATGCGCGCGGGCCGCACCGTGAGCGTCTCGGTGTTCGACAACAAGATCCTCGCCGCGCTCAAGGGCGGCCTCGGCGCCGAGGACAAATGCAAGCTCGGCGACGGCTTCGTCGCGGTCTCCCCCGATGGCCACCTCTATGGCTGCGAACGTCAGGTCGCCGAGGACGACAACGAGAAGGACCGCGTCGGCCACGTCGACACCGGCGTCTCGTTCGAGCGCGTATGCAACGTGCGACCCGACGTCGGCGAGGACAAGCACGCGATCAACGTCGAGTGCGACACGTGCGCGGAGCGGTTCCGTTGCAGCGCCTCGTGCGCGTGCGCCAACAAGGCCGAGACGGGCGACATGCAGGTGGCCGGTGGCGTGCAGTGCTGGCACGAGCAGACGACCGCCCGCATCGCCGACGGGATGGCCGAGGCGCTCTTCGCCGAGCTCAACCCGGTCTTCCTCCGCTGGTACTACGGCCGCATGGGCATCGACCCCGACAAGCTCGCGGCCGGCGTCCGGAGCGGCGCCATCCCGATCCCCAAGCTGTCGCAGGACCCACGCGCCATCGGCCGGGTGTCGATGGTCCGCACCAACGCCTCCGGCAAGCGCGCGTTGCCGTTGGTCCGCTAGAGCCAGCCCCTCCGCGCCCCGCTGTACCCCCTCCCGAATTCCGATCTACTCGCTATATGCGTTAGTTTTTCCGACGAACGGCCGTCCCGGACGGCGCCGGCGCACCGATCTAACGCGTATAGCGAGTAGATCGGAATTCGGATCGGTCACTGGGCCGGGGCGCGCGCGTCGAACCTGTAAGGCCGCGGATGGCGGGGCGTTGTCGGTTCATGACGCGCCGGAAGGTCACGCCGAACCCGCAGCCCCGCTCCACCCGCGCCCGGCCGATCGCCGCTGCGAGCGAGAAGACGCGGAGCACCTACGCGAGCATTCTCGAGCGTGCGCGCGCGATGGGTTTGATGGCGGTCGTGAGCATCGCGCCGCTCGGCGCGATGGCCGGGTCGGTCGTCGCGTGCGGCGGCGCGCGGCCGACGCAGGCGAATCCCTACGCGCACGGCGGTCCGCCGGGCTACGTGCCGCCGATGCAGACGATCGCGCCGCCCGCCACCTCGGGCTCCACGACGCCACCCGAGGAGGACGACTGACCCGAGGCCCGGCGTTCTATCCTGCACGTCGGCCGTTCGGTAGTAGGCTCCCCGCGCTGTGACCACCGACGCCCTGGCCGCGCGCGATCCCGGCGCGCTCGACGACCGACTCCGCGCGGTCGGTTACTTCCCCGCGACCGATCTCGCCGTGTCGCTGCGGCTCGCGCTCGCGCTCGATCGCCCGCTCTTGCTCGAGGGGCCGGCCGGCGTCGGCAAGACCGAGCTCGCGCGCGCCGCCGCCGACGCGCTCGGGCGGCCGCTCTTGCGCCTCCAGTGCTACGAGGGCCTCGACGAGGCGCGCGCCATTTACGAGTGGGACTACGCCAAGCAGATCCTCTACACGCAGCTCCTCCGCGACACCGTGCGCGAGGTGCTCGTCGATCTGCCCGAGGGCGCCGGGGCGCTGTCCACGGCGGTCGATCGGGTCGCCGCGCTCGAGACCGCGTTCTTCTCCGAGCGGTTTCTCGTCGCGCGGCCGCTGCTCGCGGCGATCCGTGCCGAGCGCCCCGTGGTGCTGCTGATCGACGAGGTCGACCGCGCCGACCCGGAGTTCGAGGCGCTCCTCCTCGAGGTGCTCGCCGACCACGCGATCACCGTGCCCGAGATCGGCACCTATCGCGCCAAGGCCCCGCCGCTCGTCGTGCTCACCACCAACGCCACCCGTGAGCTCACCGAGGCGCTGCGGCGCCGATGCCTGCACGCGCGCGTCGATTACCCCGAGCCGTCGCGCGAGCTCGCGATCGTCAAAGCGCGCGTCCCGCAGATCGCGGACGCCCTCGCGCAAAGGCTCGTCGAGTTCGTGCGTCGATTGCGAGAGATGGATCTGCGCAAGGCACCGAGCATCGCCGAGTCGATCGAGTGGGCGCGCTCGATGATGGTGCTCGGCGCGTCCGCGCTCGACGAGCCCACCGCGCGCGCGACGCTCGGAGTCCTCCTCAAGCACGGCGAGGACAAGGACCGCGCCGAGGCGCGCATGGCCGCGCTCCTCGCGGAGAAGCCCACCAAGCCATGACCACAACACCCACCAATCCCGGCCCCACGAACCCCGGCGCTCGCGATGTGACCGTGCCGCGCGAGCCGGCCGACGCGCGGGCCGCGGTCGCCGACGTCATCGCGCAGCAGCCCTTCGCGCGATTGATGGGCTACAAGCTCGTCGACGCGGCCGACCTCGCGGTCACGCTGTCACTGCCGCTCGGCATGCATTTGCTCCAGCCCTATGTCGTGCACGGCGGCGCGATGTACTCGCTGGCCGACGCGGCGAGCACGCTGGCCGTCCTCACCCGCTTGTGGCCCGACTTCTGGGCCTCCACGGTGGAGCAATCGGTGCAATTCCTCCGTCCGGTCACCGCCACCCGGGGCGAGATCGTGGCTTTCGCCCACGTGCGGCGGTTCGGAAAGACGATTTCGTTCGTCGAGGCCACCGTCACCTTCGAGGGAAGGGAGGTCGCGACCTCGCGGAGCACCCAGATGAGGCAACAGCGCCCGCGCTGACATCTTGATCTTGACCAGCGGGCGCGCGTCCGGTCGCATAGCGCGCAGCCCCACATGATCACCTGCCAGCGCTGCGGAGCGCAGAACGCCGACCACTCCAAGTTTTGCCTGAGCTGCGGAAACGATCTCCGACCGATGGGCGGCGCTGCTCCGCCCGGGGGCGGCGGATTCGGACCGCCGCCTGCTGCGCCGCCCGGCCCCGGTGGATTCGGTC
>JALHOE010000366.1 GCA_022843175.1 Deltaproteobacteria bacterium
GGCGCTGCTCGGTAGATCGGCCCGCTTCGCGAGCTCGGCCGGCGTGCCGTCGAAGAGGATGCGCCCGCCGTGGGGGCCGGCGCCGGGGCCGAGCTCGACGACGCGATCGCACGCGGCGACGACGCGCGGATCGTGCTCGATCACCACGACCGCGTTGCCCGCGCGCGCGAGGGCCCGGAGCGCTTCGACCAGCGGCGGCACGTCGGTGACGTGGAGGCCGACGGTGGGCTCGTCGACGACGAACAGCGCGCCGACGAGCGAGGTGCCGAGGGCAGCGGTGAGCGACACCCGCTGCGCCTCGCCGCCGGAGAGCGTGCGGGCCTGTCGGTCGAGCGCGAGGTGACCGAGGCCGACCGCCTCGAGGTACTGCAGGCGCGTGCGCAGGACCTCGCACGCGCGCGCGGCCCCCGCGTCCCGGCAGGTGAGGTGCCGCACGTGCGCGTTGGCCTCGGCGATGGAGAGCCGGTGCCACGTCGCCAGATCGAGCTCGTCGACCCGGTAGCTCCGCGCCTCGCGGTTGAGGCGCGTGCCGCCGCAGTCGCTGCACGGATCGTAGGAGCGGTAGCGCGCGAGGAAGACGCGCACGTGCATCTTGTAGTGCGCGACTGCAGCCACTCGAACCACGCCTTGATGCCGGGGTAGACGCCCGCGGAGTAGCCGCCGGGCTCGCCGTCGACGATCAGGGCGCGCGCCGCTTCCGACAACTCCCTCCACGGCACGTCCATCGGGATCGCGTGGCGCTTGCACAGCTTCTTGAGCTCGCCCCGCTCCCACTCCGCCGACGAGCCGGCCCACGCGCGGATCGCGCCCTGGGCCAGCGTCTTGCGGTCGTCGGGGATGACCTTGTGCCAGTCGATGCCGATGGTGCGACCGAAGCCGCGGCACGTGGGGCACGCGCCGGACGGGTTGTTGTACGAGAAGAGGCCGGGGCGCGGCGGCTCGAACGAGCGCGCGCACGACGGGCACGCGAGGCCGCGCGCGATCGGGATCACCCGATCGTCGTCGAGCACCACGCGCGCGCGGCCCTCGCTGCGCGACCACGCCTGCTCGAGCGCCTCTTGCAGGCGGCGCCGCCCCGCCTCGTCGAGGGAGATACGGTCGACCACGACCTCGACCGACGCGCCCGCGGCCTCGCTCGGCTTGAGCTCGT
This sequence comes from Deltaproteobacteria bacterium, assembly GCA_022843175.1. Classification (GTDB taxonomy): domain Bacteria; phylum Myxococcota_A; class Polyangia; order Polyangiales; family JADJMO01; genus JALHOE01. Next base: position 1,151 of record JALHOE010000366.1, read on the forward strand.
CGATGCTGCGGATCTCGCCGCCGACGCGCAGGCGACGGTAGCCGTCGCGCGCGAGCTCCTCGCGCAACACGAGGTACGCCTCGGGGCCGTCGACCCTGGTGGGGTAGGTGACGATCGCGCGGCCGGACGCGGCGGCGAGCGCCTTGCTGGCGGCGCTCGCGGCGTCGAGCTCCTTGGCGGCGACGCCGCAGTCGGGGCAGTGCGGCACCGCCTCGCGCGCGAAGAGCGCCGCGAGGTACGGCTCGAGCTCCGCCATGGTGGCCACCGTCGAGCGGCTCGATTTGATCGGCGCGCGCCGGTCGACCGCGACGCCGGCCGCGACGGGCTCGACCTTATCGGCCGGCGGCCGGTCGAGGCGCTCGAGGAACTGGCGAGCATACGGCGAGAACGACTCGACGAAGCGACGCTGCCCCTCGGCGTAGATGGTGTCGACCGCGAGGCTCGACTTGCCCGCGCCCGAGGGGCCGGTGAACGCGACGAGCTCGCCCGGCCGCAGCTCGAGGTCGACGCTCTTGAGGTTGTGGGTCCGGGCTCCCCGAACGACCGTGGCGCGCATCAGGAGCGCACACTCTGGTGCGCCGCGGCGCGGCGTCCAGTGGGGGCTCAGCTTTGCGGGCGTTTCAGGAGGTCTGCTCCTTGGCGGCGGCGGCCGGCACGAAGCTCAGCATGGCGGACGCGACGATGATCGTGCTCGGGACCAGGAACGCGACGTAGTGGTACCGGTTCGCGAGCGGCACCATCGCGGCCGCGCCGAGGATGAACCCGGCGATCTTCCCGCCGCGCACCATCGCCGCCTTGAGGGCGTTGAGGCGCGCGTCGCCGGCGGCGAAGTAGGCGGTGGCGAGGCTGACCCCGAGGTCGCTCGCGGGACCGGTCATATGGGTGGTGCGCACCGCGTTGCCGGTCGTGCTCGCGACCGAGGCGTTCTGCAGGCCCATCGCGAACGCGAGCACCGAGAGGAGGAGGAAGTCTCGTGCGCCCTCGACCGAGCCGCCGAACTCGCCGAACACACCCAACGAGCCGAGGACCGCGACGCCGGTCAGGATCGTCGACACCGCGACGAGCGGCGCGGACCACATGGCCTGCTTGCCGTTGTGGCGGCGCCCGTCGAGGAAGAGCACCGACGCGAACGCGCCGGCGATGAAGCAGAAGAGGACGATCGCGTAGTCGAGCACGAGCCACCACGAGCCGGCGTCGATGCCGATGCGAGTGACCGTGCCGGTGACATGCGTGACGAAGCGGTGGCACGCGAGGAAGGCGCCGGCGTTCACGCTGCCCGCCGCGAAAGCCAGGAGGATCCAGCTCGGGGCGTGGCGGAGCGAGAACACTGCCTGGGTCGGGAGGAGCGGAGCCATTGGGTCCAATCAAACTAGGTCGGTTCGAGACGTCGGCAATCCAGAAAGATTCGACGCACACCGTCGAGAAAACCGAACTATCGTTTTGGGAATGGAATGGCTGAACTACCACCACCTCTTGTATTTCTGGGTCACCGCGCGCGAGGGCAGCCTCGCCCGGGCCGGCGAGGTGCTCCGTCTGGCTCGGCCGACGCTGAGTGGGCAAATTCGCGCACTCGAGAACAGCCTCGGCGAGAAGCTCTTCGTCCGCGTCGGGCGCCGGCTCGAGCTGACCGAGATGGGGCGGGTGGTCCAGCGCTACGCCGAGGAGATCTTCACGCTCGGCCGCGAAATGCTCGACACCGTCAAGGGACGCTCGGCGGGCGCCCTCGCGCGACTCGACGTGGGGGTCGCCGACGTCGTCGCGAAGCTGGTGGTGCGCCGACTCCTCGAGCCCGCGCTGCACCTCGCGCAGTCCACGCGCTTGATGTGCCACGAGGACAGCCACGATCGACTCCTCAACCGGCTCGCCGCGCACGAGCTCGACGTCGTCATCTCCGACGCGCCCGTGCCGCCCGGCTCCGCGGTGCGCGCGTTCAACCACGCGCTCGGTCAGTGCTCGGTCAGCGTGTTCGGCACGCGCGAGTACTTCAAGGTGCGTCGCGACTTCCCGCGCTCGCTCACCGACACGCCGATGCTCTTGCCGATGGTCGGCACCCCGCTCCGTCGCTCGCTCGACACGTGGTTCGATACCCTCACCATCCGGCCGCGCGTCATCGGCGAGTTCGAGGACAGCGCCCTACTCAAGGTGTTCGGCGGCGACGGCGCGGGTGTCTTCGTCGCCCCGTCCGCCGTGGAGCGCGAGGTCCGCCGCCAATACGGCGTCGAGCTCCTCGGGCGCATCGACGAGGTGCAAGAGCGCTATTACGCGATCACCGTCGAGCGCCGCATCAGGCACCCGGCCGTCGTCGCCATCTGCGAGAACGCACGGGACGAAATCTTCGGGAGGTAGGAAGCGGCGCGCCATCGTGCTAGCCATCGCGCTCCCGATGCGCGGAACCGCCCTCATCTACAGCTCCCACAACCGCTGCGAATATCTCCACAACAACTTCATCGTGCAGCGCGCGCTGTCCGGCTGGAACAAGACCATCCTGTTCCTCCCGATGAGCGAGACCGTGCAGAACGGCAGCGAGTACGAGCGGCAGGAGTTCTCGTGGGGCACGTTCCGCTGGTACTTCGACCAGTTCCGCCACCGCGGCCTCAACTACTTCCCGTTCTACTACTCGAGCAACCTCAAGCGCAGCGACCTCGATCAGCTGTGGTGGCACCTCTGGCACTCCGACGTGGTGATCCTCGGCGGTGGCCACAGCCTCACCGGCATGCGTCGCTACAAGCAGCTCGGCTTCCAATACGACGGCGAGTGGGGAAAGTTCGGGCGCATCCTCCACGAGCGCCGTCAGCGCGGGCTGCTCACCGTCGGCTTCTCCGCCGGCGCCGACCAGCTGTGCGAGTCGCTCTCGCGCCGCACCTACGACGAGTACGACGGCAAGGGCTTCGGCCTCGTGCGCAACACGATGTGCACGCTCCACCACGAGCCGTCACGCAACGGCGATCTCGCGCACATGGCCCATCGGTTCTCCGATCACATGGTGTTCGGGCTCCCCAACGACGCGGGCATCAACCACGACTTCGGCGTGCTCCCCTCGGGCAACATCTGGCAGGTCTACGAGTTCATCACCGACAACTCGTGGGACCTCCCGTCCGACTCGATGCACATCAGGACGCGCCATGGCGCGAAGATCGAGCACGTCTACAACAACGGCAAGCACTGGAGCTTCGGCGGCGGCGACTTGCTCGTGCGTTGCGAGTCGCCCGACGGTCGCTGGCGCGAGGCGTGGATGCGCGTCGGCGGTCGCTGGCTGCACTACTGGAGCCAGCAGCCCACCTGGTACGGCTCGGTCGAAGAGATCCTCGCGAAGCACTGATGAGGGCCGCGCTGTTCGCCGCCGCCCTCCTCGGGTGCACCTCGGGGCGCTCCGGGCGGCCGTGTCCGGCGCCCCCGCCCCCGAGCGCCGAGGCGTTCGCGACGTGCGGCGGCATGCTCTATCACACGCCTCCGGGCAACGCGGTCCGCTACTCGGTCAAGTTCGTCAACGCGCTCGGCGCGGACTTCGAGCTCGTCGATGTCTGCATCCTCGTCGACGGCGCGCCGCTCTTCACCGCCAAGGAGATCGAGGCGGCGCCCAAGGACGTGAAGTGGGACGGCCGCCTGTCCTACGCGCAGCACCGCGTGCAGGTTCAGATCTCCTTCAAGCCGAAGGGCGCACCCACGACGGCCGCGGTCCGCGCCACCAGGGACATCGCCGCGATCGACGGCGGCGCCCTCGAGATCACCGTCTATCAGGTCGACAAGAAGCCCACGCTCAAGCTCTCGCTCCCCAAGGACACGCCGGAGCCGAAATGCGACTACTGATCGCCGCCGCCGTCCTCGCCGCCGCGTGCCACGGCAAGCCGTGCCGGTCGTTGCCGGTGCCGAGCGCCTCGGCGTTCGATCGCTGCGCCGGCATGGTCTACCACGCGCCGCCCGGCTCGAGCTCGGAGTACACGATCCGCTTCGTCGACAAGATCAGCGCCGACTTCGAGCTGACCGACGTGTGCGTGCTCCTCGACGGCGCCCCGATCTGGAGCGGCAGCGAGGTGAAGGATGCCGTCGCCAACGCGAGCAAGCACCCTGCCGTGTGGAAGGGCAAGCTCGCGAGCGTGCGTCACACCATCGAGGTGCAGGTCGTCTACAAGCCGCGCGGCGACATGCCCGGCCTCGACGTCACGAAGACCTATCAATTCTTCGTCCGCGCCGCCCAAGAGGTCGCCGCGTCCGACGGCGCCGAGCTCGAGCTCATCACCTTCGATCGCGGCAAGAACGAGCCGCTCGAGAGCCGACCGGCCATCAAGGCCACCCTCCCGAGCGGCGCGTCGCAACCTCGCTGCGAGTAGCCCGCGCGCGGCTGCAAGTGAGCTCACCAGCGAGAACAGCTGCGTACGCCAGGGCTGCGACTGGAGGTGACTCAGCGGGCCGGTGTTGCCGGCTTCGCGGGCTCGATCGGTGATTTCGTGCCCGTGACCGTCGACGGGCTCATCGGGCCGACGCTGGTGCTCTGCGAGCCCTCGATCGGGCCGATGTCGCTCGTGCCGGAGGGCCGACTCGTCGTGGGCGGCGCCGCGGTCTCCGCGGGAGGGCCGCCGCCCGTCGCGGTCGGCGGCGGCAGAGGTTCGGTGAACTCGGACTCTCCGAGCCGGATCGTCCCGCGCGACATCGGGTGCGACGCGGCGTGCACCGGCCGCGGCTGGAACTCGGGGGGCACGGTGATCGAAGAGGGGGACGTCGCGGGCGCGCTGCGGCTACACGCGGCCGCGCCGAGCAACATCAGCACGAGGAGGGGACGCATACGCGGAGTCGCTGCATGCGCCGGGCCTACTTCTTCTTGCGGTTGCCGCAGGTGGTGACGACGCGGCCCTTCGTGTCGACGAGCTCGATCTTCGCGGTCCTACTGATGAGCAGTCGCGCCTTGTCGCAGATCTGATTGCGCTCGTCGACGTAGCTGCTCGGGCGCAGCGGCGACACGTTGATGTGGATGGCGAACGACTCGTCGCCGCCGTGGTCGTAGCCGCAGGTCGCCACGACGAAGGTGAACCACCGCTCGCACGATCCGAGAAAGCCCTGCTTGCAGGCCGAGCTCTCGAACTTGCCGAACGCTTTGTCGGTGGCCTTGTCGTCGAAGTCGTCGAGCCCCGCGCACTCCGCGCGCTTGTCGCGGCGCTCGCTCATGCTCGGCGCGTCGTGACCGATGCAGGCCCCCAGCAAGACGCAGAACATGACGACCGATGCTCGGCGCATCGGCGCATCCTACTAGAGCACTTTCCTCGTGAGGTGATTTAACCGCGGTATCCGGCATGGCCGAACCAGTGGGCGAGGTCGAGCGTTGAGATACGCCGCAGTGCGCTGCCGGTCGCATCGACGAGATCGGC
>JALHOE010000367.1 GCA_022843175.1 Deltaproteobacteria bacterium
CCGCCCCTCGCAACGTCCGCCCCTCGCAACGTCCGCCCCTCGCAACGTCCGCCCTTCGCAACGTCCGCCCCTCGAACGTCCCCCCCTCGCAACGTCCGCCCCTCGAACGTCCCCCCCCTCGCAACGTCCCCCCTCGCAGCCTCGCAGCGTCGCAGCCTCGCAGCGTCGCGACGTCGCGGCCGCGCATTGTCGAAGCCGTCGCAGCGACATCCGCCGGCGGACATTGAGTGACCGCCGGCGGTATCCGCGGATGGGCTTCGGCGCTGGCGGTTCTTAGCTTGTCGTTCGCGATGTTCGACGATCAGCTTCTCCTCTTCAGGCGGCCACCGCACCCGGGTGGACGTCCGCGAACGAGTCCATGGGTCCCCCACATTTCGCGTCGGTCCGTCGCTCGCAGTCGCCCGCATCACGTCACGCTGCGCGTGCGGCGCCACGTGTGGAACCTGCGCAGTCAGCGGTGCTTTCAGCGAATCGCCCACGCGCTGCGGGGCGTCCGAGCGCGCGAGGGGTTCCGCATCGTTCACTTCGCGGTGCTCGGCAACCACGTACACCTGCTCGCGGAGGCAGACGACCGCGCCGCGATGACCAACGGCGTCCGCGCCCTGGCGATTCGTCTCGCGAAGCGCCTCAACAAGTTGATGTGCACGCGTGGCAGCCTCTACGTAGACCGCTATCACGAGCGCGTGCTCGAGAGCCCGTCGATGGTTCGAAACGCCATGCGCTACGTGCTCACCAACCACGAGCACCACTACGGTGCGTCACGATCGAAGCGCGATCGCTTCTCGTCAGTGTGGCCCGCGTGCGCGCACCTCGTGGCGCAGCACGGCGTCCTGGCTCCTCCGCGAGGGTTGGACCCGAGCGCCGTGACTCGCGATCCAAAGCTCGAGGAAGAGTCATTGCGGCGAGCCCTCCAGCGCGCGCGAGCAGCAACAGCGGCCGCGCCCGCTTCGCCCAAGAGGCCGCCGGCAGGCACCGCGGGCCCTCTTCCTCGACGACGTAGTCACCCGTGATACACGCGGGACGCCACGATCAAGCCGTCGTGGATGTCGAACACCTCGGCGACCGGCATCGGCTCCTGGTCCGGGGCGTGGCGCATGTACTCGATGAAGACGCGCTCGTCGTTGGCCGTCACCGCCGTGAGCTCGTAGCGGAGGCCGGGGAGGCGCGCGTTGCTCTCGCGCCACCACGCGGCGAGGGCGGCTCGTCCGCGGAGCATGCCCAGGCCCTCGGGGTGCATCGCGCGGATCTTCGGCGACGTGTGCGTGGCGTCCTCGGCGTAGAGCGAGACGAGCGCGTCGACGTCGTACTTATTGAAGGCCGCGAGCCAGGCGTGCGCGATGTCCTCGTGGGTCACGCGTGCAGCATAGTTGGCCGGTGCGCGCGCGACATGGGATCTCCCCGGCTACCCGGAGGTTCTCGAACATGCGTCTGCCGCTCGCCGCCCTCGTCCTCGCGTCCGTCACGCTCGCGTCGTCCGCGTTCGCGGAGCCGAAGAAGCCGGCTGCGCACCCGCCCAAGCACGCGGCGCTCGGGAAGAAGCACCACTCCAAAGTGGCGAAGCTCACCGAGAAGGCCGGCATCAAGAAGGTCGAACCCGCGAAGAAGGCCGACGGCAAGAAGGTCGAGGCTCCGAAGAAGGAGGACCTCAAGAAGGCCGAGCCGAAGAAGGACGAGGCCGTCAAGAAGGACGAGGCCATCAAGAAGGACGAGCCCGCCAAGAAGGACGAGGTCAAGAAGGACGACCCGCCCGAGGAGCTCACCGGTCACTTCCCGCAGGCGAAGATCGCCGACAAGAAAAAGAAGACCGACGGCAAGGACGCCGACAAGAAGGATGAGAAGAAGGACAAGAAGCTCCTCCTCCCGCACGGCAGCAAGCCGCTCAAGGGCGCGAGCCTCGAGTTCCAGAACCTGCAGAAGAAGGGCGTGGTCTCCGAGAAGGCCAAGCAGGGCACCAAGATCAAGGCGTGCCTCCACCCGGCCGTCAGCTTCGCGCGCCTCGGGCAGCCGACCGACGTCACCTTCGCGCTCACGACCTGCGCGGGCGGCACGGCCCCCGGCGCCGTCGACGCGCTGAGCATCCTCGCGCGGCCCTACGAGGTCCCTGCGCCGACCGCGACGACGCAGCCGACGAGCGTGCTCGCGCTGCAGAAGAAGGCGGCGAAGCCGAACAAGGCGCTCGCGACGAACGTCGTCGACGAGGTGGCGCCCGGCATCCGCCGGATCGATCCCGGCATGGTCAACCGCCTGCAGGCGATTGCCGACAAGTTCCCCGGCAAGACGATCACGTTGGTCTCGGGCTATCGGCCCGCCTCCAAGGGCAGCCCGCACCAGGCGGCCCGCGCGTTCGACATCCGCATCGACGGCGTGACCAACGAGTCGCTCGTCGCGTTCTGCAAGACGCTGCAGGACACCGGCTGCGGCTACTACCCGAACTCGTACTTCGTCCACGTCGACGTCCGCAAGGAGGGCGTCGGTCATGTCTTCTGGATCGACACCAGCGGCCCGGGCGAGAAGCCGAACTACGTGAAGCAGTGGCCGCCGCCGCTGCCGGCCGTGAAGGCGGATCCCAAGGCGGAGAAGACCGAGGATCCGACCGCGACGGGGCAGGCCCCGACGACCGACACCAAGGAGATCGGCCCGCTCGAGGACGCCGAGGACGAGCCCGGGTCGATGACCACGCCGACCAACTGAGCTTGTCTCCGACCGGAGACAGCTCGCGCCACCGGAGACAGGTGGCGCCACCAAACACGGAAAAATAGGCGCCTTCGGGTTGGCCCTCGTGTTGCGATGGGTCCGGCGCATGAAGAAGCGCTGGATCCTGATCGCCGCGACGATGTGGGTCGGCTGCGGCTCGAGCGCGGGCGATCCGACCGGCGAGCCGACCGCCGACGAGAACGAAGCGGGCGCGTTCGTGCCCGCTGCGGATCCCATCGACAGCGGCCGTGCGTCCGCCGATCCCGTCGACAGCGGCAGCGCGTCCGCGGATACGGGCACACCCGCCGAAGAGGTGGCGCCCGAGAGCGACACGGGCGCTCCCTCACCGATCGACAGCGGCACTGCGCCCGCAATCGACAGCGGCAGTACGCCCCTGGTCGACAGCGGCACCAAACCAGACACCGCAACGCCGGCGGTGGACTCGGCCAAGACGCCGGCGGTGGACTCCGCCAAGCCCGACACCGCGGTCGCCGACACCGCGGTCGGCGACACGTCGACGAAGGCACCGACCTACGTGACGCACGAGATCACCTTCTACGGCTGGCCCGACAACGATCCGCCCGGTCCGGCGATCGCGTATCCCGGCCTGCACAAGCAGGCGGGCGGTGTGGGTACCTACGAGGATCCGGTCACCTTCGCGACCGATCAAACGGAGTTCGCGCCGGGCACCAAGCTCTACATCCCGATGATCAAGAAGTACGTGATCATGGAGGACTACTGCGCGGCCTGCATCAGCGACTGGAAGGCCGGCAAGCGTCACATCGACATCTGGATGAACAGCAACGCCGCGAACACGACGAAGCTCCTCGCCTGCCAGTACGGCTGGACCCGTCCTGCGGCCGACGTCGAGATCAACCCGCCGCCCGGCCGCCCGGTCAACGCGACCCCGCTGTTCGAGCCGGCGACCGGCGTCTGCCTCACCGCCCCGTGAGCGACTCCATCACGCGAAGCGCCGCGTCGAGTTGAGCACCACCGACAGCGAGCGCGTCGCCCGCAAGCCGGGTTGACGCCTCGCGAGCGCGACCGCCCAAATGCGCGGTGCGGACCGATCGGTTGGAAGTGCGCGACACCCGGGGGCGCGGCCGCGGCGTCTTCGCCCTCGTCCCCATCGAAGAGGGCGAGCTCATCGAGAGCTGCCCGGTGATCCCGATCCCGGAGCCGGAGGTCGACCCGGTCGGGCGCACCGTGCTCGGCAACTACTTCTTCCAGTGGGGCGGCACCCTCGACGAGGGCGCCGTCGCCCTCGGCTTCGGCTCGCTCTACAACCACACCAACGACCCGAACGCGATGTACGTGCGCAAGCCGTCGCTCAACGTCATCGACTTCGTCGCGCTCCGGGCCATCGCGCCGGGCGAGGAGATCACCGTGAGCTACCACGGCGGGTTCGGGCAGAAGACGAAGGTGTGGTTCGAGATCAAGTAGCGCTATTCGTAGAACCGCTGGGCGATCGGGTATGCGCGGCCGACCCACGCGCGGTCGCTCACCCGCAGCGTCGGCGGGAACTGCTGGCGCTTGTACTCGTTGGTGCGCACGCGTCGCGCGATCGACCGCACCAGCTCGAGCGAGTCGCCGGTGAGCTTGGCGGCGTCCTCGACGCCGAGCTCGCGGACGATGAGCGCGTCGAGGACGCGGTCGAGGACCTCGTAGGGCGGGAGATCGTCCTGATCGGTCTGGTTCGGCCGCAGCTCCGCGGACGGCGCCTTGGTGAGCGTCGACTCGGGGATCAGCGCGCGGCCGGCCAGCTCGTTGATCCGGTGGCAGAGGGCGTAGACCTCGATCTTGAAGAGATCGGCGATCACCGCCAGACCGCCGCAGGTGTCGCCGTAGAGCGTGCAGTAGCCGACGGCGCACTCGCTCTTGTTGCCGGTGGTGAGCACGAACGCGCCGGTGCGGTTGGAGTACGCCATCAGCGTCGCGCCGCGGATGCGCGACTGGAGATTCTCCTCGGTGAGGTCGCGGAAGCCCTCGGGCGGCGGCGAGGCAACCATCAGCTCGGCGAGCTGCGCCTGGTAGGCGGCGAACGTCCCGCCGATCGGCACGAGGTGGAACTTGATCCCAAGGTTCTGCGCGAGCCGCTCGGCGTCGCGAACGGAGTGGTCGCTCGAGTACGGCGAGGGCATGCCGAGCCCGACCACGTTGTCCTTGCCGAGCGCCTCGACGGCGAGGGCCGCGACGAGCGCCGAGTCGATGCCGCCCGACAGCCCGATGACCGCGTGGCGGGCGCCGACTTTGCGGAAGTAGTCGCGGAGGCCGAGGACCAGCGCGGCGCGCACGTCGTCGAGCGGGTGGCGCGTCGAGAGCTCCACCGCCGGTCCCTCGGTGTCGATGACCGCGAGGTCCTCGGCGAACGACAGGGCCTCGCCGCGCGGCTGCCCGTCCGCGCCGAACACGCACGACGCGCCGTCGAAGATAAGGCCGTCGTTGCCGCCGATCGCGTTGACATAGACCGTGGCGACGCGATGCCGACGCGCGGCGTGCGCGAGGATCTTGCGGCGATGCTCCCATTTGCGCGCGGCGAACGGCGACGCCGAGAGGTTGACGATCACCCGCGCCCCGGCCTTCGCGACCTCTTCGACGGGATCGAGCGAGTAGCGGCGCGAGGCGCCGAAGAGCTCGGCGTCGTTCCAGCCGTCCTCGCAGATCACGACGCCGACGCGGGTGTCGCCCACGTCGAACACCGACGAGCCGGGGCTCGGGTTGGGCTCGAAGTAGCGGCGCTCGTCGAAGACGTCGTACGTGGGGAGGAGGGTCTTGGCGAACATCGCCTCGACGCGCCCGCCGCGGATCAGCGCCGCCACGTTCTGCGCGCCGGTGCCGAAGGGCGCATGTCCGACCGTGCCGACGAGCAGCGGGAGCTCGGGCGGCGCTTGCTGCGCGATCTTTGCGAGCGCGCGATCGCACTCCGTGCGAAACGAAGAAATCAGAAGGAGATCCCGCGGCGGGTAGCCGGGGACGACCAGCTCGGGAGCGACGCCGAGCTCGGCGCCCGCCGCCCGGGCGCGGAGTGCCGCGGCGACGATCGCGTCCGCGTTCTGCGCGGGAGCGCCCACGGTGGCGTCGATCTGGAGCAGCGCGATCTTCACGGGGGGCGCTAGTATAGAGACGCTGTGAGCGCCGGACCGCCGGAACCCGATCGGGTCGTGTTCGACGCGCTGTGGACGGGCGTCGTCAACGGCTGGGACGACGACGAGCGCCACCGCAAGTTCCTCGACCACGCGCGCGAGACGGGGGCGCTGATGGAGGCAGCCCGGCGCTACGGGAACCTCCGCGACGACCCGGAGCGGGGGGCGCTCGCCAAGAAGCGCATCGGCGCCATCGCGCTCCTGGCGACGAACGAGCTCTACGCCACCCGCTCGGCGCCCCCCGGCCGGAAGGTGCCGGGGTGGCTCGTCGCCTCGGCGGTGACCATCTGCGTCGTGCTGCTCGGCTGGGCAGCCTGGGCCTTCGGCGTGGCCTCGCGCTGACCTTCGCGCTAACACGCCCGGCCATGTCGCGTCCGGAAGACCAGGGTGGAGACTCGTTCGCAGCGCTCTTCGAGGCCGAGGCCAAGAACAAGCCGCGCCGCTCCGCTGGCCGCGGGTACTCCACGGGCGAGAGCGTCGAGGGCACCGTCGTGCGCATCGGGCGCGACGCAGTCTTCCTCGACCTCGACGGCAAGCGCGAGGGCTTCATCGAGCTCCCCGAGCTGCTCGACGAGTCGGGACAGGTCACGGTCGCGGTCGGCGACACGCTGCGGGCCTCGGTGGTCAGCGCCGCGGGCGACGGCGCGGTCCGGCTCGCGCGCACGGCGCCGC
>JALHOE010000368.1 GCA_022843175.1 Deltaproteobacteria bacterium
CGCTCGCGACGGCGCCGGCCTTCGGCGCGGTACCCTGGGCGGACGCGACCAGCGGCGTCAGCAGGAGTACGCCCACGGCGAGACGCGACGTCGTGCGGACCCACTGCGAGCTTCGTGATGACGGCACGTTGCCAAACATGGAGAGTCCCCTTTCGGACTGCATCAACTGCTACGCGAAGGTACCAAGGAGCGACGGACCAACAGAGTCGCTCATTCGAGCGTGACCAACGACGGAAGATACCCTTGGAGCCGAGTGTACGATGGACACGCGAAACGCGGCGGTTGTCCGGTATTCGCCCGCCGCGGTATAGCTCGTCACTGGTTGGGGGTCAACGCTCGTTTGGCGCGCAACCTCACGACCTCCCTAGGTTTTGTCGTAGTTGAGCGCCTCCGCTAGCGCGGCCCGGGCGTGGATGGGCTCGGGAACGGATGGATAGTAGAACGACAAGACCCTTCCGGCGGTTCGAACGTCAGAGAGAGCATGACCCGCTCTCGGACGACCGGTGTGACCGGTCGATGGACCACGCTCCGTGACGGCCGAGGGGCCGACCGACGAGGCGCTGCTCGCCCGGTATCGCCGCGGCGATACGGACGCGTTCCGCTCGTTGCTCCGTCGTCATCAGCGCGCGCTCTACAACTTCGCGCTGCGTCAGGTGCGGGTGCCGTCCGTGGCCGAGGACATCGTCCAGGATGTGTTCGTCCGGATCGTGCAAAACGCGGAGACTTTCAAGGAGGAGTCGAGGTTCTCAACCTGGGCTTACACCATCGCGCGCAACCTCTGCATCGACCACCTGCGCAAGCGGGTGCACCGCCGCCACGCCTCGCTCGACGCGCCGGCCAATTCGGGCGGCAGCGACGACGGCGAGGGGGCTCCGCTGGCGGAGAGGATCGCGGGGCCGACGATGGGCGCCGACCGCTCCGCCATCGGCAAGCAGCTCCAGACCCACATCCGGGCGGCCGTAGAGGCGCTGCCGGAGGACCAGCGCGAGGTCTTCCTCATGCGCCAGGTCAGCGAGCTGCCCTTCAAGGAGATCGCCGAGATCGTCGGCGTGAGCGAGAACACGGTGAAGTCGCGCATGCGCTACGCGCTCGAGCGGCTGCAGGCCGCGCTCGCGGAGTTCGAGGATTACGCCAGGGCTGTGAAGTAGGGCTGTGAAGGTGTGAAGTAAGGAGCGGACGGTGGACTGCGAGAAGCTCGACGAGATGGCGATGGATCTGGTCGACCCCGAGGGGGGCGACGGGATCGACGCGCGCGCCGCGAGGGAGGCCGAGGAGCACCTCGCCGGCTGCGCGCGCTGCACCGCCGTGATCGAGCGCTTGCGAGGCGGAATGCGCGCCGGGGCCGAGCTCGGGCTCGACGACCCCTCGTCGCTGCTCGAAGCGCGAATCCTGGCGGCGGCTGGAGCCGTGCAGCCGGACGTGTCGCTGCCACGTCGCATCGCGCGCGCGGTGTCGTCGGCGGGGAGCTGGGCGATGCGCCCACAGGTCGCGATGGCGGCCGTGCTCGTCGTCATGGTCGGCACGTCGGTCGTGCTGCTACGCAGCGGCCACTCCCCGAGCGCGCGCAACACCAAGGTGACCGAGCAGGGAACCCCGGTCGCGACCCTCGAGCCGGCCTCGCCCCCGATCGAGCCCGGCGGCGCCCCTGCCGTCATCGGCGGCGGAGAGGGCAAGCCGCGGCCGGCCAAGGAGTCGCCGAAGCTCGAGGCCAAGCCCACCGACACGCCGGCGGCGGAAGATGACGGCAAGTTCGCCGAGGCCGAGGGCGCGAAGACCAAGGCCAAGGCGCCGGCCAAGGACGAGGCGCAAGCGCCCAACGAGAAGTCCCTCGACGGCGACGGGCTCGCCGATCTCGCCGGCGCCACGGGCAACCAGGCGGGCAAGAAGGGTGGCGGCGGCGCTCCGCCTCCGCCACCGGCCGCAGCGCCGATGCCGGTGGGCGGCGTGACGGGAGGCCTCGCGGTGCCCGCCGACAAGGCCGAGGCCAAGAACGACACGAATACCAACACCAACAAGAAGAGCGCGAGCGGCCCGATGCCCGCGCCGACGACCGCGTCGCCCAACCAGCAGGCGAACAACGCCGCGAGCTACGACGACGCGATGACCGCCTACAAGGCGTCGAAGTGGGCCGAGGCCGCCAAGGGATTCGACGCCGCGGCCGCCTCCGGCACCAAGGTCTCGAGCTCGCTGCTCTATTCCGCGCGCTCGTACCGCGCGTCGGGCTCCTGCGCGCAGGCGCTGCCGCGCTACCAGAAGCTCGTGAACGGTTACCCCTCCTCGGGCGAGGCGCCGCACGGGGCGATCGAGGGCGGCCAGTGCGCGAAGGCGCTGTCGGACGTCGCCACCGCGCGGGCGCTCTTCGAGAAGGCCAAGACCTACCCGGTCGTCCAGAAGCAGGCCGAGGCCGAGCTCGCGGCGCTCGACCACCCGCCGCAAACGTCGCCGCCGGCCAAGGCGAAAGCGGCGAAGCCGTCGTCGGCCGTCGATTCGAGCTACTGAGCGTGATAAGTAGTGTTCATGTCACGTGTCGCTGCGGCTGCGACGCTGTTCGGTGTGCTCACGGCAGCGTGCGCGAGCGACGCTCCGCCCGCCCTGTCGGCCATCGGTGTCTCGCTGTCGATTCCCAAGGCGTTGGTCGACGTCGATCGAGTCACCCTCTACGTCTACGAGCAGGCGGCCGTCCCGTGTAAGGGCGCGGGCATCCCGATCCCGCCGGGCTCGGCGGATCGCGTGTTCGAGCTGAAGCTCGCCAAGTGCAACGCCAACAAGGCGTGGTGCGGCAGCGGCGAGCTCGAGCGCAACCCCGACAAGGTCCTCACGTTCTACGTCGAGGGGAAGTTCGAGGCGAAGAAGGGCGGGTTCAGCGGGTGCGTCGAGCGCGCCGTCGACCAGAACCCGCTGCAGATCGAGCTCAAGGCGCAGCCCATCGTCGAGGGCGGTCAGTGCGGCGACGCGGCGGCCGGTTACGGCGAGACGTGCGATCCGGCGGGCCGCGCGTCCGACGAGGCGTGCGACGCGATGGCGTGCAAGTCCAAAGAGGTCATCCTCTCGAACGGCATTGCCTCCCGCGACTTCTTCCGCGGTCGCCCCGGCCGCAAGACGTCGATCGGCGTGCGGTGGCTCGGCGACAAGCTCTATGGCGCCTGGAGCGACCAGTCGATCGGCAACAGCGGCAACGACGGCAGCAACGAGATCACGGTCCGCTTGATGAAGCAGGACGTGCTCACCGAGACGTCGCCGGTCGTCCTCGCGAGCGAGATCCGCCTGCCCGCCTCGCCCGGCGTGCCGAACAGCGAGGGTCGAGCCAAGCGCGGTGGCAGCGACACGTCGCCCTCGATGGTCCCGCTCCCCGGCGGCAACCTGCTCTTCTCGTTCATCAACGACGGCACGCTGCGCACGGTCGTCACCGACGGCCGGTTCAACCCGAGCGCCGTCGACGCGAACGTCGGGCCGGCGGCCAATGTTCACGCGGCGTCGACGCCGGGCGGCCAGGCGCTGCTCGTCTTCGCCGACGGCACCGCCGTCAAGAGCGTGCTCCGCGCCGCGGACGGCGCGCTCGGCGGCGCGCAGACGGTCGGTACCGGAGTCGCTGGCGTGCGGCCGCGCGTGGCCTTTATCGGCGGCGACTTCGTCGTCGTCTGGTCCAACGGGGACGACATCAAGGGCCGGCGCGTCGGCGCGGACGGCGCGCCCAAGGGCGGAGAGCTCGCGATCAACGCGGCGAAGACAGCCGGTGCGCAGACCGAGCCCGACGTCGCCGGCTTTGACACCGGCGAGTTCCTCGTCGCGTGGAAGGACGGCGCGGGCGACGTCGGCGCCGACATCCGCATCCAGAAGTTCGACAAAGCGGGCGCGCCGAGCGGCAACGAGATCGCCGCCGTCCTCAACGACAAGATCAAGGACGGCGATCAGGATCAGCCCACGGTCGCGGCGGGCGTGACCCCCGCCGGCCTGCGCTTCTATCTCGTCGCCTGGCGCACCACGAACAACATCGCGGCCCGCTTCGTCCGCGTCGACGAGCAGGGCTTCATGATCAGCCACCTCGGTTCGAGCCCGAGCGAGTTCAACGTCGGCGAGGGCGATCGCCCGCGCTCGTCGCCGGCGATCGCCATCGGCACCGCGACCGCGCCGTACTGCGCCGTGGCCTGGGCAGACGACTCCGACGCCGACGTCGCGGGCGACAACGACCGCGTCCGCATCCGCCGCCTGCCGCTCCCCGATCCGCCGAAGTAGCGCGACGACGCGGCGCGCGCGCTAGTTGATCTGCTCGGGCTCGCCGCGGACGTAGGCGATCGTGTGGATCGCGTCGACGAGGCGTTCGCGGTCCTCGAGGGCGAGGTCGAGGAAGCGGACGCCCATGCCCGGATTCGGGTTCTGGCCGTGCTCGCGGGTGGGGTTGATCCACGCGACCTCGCCGCGGAGCTCGAAGGCGCCGCAGCCCTCGGGGGCGAACGCGAGCTGCACCCGGGTGCCGATCGGCAGCGGGCGCTCGGTGCACACGAACAGGCCGAGCGAGCTCACGTTGGTGATGTAGGCGTAGAGGAAGGTCTCCTCGCTCGCGCAGTCGACGGCCCAGCGCACCTCGAGGCGCTCTTCGGCGCGTCGAGAGGCAGCAGGCGCATGACTGTCGCGTCGCTCACTCATCCCGCTTCGCCTTACGCCCATCTTCGAGGGCGCGCAACGTCATCGAACCGGGACGCTCCCAAGGACGAGGCGCTGACCCTCCTGCTCGGGACCCGCGTCGGGCCCGCGAACGAGCGGCAGGCGCGTGTTGCCGGAGAAGAAGCCGGTGAGGATCGTGACCGGGCGACCCGACGGCATGTTCGGCTCGAGGTTGAACTCGCTGTCGTCGACGATCACGTCGCCGGGGAGCCAGTTGTCCATCGGGTACTTGCCCTGCAGCGGGACGTGGTCCCACGTCTTGCGCGCGGTCGCGGTGCCGGGCTGCTCGACGTGGATGAAGATCTGCCAGCCGCCGCTGATCCGCGCGGTGACGCGATAGATCAGGCGGAGCTTGACCCGCTGGCCCGAGGCCACGGCGCCCGTCGGCTTGCCGGAGTTGTCCATCAGGTCCCAGCCGACGCACGCGAGCTTGCCGTCGATGTCGCAATCGAGGGCGCGCGTGGGGTTGCAGATCGGGCTGTTCGGATCCTCGCAGTTGGTCGTCGCGGTGGGGATGCCGTCGAGGATCATGCGGTTGAGCGGGTTCTCGGAGTAGCCGTTCTGGGTCAGGTTGCTGACCAGCATGATCTGCGACGCGCGGCCGTCGATGAGCGGGATGTTGGTCTTCGGCTCGGCCTTCTGACGCCAGAGGTAGTTCATCTCGGCGAGGTGCTCGGCGCGGATCGCGAGGAAGCGGCGCGAGCCCCCGGCGCCGACGACCCAGTCGTAGGCGGAGCGCGCGTCGTTGTGCACGACGGGCTGGGCGTTGCCGAGGTCGTAGGCGGCCGTGCGCGCGTTGACGCCGAGGAGGCCGATCGGAGCGCCGCCGCCGATCTCTCGGTACTTGGCGAAGACGCCCTTCGGCGAGAACTGATTGGCGACCGCGGGCATCACGCCCCACGCCCACACCGCGCCCGCCACGAGCCCGCCGATGGCGATGGTGGCGACGCGCTGGCGACGCAGCTGGCGGAACAGATCGCGCCCGTAGACGAAGCCGATCCAGGCGACGTAGAGGCCCACCACGCCGACGAGCACGAGCCACCACAGGTTGACGACGATGTCGCGCTGCTGGGTGGCCATGGCCTGCAGCTGGGGGATCATCTTCCGCAGCTTGCGCTTCCACGTGAGGATGCCGGCGATCGCGAAGCACGCCTCGAAGCTGAGAAAGAGGAGGATGAGGAGGCCGTGCCAGGGGTGGCGCCACGCGGCGACGAGCGCGTCGATCGGCTTGCGCAGCGAGCGCATGGGCGTCCAGCCGGGCTCGGGGTTCTCGTCGACCCAGACGAAGAAGATGGGCAGGAGGAAGACGCCTGCGGCGACCACCAGCGCCACCTTGAGCTTGATGCGGAGCTCCTCGGGCGCGACCACGCCGTAGAGGCCGTAGGGCTCGATCACCGGCGCCGTCGCGAGCTCGACCGGCGACTTGGCGAGGTCCTCGAAGGTGAAGTCGTTGAGCACGAGGAAGGCGAACACCGCGGTGCCGATCGCGACGGCGAGCGACGCCGAGGGCACGCGCTCGAGATCGCGGAGCACGATCGCGATCACGATCGCGACCGCCACCGGCGCGGCGAACGGCAGCAGGCCGAAGCGCGGGGCAGCGAGCGTTTGCACGAAGTAGCAGAGCGCTGCGGCGATGAGCGCGGTGATGCGCAGGTCGACCTCGCGGCGCGTCGCGGCGCGGTCCTCCGCGGCGACCGCCGGCCGCGCGAGCAGGCGGCCGAAGGCGAACGGCAGGAAGCAGCTCCAGGGGAACAGCGCGTGCGCGATCTGCCGGATGTGGAGATCGTAGGTGGGGAACTTGCGCGAGCCGTTGGCGAGCGCG
>JALHOE010000369.1 GCA_022843175.1 Deltaproteobacteria bacterium
GAGGCTGCCAAGCCTGAGCCGCCGAAGGCGGCGCCTCCGCCGCCGCCACCACCTCCGCCGCCCCCTCCGCCGCCGCCCCCACCGCCGCCGCCACCCCCGCCCCCGCGGGATGTGTCGTAGGTCGAAAGTTAAAGGGTCGAGAGGCCTGCGGTTCCCTTTGACCACGGGGGTGCACCCCCTCTATCGTCTCCCCCCCTTGGTGCCGGAGCTCGAACACCGATGACGTTGGTCTACGTCCTCGTCGCCGTCGTCGTCCTTGCGGTGATCTTCTTCCTGGTCACCCGGAAGCCCGCGGAGCCCACGCTCCCCGAGGCCAAGAAACCTGGCGCGCTCGAGCCGAAGAAGCAGCAGGTCGCGGAGCGTAAAGAGGAGCGGAAGCCCGACGAGGAGCGCGCTCGCCCGATCCCGAAGACCATTCGCGAGACGCCGGCGAGCAAGCGCGAGGAGCACGAGGGCGCCGCAGAGGCGCCCGCCAAGAAGCCCTCCGAGCGGCCGAAGCCGGCCCTCGAAGAAGACTTCGGCAAGCCCGCGGTCTTCGATCCGGCGACCGTGCGCCGGGGTCTCGCGCGCACGCGCGGCGGCTTCATCGCGCGCCTCAACGATCTCATTCGCGGCCGCAAGGTCGTCGATCCGGCGCTCCTCTCCGAAATCGAGGAGGTCCTCCTCACGAGCGACGTCGGCGTGAAGACCTCCCAGAAGCTGATCCAGCGCCTGCACGAGCGCCTCGAGCGCAACGAGCTCGACGACGCCGAGAAGGTCTGGTCCGCGCTCGGCGCCGAAGCGCGCGCAATCCTCGGCGACGGCGGCCGCCTCAAGCTGCGCAACAAGCCGACGGTGGTGCTGATGGTCGGCGTCAATGGCTCCGGCAAGACGACGACGATCGGCAAGCTCGCCTCCAAGCTCAAGGCGCAGGGTAAATCGGTCGTCCTCGGCGCCGGCGACACGTTCCGCGCAGCCGCGGTCCAGCAGCTCGAGGTGTGGGGCGAGCGCGAGGGAGCGACGGTCGTCAAGGGTAAAGAGGGCGCCGATCCCGGCAGCGTGCTCTTCGACGCCGTCAACAAAGCCAAGGAGCTCGGCGCAGACGTGGTCCTCGCGGACACCGCCGGTCGCCTGCAGACGAAGTCCAACCTGATGGACGAGTTGGCCAAGATCCGCCGAACGGTCGCCAAAGCGCTCGACGGCGCCCCCCACGAGACCCTGCTGGTGCTCGATTCGACCAACGGACAGAACGCGATTCAGCAGGCGCGCCTGTTCATGGAGACGATTCCCTTGACCGGAATCGTGCTGACCAAGCTAGATGGTACCGCGAAGGGTGGTGTCATCCTCGCCATCGCCGACGAGCTGGGTCTCCCGGTTCGATACATCGGCATCGGCGAGAAGGCAGCGGACCTTCGTGAGTTCGACCCGGCGGAGTTCGTCGAAGCGCTCTTCGCGGGGCGAGACGCGATCTCCAACGAGGCGGCGTAACTCGAATATGTCGGTCCGCCTCTCTCTCGACTGAAGGCGGATTCCGAAGTGCTTTCCTGGTTTTCTTGTTGATTGCTTGAAATTCCGCGTGATAGCGTCTCCCGCGGATACGAGACCCCGCAGTCAGTTCCGTACTTGGATGCGGAAGGAATGGCGATGAAGCAGGCTCCGTTGAGGCTCCTCGTGGTGGCGGCGCTGGCGCTGATCCCCACGACGGCGTTCGCGCAGAAAGGCAAGAAGCCCGACACGAAGAAGCCGCCGGCAGGCGAGGTCGAAGACCTCGGCGGCGACGAGCCGGTCACGCCTCCACCCAAGGAGGACGACACCAAGACCAAGCCCGCCGGCGCCGATGCCGGGGCTGGTGGCGCGAGCTTCATCTGCGAGGCGAATCCCGAGGCCTGTCAGACCGACAAGCTGATTCGCGACTACGCGGAGAAAGAGCTCCGCGACTCGCAGGTCTACGCGGTGCAGCAGATCTACGCGCTTCGTCGTAAGCGCGTCGAGGTCTCGCCCTACTGGTCGGCGTCCATGAACGACCAGTTCGTGAGCCACCCCGGACCGGGCCTCGCGATCAACTACTACGTGACCAACGTCCTCGCGGTTGGTCTCAACTTCAACTACTACCAGCCGTTCAACTCGGACGCCGAGTTCAACAAGCTCGTTCGGCAGAGCACGCGGCTCGCGATCCCGATCAACGAGTACCAGTACGGCGCGAACCTCAACTTCTCGTACGTCCCCCTGTACGGAAAGTTCGCCGGCTTCGGCGACTTCATCTTCCACTGGGACGGCTACGTGGTCGGCGGCATCGGCGCGATCAGCACGCGCCCCCGCGCCGTCATCGACCCCGAGAACCGCGCCTTCGAGTGGAAGACCAAGGTCGCGTTCAACGCGGGCGTCGGTCTCCGGGTCTTCTTCAACCGCTGGTTCGCCGCGTTCCTCGAGGTTCGCGACTACGTCTACAACGAGCAGCTCGAGAACACCTCGAAGGCTCGGCCGGCCACGGACCCGCGCAACATCAAGGGCACCGACCGCGATCCGGACACCTGGATCGGCGAGAGTCGATTGACGAACGCAGTGCAGGCGCAGTTCGGCGTCAGCATCTTCTTGCCGTTCACCTGGCAGTACAGGCTCCCGAAGTGACCGCGAGGCGAACGCACATGAGCCGCAAGACCATGAACAAGGTTCTTTCGACGCTCCCCGCGCTTGCCCTGGCCGTTGGCCTCGTGGGCGCTACGGAGAAACAGGCAGTCGCGCAGGAGGTGCAGGTCACCGGTCCGCTCAAGGGCGCGCCGGCAGTCCGCCGCCTCCGCCTCTATCGCGAGGGTCGCATCGAGTTCGCGCCGACGTTCACGTCGACGCTCCTCGACGAGTACCGCCGCACGTTGGCCGTCGGCGCCCGCATCAACTACGGCATCACCGACTGGCTCGCGATCGGCGTGTTCGGCGCCTACGGCGCGGTCGGCATGCCGACCGGCCTGAGCGACCGAATCGACGAGGGCGCGGAGCGCGATCCGGCCAATCCGTCGCTCAACCTGATGAACGTGTCGGGTGCCAAGAACAGCGGTCAGTTCCAGAAGCAGACCGCTTCCATCCAGCACATCATCCTCCCGCAGATCACGGCGGTGCCGTTCCGCGGCAAGTTCGCGCTCTTCCAGAGCGTGTTCGCCGACGTCGACGCGTACATCTTCGCGGGCTTCGGCATCGTCGGCACGAAGGAGCGCAAGGACTGCGCAGACTTCGTCGCCTGCGCGACCGACGCGCAGCGCGGCGCGACGATGGAGGGGAAGACGAAGCTCGCTCCCACGTGGGGCCTCGGCTTCAACTTCTACATGAGCAAGATGATCGCCCTCGGCGTCGAGTGGCGCATGATCCCCTTCGCCTGGAACCGCGCCGGCTTCGACAGCCGCGGCCTCAACGCCGAGCAGAAGGAAGACAGCTCCGGCAAGTTCCCCGACGGCAAGATCGACGACAAGGACTCGACCTACAAGTTCAACCAGATGATCACGGTCTCGCTCGGGTTCTCGTTCCCGGCGCCGAAGATCACCGACTGAATCCGTAGCTCGATCGAAGAGAGACCGCGCGCGTAACGGCGCGCGGTCCTGTTTTTGTGGCCCGTCGCCGGGCGCGCGCGGGGGCGGGCGTCTTCGATCGAGGTGGCTGCGTCAGGCGCTCGCTCACGCGCGCGCCTATTGGGAGGCGTCAGGCGCTCGCTTACGCGCGCGCCTATTGGGAGGCGTCAGGCGCTCGCTTACGCGCGCGCCTATTGGGAGGCGTCAGGCGCTCGCTTACGCGCGCGCCTATTCGGAGACGCGCGTGTTGGGAGCGCGCGCGCGATCAGCGGGTGACTTTGCCGTCTTCGCTGAGGCGGTAGGCGCCGGGGAGCGCTTCGTCGAGGCCCTTGCGGTCGGCCTCGGGGATGACCCAGCCGCGCGCGGCGAGGCCGTCCGCGATGCGGTTCTTGGTGCGCATGGCCTCTTCGCGGATGAGCGCGCGGGCGAGGGCCCCAGCGGCCTCGGCGTCGCCCTGGGCGAGCAGCGTGGTGACGGCGTGGAAGCGCGTGGGCTCGTGCACGTCCTCGAGGAAGCGCTCGACCGCGCCGCGAATGCGCGAGTCCTTGAGCTCTTCGAGCGCGTTGATCAGCTGAAGCTTCGGGTCGGGGTTGCGGTCGTATTCCGTGTCCCACTTCTCGAGCATCTTGATGACCTCGCCGACGTAGGCCTCTTCGTCGAGGAGCTCGCGCATCATGCGGAGCGGCCAGGTGAGGCTCTCGGCCTTCACGCAGAACTCGCGGATCGCGGGGAGCGCGCCCTCGCCTGCGGCGACGATGCCGCGGAACGCCGTCTCCTTCTCTTCCTGGTCGGTGATCGAGGGGTCGCTCGAGAACGTGTAGCGCTTGAGGAGCGCGGCGGCCGCGTCGGGAGTGCCGAGCTTGGAGAGGTTGTCGATCGCCTCTTGGCGGTCGAAGTTCTGTGCTTTCTTCGAGATGGCGTCGGCGTAGCGGGAGACGTTCTTGTCGGCTTTGGGCCGCTCGGTGCTACCGGCTTTGCCGGCAGGCTTGCCTTTGAGGAAATCGAAGAGGCCCATCGGGTGGTGCGGGTTGTTAAGCATGCCGCGACGCGGCGTCCAGGCGGGAGGCCACGCCGAGCCCTCTTCCGCCGGACGGGATGCCCTAGAGCTGGATCGCCAGCAGGCGGACCTGCCCGCCCTGGCGCTGGATCGCGTAGCGGACGGGACGGCCCGTCTTCTGCGTCTGCTCGCGCTCCATGCCCTTGATGCGGTCGGTGAACACCTGCTCGGTGATCCCCTCGACCGACTCGCTGTTCTGCGTCTTGGCCTCGATGTACTCGCGGTAGATGCGCGCGTAGTAGGCGGGCTCGGGCTCGCTCGCGAGCGCTGCGGCGGCGCCGGCGTCGCGGTCGACCGCCATCGCCTCCTGGAAGTGCTGCTGCTCGGGCGGCGTGGACGGGCGCCCCTGCTCGTCGGTGTTGTCCTCTTCGACGCCGAGGACGGTGTTGAGCAGCTGGTTGATCCGGAACGCGAGGCCGCCGAGCTCGGCGTGCTCGATCTCGACGCGGTGATTGGTGTTGCCGTTGATCACCTGCAGGAGGCTCTCCTCCATCGTGCCGACCGGATCGGTGACGTAGCCGCCGAGGATGAATCCGGCGATCAGCACGAACGCGAGGCCGAGGCCGCACGCCGCGAGGATCGGCCACAGGATGCTATCCGGGCTCTCGATCGTCGACAGGCGCCGGGCGACCGCGATCGCCGCCACGTCGCCGTTGCCGACGTTACGGAGGGCCGCGACGCTGCCGGCGAGGGCCGCGGTCTGGAACGTGTCGGTGTTGTTCTTGAGCGCGCGCGCGACCGAGTCCTTCTGCGCACCCTCGACCTCGCTGGCGAAGCCCGGCGCGACGCTCTCGTTGGCCTTGGCCTTGACCTTGGGGGCGCCGTTCTCCATCACGACGAGCACGGCGGCGGCGTCGGTGACGCCGGCCATGCGCGAGTCGGAGAGGCTCCACAGGAGGATCACGCCGCCGAGCGCGTGGCCGTTGGCGTCGCGCACGGGTGCGTAGCTCACGAGGTGCTTGTGCGCGAAGCGGCTGTTCATCCAGACGTCGCTGCCGGTGCGGTTCTCTTTGATCGCCGCGACGAGCGCCGGATATTCCTTGCCGAAGTCGTCGCCCGCGTAGGTCTGCGGATCTTCGCTGCGGCCGACGGCCCGACCGTCCTTGTCGACGAGGGCGGCGATGTCCGGCGGATCGGCGAAGACCGTCTTGGCCTCGCCGGCGTGGCGCTTGAGCTCG
This sequence comes from Deltaproteobacteria bacterium, assembly GCA_022843175.1. Classification (GTDB taxonomy): domain Bacteria; phylum Myxococcota_A; class Polyangia; order Polyangiales; family JADJMO01; genus JALHOE01. The sequence goes on from JALHOE010000369.1 coordinate 5,772, forward strand.
GAGAGGGCGGCCGTGGTCTTCTCGCGGCGGCCCTTGTCCTCGAGGCCGACGTTGGCCAGACGGTCGCGGAGGACCTCGTCGTTGGTCCCCTTCTCGGTGAGCCAACGCTCGCCGCGCAGGAGCTGGAGCTGGAGGATTCCGGCGACCCCGGCGGCGTTCCGCTCGGTCTGCGCTTTGACGACTGCCGGGTCGACCAGCGTGAGCAACCGCTGTCGCACCACGATGAATGACAGCAGCCCAACGAGCAGGACGATGATCGCGTTCGGGAGGATGATTTTCAGGCGCATTTGCGGTCTCAACCCTCCGTCGAGGTGCGACGACGCTATCAGACGGCGGAAGAGCTCGGCAAGGTAAGGTGACGCCCGGCGGCGGACGGGCGATCGTCCGGTGGCGATGCCGTCCGAGAGGGTCCTGCTGGTCGATGACGCGCTCTTCGATCTGCACGCCGCGACTGCGAACCATCCCGAGCGCCCTGCGAGGCTCGACGCGGCGCGTTCCGGCCTCCGCCGGGCTGGGATCGCGTCGGAACAGCTGCCGCCGGTCGACGCGGAGCGGGCTGTCCTCGAGCGCGTGCACACGCCGGCCTACCTCGACAAGCTCACGCTCCTCCGCGGCGCTCGCGGCATGCTCGACCCGGACACGTACGTGTCCCCCCACTCCGTCGAGGCCGCCGTGCGCGCGGCGGGCGGCGC
>JALHOE010000370.1 GCA_022843175.1 Deltaproteobacteria bacterium
GAGCGGGTGACCTCGACAACCTCGACAACCCGCTCCCTGACGGTCGCGGCTCCCGGAGCCGCGCGCGTGAGCGAGCGGGTGACCTCGACAACCTCGACAACCCGCTCCCTGACGGTCGCGGCTCCCGGAGCGGACGCTACACCCCGAGCTCGTCCCCCAGCACGCGGCGCTCTGGCACCCGAGCGCTGTTTGCGTTCACGTCCGCGAGCGGCCGGAACTGCCCCTCCTCGGAGTCGTACGCGAACACCTCGCCGGTGACGATCTTGTACACCCACCCGTGGAGGGCGAGCGTGCCCTTGGCGATCCGCGCCGCGACCGACGGGTGGGTGCGGAGGTTCTCGAGCTGCGCGAGCACGTTCTCCTGCGTGGCGATGCTCAGGAGCTCGTCGGGCGGAGTGCCGACGTAGTTCTCCTCGATGATCCGGCGGGTGGTCTCGGCGTGCGCGAGCCACTGGCGCACCGCGGGCATCGACTTGGTGGAGTCGGGATCGAGCACCGCCTTCATCGCACCGCATCCCGAGTGCCCGCACACGACGACGTGCTCCACGCCGAGCGCCGAGATCGCGTACTCGATGGTCGCGGCCTCGCCGCCGATCGGCGCGCCCCAGCTCGGGATGATGTTGCCCGCGTTGCGGATGATGAAGATCTCGCCCGGCGCCGTCTGCGTCAGAAGGTTGGGGTTGATGCGAGAGTCGGAGCACGCGATGAAGAGTGTGTGCGGCGCTTGGCCGTCGGCGAGCCGAGCGAAGAGCGCCCGGTGGCTGCCGAAGACCTCGCGCTGAAACTTGTGAACGCCTTGAGCGAGCTTGTGCATGACTACTCCGACTCGATGACCCGCGCGGCGGGCGGACGGGTAGAGGCCCCCGCCTCCACGTTGCGACGGTGACGAATCTTCGCGAGCATCTCGAGGCCCTCCCACTCGAGCGAGACGTGGCCGCCGCGCGTGACGTACTGCTTCTCCCACGCGCTGATCGCCTGCAGCGAGGCCTGGTCGATGTGATCGAGCTCGTCAAAATCCATGTGCACGGTGCGCTGCTCCGGGATCGCGGCGAGCACCGCGTTGAGCTCGGGCAGCCGCAGGAACGTGGCCGAGCCGTCGAGCCGGATGACGGTGTCCTCGCCCTCGTGCCGCACGTCGATGCGCAGGTGGGTGAAGATCCAGACGATCTTCAGCACCGCGAGCCCGAGGCCGATCGCGACGCCCTTGAGCAGGTCGAGCGCCACGATGCCCGCGATCGTCGCGAGGAAGATCGCGACCTCGGACTTCCCGGCCTTGCGCAGCTCCTTGACGTCCTGCTTCACGAGTTTGTAGCCGGTGAACACGAGCAGCGCCGCGAGCGACGCGACGGGGATCATCCGCAGCACGAACGGCGCCGCCGCCACGAGCATGAGCATCCAGAAGCCGTGAGCCACGGCCGACCAGCGCGTCTTGGCGCCCGCCTCGACGTTCGCCGAGCTGCGGACGATGACACCGGTCATCGGCAGCCCGCCGACGAGCCCGCAGACGACGTTGCCGAGGCCCTGCGCCATCAGCTCGCGGTCGTAGTCGGTGCGCGGGCCGTCGTGCATGCGGTCGACGGCCGTCGCGCAGAGCAGCGTCTCGGCGCTGGCGATGATCGCGAGCGCCGCCGCCGACCCGAGCAGCGACGGGTCGAGCAGCTTCTTGAGCGCCGCGAGGTTCACGAAGGTGAGCGAGCCGACGAGCGACTGCGGGATCGCGACGTGCGCGATCGGCAGCTTGAGCACGTTGGCGACGATCGTCGCGGTCATCACGGCGACGAGCGCCCCCGGCACCATCCGGAGCCGCGAGAAGTTCTTCGCGACCGGGCCGTTCCAGATCGCGATCAGGACGATGGTGAGCAGGCCGATCGCGGCCGCCTCCTCGTGGGGGAGCGACGCGTCCGGGGTGACCGCCTTCATCAGCGCCCCGGGGATCGTGAGCAGGTTCTTCAGCCCCGTCCCCTTGGGCTTGTCGTCGATCATCACGTGGAACTGGCTCGCGAAGATCAGCACGCCGATGCCCGCGAGCATCCCGTAGATGACGGACGGGGGAACCGCCTGGAACCAGCGTCCGAGCTTGCGCCAACCGGCGACGAGCTGGATGACGCCGCCGAGGAACACGATCGCGCCGAGGGTCGCGAGGCCGTACCGCTGCACGAGATCGAACACGATGACCGCGAGCCCGGCGGCGGGACCGCTAACCTGCAGGGGCGATCCGGCGATCAGGCCGACGAGCAGGCCGCCGACGATCCCCGTGACGAGCCCCGCGGCGGGCGGCGCGCCCGACGCGATGGCGATGCCCATGCAGAGCGGTAGTGCCACGAGGAACACCACCACCGAGGCGAGGATCTCCCTCGGGTAATCGACGTGCGCCGTGGGCTTGGTCGCCATGCGATCCCGATCGTTAGCCAATCGAGGCGAGATCGGTAATGTCGGTAAAAACAGACAGCGTCGGCGAACCCCGACAGCTCTACTTCATTCGCGCGCGAAGGGCCCGCGACCACGCGACGAGGTGGTCGCGGTAGCGGTCGGCTCGTCCCGAGTCCACCTTGCCGAGATCGTTCTGTTCGAGCGGATCGACGGACAGGTCGAAGAGCCGCGTCCGCCCGCTCTCGGTCTCGTGGATCGCCTTGAACCGACCGTCGCGGAGACCGAGCAGGAACGTCGCCTGATCGGCGAAGAAGCGCGCGACGCGGGGCGTCGGAGCGAGCAGCGAACGCCCCTCCCAACCCGCGGCGGGCTTTGCGCCGAGCAGGTCGACGATCGTCGGCGGGACATCGAGCAGGCTCGCGAGCTGCGGCGCGCGGATCGGGGGCGTCACGCCCGGCACCGCCACGATCAGCGGCACGTGCACGTTCTCCTCGTAGACGAAGAGCGTGTGCGCGAAGTTGCCCTCGTGTTGGAAGAACGCCTCGCCGTGATCGCCGTTGACGATCACCACCGTGTTGTCGAGCTTGCCGCGCTGCTTCAGCCCATCGAGCAGCACGCCGACGGCGTGGTCGGCGCGGAACAGGTCGTTCTCGTAGCGGTCGTAGTCGTTCTTCTCGGCGAACGGCCGCGGGCCCTCGCCCGGCGTCTCGTACGGATGGTGCCCGCCGATCGGAAGGTACATCAGGAAGAACGGCTCCTTGCCGGCGTCGACGAACCCGAGCGCGCGGCGCGCGGCCGAGGCGTCGTCGATGCCGAACGAGGCCGTGTGCTTGGCGGGGATCGTCGCCGCGTCCTCGAGCACGTCGAAGCCGCGCTTCTCCACCACCGAGTCCATGCCGAGATACGCAAAACGCCCGGAGTGCAGCATCGCCGTGCGATATCCGAGGCCCCGCAGCACATCGGCGATCGAGGTGCACGGCACGTTGGCGTACTGCTCGGCCGCGGTGTGCGGCGCGATCGCGTACGAGCAGAGCGCTGCCCACAAGCCCTTGATGCTCTCGGGGTAGAGCGTGTACGCGCCGTCGAACGTCACGCCGGAGCCGGCGAGCGCGGTGACGTGCGGCATGGTGTCGCGTGGGTTGCCGTAGGGCGCGAGGTAGCGCGCGCCCGTCGACTCGAGGACGATCCACACCACGTTGCGCCCGCGCGCGACGCCCGACAGGTGCGTGAGATCGAGCGCGCGCCCCTCGGGCTTGATCGGCGCCGCCTCCACGGTCGTGTCGGTCGGCCGGATCGCGCGGGTGAGCCAGGTGCGCACCAGCGTCACCACCGCGTTGCGGTGAAGCCCGATCGAGTCGATGCGGACCAGCGCGGCAGGCCCGATCACGAACGCGAGGAGCGCGACCACCCCGATCGCGACGTACCCGGCCCGCGAGCGGAGGAGGAAGCCGACGAACGTCGCCGCAATGACCGCGATGACCGCGGCCACGTTGTCGACGGTGACGTAGAGGAGGATCGAGTCCTTGAGAGCGCCGCCGGCCGCCTTGAGCATCCCCGCGGTGAGCGGCGTGCCGAACACCCGCGCGACCGGGACGTTGATCGCCGTCCACAGCACGACCGCGCCGAGCACCGTGTGGCCGAGCCAGCGCGCGCGCCGCTCGGTGAGGAGATCGATCGGGAGGAACGCGGCGAGCAGCCACACGTCCTGGAAGAGGAACGCGAACGGCGTCCACGGGGACAAAACGCCGGACGCGCGGTGGTCGACCGCGCGTCCGAGGAGCAGAGCCACCTTGGCGACCGCGAGCGCCACGGCGAGCGCGATCGTGCGGCGAGCCTCTACCGGCGTGGAGCCGCGAACGTCAGCGAGCGGGTTGTCGACAACCCGCTCCCTCTCGGTCGCGGCTCCCTCCGTCAGCGCTTCTCCATCGGCACGAAGGGGCGAAGCTCCTTGCCGGTGTAGATCTGACGGGGGCGAGCGATCTTCTGCTCGCTGTCGTCGAGCATCTCGGCCCACTGGGCGAGCCAGCCGACCGTGCGCGGGATGGCGAAGAGCACCGGGAACATGTCCACCGGGAAGCCCATCGCCTGGTAGATGAGGCCCGAGTAGAAGTCGACGTTCGGGTACAGCTTGCGCTTCACGAAGTACTCGTCCTGCAGCGCGATGCGCTCGAGCTCGAGGGCGATGTCGAGGAGGGGGTTCTTGCCCGTGACCTCGAACACCTCGTCGGCCAGGCGCTTGATGACCTTCGCGCGCGGGTCGTAGTTCTTGTAGACGCGGTGGCCGAAGCCCATGAGGCGCGAGCCCTTGCCGTTCTTCACCTCGTCGATGAACTTCGGGACGTTGCTCACGTTCCCGATCTCATTGAGCATGCGGAGCACGGCCTCGTTGGCGCCGCCGTGGAGCGGGCCGTAGAGGGCGGCCGAGGCCGCGGCGATCGCGCTGTAGGGATCGACCTGCGAGCTGCCGACGCCGCGCATCGCGCTCGTGGAGCAGTTCTGCTCGTGGTCGGCGTGGAGGATGAAGAGCACGTCGAGGGCGCGGACCAGCGTGGCGTTGGCCTTGTACTCGCGCTCCGCCATCTTCTTCATCATCGAGAGGAAGTTGGCGGGGTAGCCGAAGTCGTTGTCCGGGTAGACGAAGGGCTGGCCGACGCTGTGGCGGTAGCTCCACGCCGCGATCGTCGGCATCTTGGCGATCAGGCGGATGATCTGCAGGTGCCGGTTCTGCTTGTTGTAGATGTCCTTCGCCTCTGGGTAGAACGTCGACAGCGCGCCGACGGTCGCGATGAGCATGCCCATCGGGTGCGCGTCGTAACGGAAGCCGTCGATGAAGTCCTTCACGTTCTCATGGAGGAACGTGTGCATCGTGATCTCGCGCGAGAACGCGTCGAGCTGCGGCTTGGTGGGCAGCTCGCCGTGGAGCAGCAGGTAGCTGACCTCGAGGTGCGTGGACTTCTCGGCGAGCTCGGCGATGTCGTACCCGCGGTAACGGAGAATACCTGCGTCCCCGTCGATGTACGTGATCGCCGACCTACATGACGCCGTGTTCATGAACGCCGGGTCGTAGGTCATCATGCCGAAGTCTTTGTCGTCGGTCTTGATGGCGCGGAGGTCCATCGCCTTGATGGTGCCGTCGGTGATCGGCAACTCGTAGGTCTTGCCGGTCCGGTTGTCGGTGATGGAGAGGGTGTTCTTGGTGGTCACGGGGGCTCCCGGGGATCGGTCCGTTTAGCCGCGGTTACCGCAGTGCGGCAGGGCATGCTTGCACATCACCCGCGGGGCGCGAAACCGCGATTCGCCCCCACCCCTCGCCCTCTCTTTGTCAGGTTCAGCCGACGGCGGGGCCTACGGCTCGGGTACTGGCCAAGTGGGCAGTCATGGGCGACACTGGGTGTCCGGAAGCGATGTCCGGCCAAGTCCTGATCCTCACCGCAGGGATGGAACCCCACCGGGTGGTCCCGTGGCAGAAGGCCATCAACATGTTGTTCCTCGGGAAGGTCGAGGTCCTCGAGGAGTACGACGAGGTCCTCTACCGTTCCGTGACCATCACCATCCGCATGCCGGCGGTGGTGCGCCTCGTGCGCGTCTTCCGCGGCATCAAGCGGGCCGTCAAATTCTCGCGAATCAACGTCTTCACCCGCGACAAGTTCACCTGTCAGTACTGCGGCGAGAAGCGGAAGATGCGCGAGCTGAACTACGACCACGTCGTCCCGCGTCACATGGGCGGGCGCACGACGTGGGAGAACATCGTCACCTCGTGCTACCCGTGCAATGCGAGGAAGCGAAACCGCACCCCCGAGATGGCGGGCATGACGCTGCTCTCGCTGCCGTCCAAACCCCGGACGTTGCCGATCACCGTTCACCTCAACTTCGCCGGTGACATCCCCGAGGTCTGGTCGTCCTATGTGTACTGGAACGCCGCCATGACCGAGGGCGAAGACCCATAGCCCGGGTCGTGCGTTAACAGGCTCATGCGGATAGATCGGACACGTTTTCTCCTGCTCGCGTCGGCGATCGCCGCTGGCTGCGGGCCGCGGTCGGGCGCGATCGCCCCCGCGCCGCCCGC
>JALHOE010000371.1 GCA_022843175.1 Deltaproteobacteria bacterium
GCGGCGACGGGGGCGGCGGGGGCCGGGGCGGCTGCGGCAGGCGGGGGCGGCGGAGGAGGAGGATTGTTCGCCGGGCCGCTGCTCGTGTGGATGGTGCAGGCGGTCAGGCCGACGAGGGCAATCGCATAAGGAACGGTACGCATGGGGTCCTCCGGTCGCCGATGGGCGCTGGTTGAGGCGCAGGTTACGACGGTCGACCGCCCCGGCGCATTCACCTTCGACGTAACCGGGGGCCCGTGCTACGAGCCGCCCCCCCGTTCGAAGGAATCCCCCTCGAACGTCGTGTCCCACGCGTGGGTGAACCCACGCAAACCGGCAGGAGTTGCCCCATGGCCAAGAGCCCCTCGCAGATCGTGAAAGACAAGTTCGGCGACAAGAACAAGCTCGTCGAAGCGGTGAAGCAGTTCGTGAACGACGATCTCTGGGTCGGCCGTGAGAACAAGGACAAGGGCCTCGCCCGCGTCTCCAACAGCAAGCTCCTCCGCCTGCTCGAGACCTTCACCACCGTGCAGTCCAAGTGGGGCACCCGCGGCAAGCTGATCGACGCCGTCGTCGAAGCGGCCGGCCGTGGCAAGGACGCGGGCTACCGCGCCCACATCGAGAACTGGCCCGTGCCGCGCCTCTACGACCAGTTCCGCAGCCTCACGGCGCGTTCGGCCAAGGCCAAGGCCGAGAAGCCGGCCAAGCCGGCGGCCAAGAAGGACGACGGAGCGAAGAAGGCCGCGCCCGCCAAGAAGGCTGCCGCGCCCGCCAAGGCCGCGCCCGCCAAGAAGGACGCCGCGAAGAAGCCGGCCGCCAAGAAGTCGGCCAAGAAGTAACGGTTTGTTTGCCGAAAGGGGCGCGGCTCGGTAGACCCCGAGCATGCGCCCCTTCTGTTTTCTCGCGCCGCTCGCGCTGGCGTTGGCCGCGTGTGGCGGGAGCAACCCGGCGCCCGAAACCGCGAAGCCCAAGGTCGCCGAGGCCCCGCCCCCTCCCCCCTCCGAGCCGCAGCCGAAGGAGTCCGTCCCGCGCGCGTCGGTCGACGCCGCGCTCAAGGCCGGCCTCGGGAAGTTCCTCGCGAACCTCGAGGTCGAGGCGCAGCTCGAGAAGGGTAAATTCGTCGGCTGGCGCATCGTCGAGCTTCGCGGCGCGATGTGGACCGGCGTCGACCTCAAGCCGGGCGACGTCGTCACCCGGGTCAACGGCTTCAAGATCGAGCGCGAGCACGAGGCCAACGCGGCGTTTCAGTCGCTCGCTGTCGCGAGCGAGATCCGGGTGAGCGTGCTCCGCGACGGGCAGCCGCAGGAGATCCGGTTCGCGATCGTGGAGTAGCGCGTCGTCAGGGGAGCGTGATTCGGCGGATGCGGTGGTAGGGGCCGTCGTCGCCTCCGTTGCCGTCGGCCACATAGAGCGTCTTGCCGTCGCTCGTGGCCACGACGCCCTCTTGTCCGAAGAACCGCGCCGCGATCCCGGCGCCGTCGGCGAAGCCCGTGGAGCCATCGCCTGCCACCGTCTCGACGGCGCCGGCGACCGAGATGCGACGGATGCGGTGATTGCCGCGGTCGGCGACGTAGACGTTGCCACTGCCGTCGACGGCGACACCCGTCGGACCGTCGAAGCGCGCGGCGAGTTTGTTGGTGTCGTCCTTCATGCCGGGGCTCCGGTCTCCGGCGAAGAGCGTGACCACACCCGCGAGGGTCACCTTGCGGAGGCAGTGATTGCCCTCGTCGGCGAGCACGACGCTCCCATCGGGGAGAACGGCAGCGCCGTACGGGCCGTTGAACCTCGCAGCCGCACCGGTGCCGTCGGCGAAGCCCGGCGTGGCGGAGCCGGCGATCAACGTCACCGCCTTCGTCGCGGGGTCGAGCAGTGAGACCGTGCCGTTCGCCCGATCGGCGACCACGAGACGACCGTCGGCGAGACTGGTGAGCACGCGCGGACGATTGAACCCGGTGGCTACCTCTTCCGGCGTGGCGCCGACGAGCCTCCAGATCGTGCCCGAGGTCGCCGTCTTCATCCCCGCCTTGTTGGCGGCGGTCTGGAAGTAGATCGCCGTCGACGTGGTGGTCACGCCGAACGGTTCGAGGATCCCACTCGCGACGAGCGACGTCGCGCCCCCGGTCGTGACCCTGCGTACTCTTCCACCGTCGAACTCGGTGACGACGAGCGCTCCGCTCGAATCGAACGCGATCCCGACCGGGTTGCTGAAGAGCGCGGCGGCGCCGGTGCCCTCGGTGCTGCCCTCGGTGCCCGAGCCGGCGAGCGTAGCGACGGTGACGCCCGCGATCGCGTGCACGACCGGCGGCTCGCCGCGCGTGTCGGGTCCCATGTCGACGACCACGTCCCCGGCGGTGTCCGCGCCGAGATCGGCCGTGCCCCCGCTGTCCTCTCCGCCACTCTCGACGACCGAGGTGTCCGTGCCCGCCTCGACGCTGCTGTCCGCGGGCGGCGTGGTCTGAGACGATCCACAGCCGAGCATCAACACGACGATCGCACCGAGAGCGACACGCATGCTCCCCAATCTAGGCGAACGTCCGTGAGTCGGCACCCTTGTGCAGCCGGCGGCGAGGGCCGAGAATCCGCCGCCCCGCGACATGTTGCGCATCACCAACTCCAGTCGGTTCTCCTTCCTCCTCGCAGCCGTCGCGTCCCCGTGCAGTCGTCCGGGGAGCGGCAGCGGAGCCACCGAAGCTCCGGTTCCGAGCGTGATCACCGGCAATGAAGGAGACGCCGTGCGGATCGGAAGCGGCGCGGTGCGCCAACGCATCTACCGCGCCAGCCCGGCTACGGGCTCGCTCACCACCGCGCCCATTTCCACGCAGGCCGCCGGCTCTTTGTTGCTCGCGAGCATTGCGCGCGGCACCTGGGATGCCGCGCCCGACGCGCCCACCGACAATCACGGCAACGTGTTCGCGCCCGTGGGCTCGACACACGCGTACACGGATTGGCCCACCAGCCGGACGGGCCTCTACCGCGCCCTCGAGGCTGTCGGCGGCAGCGGACACACGTTCTCGATGACGTGGGGAGACCTCGGCGGGACCGGGGACGAGGTAACCATCTCGGTCGTCGAGGTGATCGGCGCGAAGTCGATCGAGGACACCAGCTGGATCGAGCGCCCGCGAGGGAAGTCGGTGGAGAGCGCGCCGGTGACCACCAGCGGCCCCGCGCTCCTCGTCGCGTGGTGGTGGGGATCGGGCGGAGTGCGCCCCGCGGGATCGAAGCACGTCGCGGTGCCCGGCGATGGGTTCGCGATCGCGCCGCCGGCCACCGCGCTCACCAGCCTCAGCACCGACGGATACGTCCAGGTCGCCGTCGCCTACCGCTTCGTCAAGGCCGCGGGCACGTACAAAGTGACCTGGGCGACCGACAACGAGGGCGCGCAGCTCTATCTCGTCGCCCTGCGCGGGGCGTGACGCACGCGAAGGGGGTGCGCAACCGAGCCGCCCCCGCGGTCGATAGAGCGGCATGCGACTCCTCGGCGCCGCGATCGTCCTCCTCACCTCCTCGGCCTCCGCCGCGACGTACGTCGATGCGCCCTCGATCGGGCGGAGCGCGGTCGGCTTCGCGCTCTACGGCGGTGCGCCGGTCGGGGCCTCGCATGGCGACGAGCGCGCGTCGGTCCTCGGCGGCGGCGGGAGCGAGCTCTCGTATGGCTACGCGTGGGAGTCGGGCTGGTCGCTCGCCGGCGTGTTCGGCGGGGCGCGGTGGTCCTCCCGCGGCCCGCTCTCGCAGACGCTCCGCGATCGCGACGCGTCGATCACCGAGGGCTACGGCGGCGTCGGCGTCCGGTTTGCTCCGTGGGACGCGCCCGTCGCGCCCTTCGTCTCCGCGCTCGCGCTCCTCGACTACGCGCGCGTGAGCGGCACCTATCGCGGCGACGCGACCGGCATCGCGAGCGCGGGTCGAATCGGCGTGCGCATGCGCGAGCACCCGTGGGACCTCTTCGCCGCGATCGAGCTGCGCCACGCGCGCTTGTCGGCGCCCTACGACGAGAGCGATCCGCTCGTCACCACCCGCCTGTCGATCGTGCTCGGCTTTGCGTACGAGGGCGCCGCGCAGTGATCAGATCTTCCCCGCAGGAGGCGGGGGAGCCGCGGGCGGAGGCGCCGCGGGCGGGGGCTCCTCTTTGTGATGAAAGAGCGCGCCCAGATCTGCGAGCGGCACGTTCCACTGCGACACGACACCATCCTTCGACGCGCCGGCCCAGCCCCAGCGCACGCCGGTGAGCGCGGGCACCGCGCCGAGCTCCTCGAGCTTCGGCGCCTTCGCGGTCTCCGCGTAGTACGCCGCCACGAGCCCATCCTTGGGCAGGCGGTCGGCGAACGTCTTGGCGCGCGGGTTGGCCCCGAGCTGCAGCTTCCCCGACGGATCGACCGCGCTGTCGAGCAGCGTGACCTTCCCCTCCCACGCCACGTCGAGGTAGAGCAGGTTGCCCTTGATCGCCCACCGCGCGTCGTACTTCTCGGCGCCCTCGGTCACTTGAATCGACTCGCCCTCGGCGCCCGACTTCGCCCACGGTGCGCGCGTGAGCTTGCGATCGTGCTTGCCGGCGACGTCGGCGATGAGCGACTTGATCGCCGGCTTCGCCGCGGCCGGATCGACGAGCTCGATGCGGACCATCGCCTCGATGGTCTTGCCGGTGCCCTTCTTCTCGACCGACGCGAAGGCGAGCTCGTTGCCGATCGCGCGCGCGAGGGTGCGGAAGTCCTCGACGTCCTTGCTCGGCTGCTTCTTGGCGGCGTCGTCGGCCACCGTTTTGAACCACGCGCTGACGGAGTCGGGGAACCGGAGCACGAACGCGGTCGACGACTTGGGCAGCGTGAGGATTGAGCGCGCCGGGCCCGCCGGGTACTTGGCGAGCCACTGCGAGAACATGCCGGAGGCCCCGAGCTTGAGATCGACGATCGCGTCCTCTTTCTCGAGGTCGAGCGACACGTCGAGGTCGCCGAACCCCGCGACCACGCCGAGCAGCTGCTGCACGAAGGGATCGCCGGCCGCGGCGTCGGGCTCCTTTCCGAGCTCGCTGTCCCACGCCTTTTTGAGCTCGTTGCGCAGCGCGACCGCCGAGCGTGACACCGGCACGCGCAGCGTGACGTCGTGCGGGGGCGTGCCCTCGGTGCCCTCTTTGGCGATCCAGCGGCCGATGCCCTCGATCGTCGCGCGGCTGTCCGAGAAGACGATCGCCTCGCCGATGAGCGCGAACGCCGTCTTGCCCGCGGGGTAGATCTTCGAGCGGATCGCCGGGCTCTCCTCGGCCTTGAGCTCGCCCTTCTGCACCTTGGCCGCGAGCGTCTGTCGCGCGCCCTTGGGATCGCGAAGCTTCATCGCGACGCCGTAGTGCCAGCTGTCGGGGTTCTTCATGTCACCGACGATCGCGGCGCCCGCGGCCGACTTCAGATCGACGGCTTCGAGGAACGCGGCGAGGTCGGGCCCGCCCGCGGCGGCGAAGGTGCTCGGATCGAGATCCTTGTTGCCGGTGGCGCGCGCGGTTGCCTCGAGCAGCGCGTGGGGATCGCGGACGAGGAGCTCGGCGACCAGGTCCTCGGGCGCTTCGATGGGCCCGAGCTTCGGCGGCGGCGGCGGGGGCGGCGCGACCACCGCAGGCTTGCAACCACCGAGGGCGACGAGGATCAGGGCCGGGACGAGGGCGCGCATGGCGCGCAAGCATCGCCGAGCCCACGCGGCATGGCGAGACGGAACCGAACCCGAGGCGCTAGACTGCTGGCCGCCCGTGAACAACGAAGAGGTCGCTGCCGCCGTCGACGAGCTCGACACGAGGCTCGAGCGTCTTCGCGTGCTCATGGAGCAATACTTCCAGGGGATCGAGAAGATCCCCCCGTTCATCGTCCAGAAGGACGTCGACCGCCGCATCTGGGTGCTCCGTCGCGAGAAGATCCGCAACACCGGCACCCGCTTCCGGTTCCAGCAGATCATCCAGCGCTACAACACCTTCAACTCGTACTGGACCCGCATCCTCCGCGAGATCGAGAACGGCACCTACAAGCGCCACGTGGTCAGAGCGCGCAAGCGCTTCGGCATCGAGCCGGACAAGCCGCAGGTCGCAGAGGTCGCGCGGCCGCAGTCCGAGCCGCCGCCCGCGAGCGTCGACCTCAACGTGAACGACCTCGAGGACGACGACGATCTCTCCGATCTCGGCGACCTCGGCCCGCTCCCCACGGGGAAGCCCGGGCCGGTGTTGCCCGTCGTCGCGGCGAAACCCGCGCCCATCCTCAAACCATCGCCGTCGAAGGCTCCGCTGCCGCGGCCGCCGCCCTCGCCGTCGGTGCCGAGGATCCTCGCGAGCAAGGTCGAGAGCGACGACGACCTCGACGACATGCTCGACGCGGCGCTCGGCACCGCGCCCGCGAGGCCGGCGCCGGTGACGGCGAAGCCCGAGCCGAAGCTCGCCGCCCGGCCCGCGCCCGAG
>JALHOE010000372.1 GCA_022843175.1 Deltaproteobacteria bacterium
CGCGCGCCCCTATCCGTGCTGGGGCCCCGGCCGCGTCCCCGACAGGCGCGCGCGTGAGCGAGCGCCTATGCCTGCTCGCCCCGGTCACAACAACCCGAGCTTCGCCGACACGCGGTGCAGCTCGTCGCGCGTGTTGAGCTGCAGCTTGATCACGTCGCCGCCGACGAAGACGAAGAAAGCGACGAGCTCTCGTCGCTCTCACCGGAAGTAGACCGCTCTCGCCGCCACCGTGGCGGAGTTGCTCACCGTCTTCTTGAGGGGCCCCTCCGTCCAGCTTCCGCTGTAGGAGTAGGTCGCGGCAGGGAGCGACGTGCAGTCGAGCGTGGTGCCCATGTCGAACTCGAGCACGTTGAGGCCCTTGACGATCGACTTGTTCTCGAGCGTCTTCGTCTTGCCTGCGTGGCTCACGGTGGCCGTCATGAGCAGCTTCGTCAGGAGGCTGTTCTTGAGCCCCATCGTGAACTTCACGGGCCCGCCGCAGTCGTTTCCGGGGCCCCCGCCGCTGCCGTTGAACGAGGAGAGCCAGATGGCGTTGTCGTGCCATTCGTTGTCGCTGGCGCTGTGGAAGACCCTGAACGGTCGGTAGGTGTGGCTCGCAGCGACCGCCTGCGGGAAGGCGTTGCCCGTTCCGCGAAGCACGAACGACACGACGCTCCCGGTACACGTGCGAAAGCCGCTGCCCGAGCCGATGACGTACGAGCCCGTGGTCGGGTTCTCGGGGGTCCCGCCGGCAACCGCGTAGTTGACCGGCGCCGTCGTTGCGCCCTCGATCGTGAGCGTCCCCGAGAGCGCGGCTGTGGTCGGGTTCTTGATGACGATGTGGTTTCCGAGCCCGACCCCGCCGGTCGAACAGTTCAGCAGCAGCGTGCCCCATTCGACGCTCGGCGTGGGGACCACCGGCGCGATGACCGTGGAGCCGGTCGAGGGCGCAGCCCCTGCGGGGGCGAGGCCGGAGACGAGGACGGCGCCAACGGCGCCGAGGCAGGTGCGTGTCTTCATGGTTCCTCCGACTGGAAGGCCTCAAGGCTGCGAATCGATCGCCAGGGTACCGAGGAGGACGGACTCGTCCCGAGGTCGGTGCAAGCTGGGGCCGAGATTTTAGGTGCGAAAGATCTAAACCGCGCTCGGCAGAGCCCTTCGAAGCAGTTGAGTTGTCGATCGCGGAGCTCTTTGGGCTCGACGAGTAGCGCGTCGTTCCATTGGTACGGGCCGATCTCGCGCGTGACGTGACCCCCTGAATGCCCCGCGCTCCGCTCGCACCGAGGAGCGTCCATGAGACCGAGCTTCCTCCTCCTCGCGCCGATGCTCGTGTCCTGTGCCGGGTCATCACCCGACGCGCCGGCCGCGCCGATCGACGACGCTGCGCTCACCGACACCTCGCCGAGCGAGGACGACGCTGCGATCGACAGCGCCGCGCCCGACACCGCGCCCCCCGACTCCGCTGCGCCGATCGACGTCGGGACCGACGCGCTCGCCCCCGACTCCGGGCTCGAGCCGAAGCCTCCCGCCGGCGCGACGTTGTGCGCCTCCGGCACGTTCGCGCAGGGCGACGCGGTCAAGACGTGCGGCGAGCCCTCGAGCGTCATCGACTCGGTGATCGGTCCCGACGGCAAGCCGAAGACTGTCGAGCGTCACTGCGACGCCGTGACGGTCGAAGGCGGTCGCTGGGAGGTGTGGTGCTCGCCCAAGGGCATCTACTTCTGGACGCGGATCGACGGGCTTCGCTCGACCGGCGCGTGGGTCTCCTGCCCGGCGAGCCCGCACCTCGAGCTCGGCATGGGGTTGCACGACTACGCCCACGCGGGCGGCGGCGGCGGTGGCTCGCTGCCGGGCGTGATCGGCAAGCCCAATTACTTCTTCAGCAAGACCGAGGCGACCAGCGTCGTCGCCTCGGGGACGCAGGACGGCGCGGAGGTCGCGAAGGCGGGCTCTTTGCGCGTGTTCGTCACCGCGCACCACTCCGCGACGTGCTCGGGGACCATGGTGGGCCCGCCCGATCCCGACGCAGTGGTGACCGCGGTGTCCATGAAGTGGCCGAAGAAGTAGCGACCGTGGGTTTCGAAGTGCTCGCGCGGGTGATGCCGAGATCCGCGCGCGTCCGAGTAGGGAACGCGAGCGCGCGACTTCGCTTGAAGCCGACTCTGTGCTCCGTATTCTGAGCGGCCACTCCCGCACAATGACGACCCGCCGCACGCAGCAGCGCAAGAAACCGATCGAGCGCCCACGTCGCGTGTCCGGGGCGTCAGGCTCCTTCCTCGTGGTCGGCCTCGGCGCGTCCGCCGGGGGACTCGAGGCGCTCGAGTCGTTCTTCGCGCACGTGCCGGCCAAGAGCGGCGCGGCCTACGTCGTCGTCCAGCACCTCGACCCGAACCACAAGGGCATGCTCGCGCAGCTGCTCCAGCGCGCAACGGCGATGCCGGTCGCGCAGATCACGGGCGGGCTGCGCGTCGAGTCGGATCACGTCTACGTGATCCCACCCAACCGCGATCTCGCGATCCGGCGTGGCGTGCTCCACCTGCTCGAGCCCGCCGCGCCGCGGGGTCTGCGCCTGCCGATCGACTTCTTCTTCCGCGCGCTCGCCGAGGACCAGGGCGAGCGCAGCGTCGCCGTCGTCCTCTCCGGCATGGGCTCGGACGGCACGCTCGGCATTCGCGCGATCAAAGAGGCGGGGGGCGCCGTCTTCGTGCAGAGCCCGGAGTCCGCCAAGTTCGACGGCATGCCCCGCAGCGCGATCGACTCCGGGGTCGCCGACGTGATCGAGCCGCCCGACGTGCTGCCCGCGCGGATCGCCGCCTACCACCAACACGTCCCCACGCTCGCGCGCCCCCCGGTCGAGCTCGCGCAGAAGGAGCATGGGGCCCTCGAGAAGGTCACCGCGCTGCTCCGCGCCCACACCGGTCACGATTTCTCGAGCTACAAAAGGGCGACCATCCACCGGCGCGTCGAGCGACGGATGGGCCTCCACCAGCTCAACAAGATCGCCGACTACGCGCGCTATCTCCGAGACAACCCGCAGGAGACCGAGCTGCTGTTCAAGGAGCTCCTCATCGGCGTCACCAGCTTCTTCCGCGATCCCGCCGCGTGGGACCAGCTGCGCGACGAGGCGCTGCCGGCGCTGCTCGCGGCCAACCCCGCGGCGCGCGAGCTCCGTGCCTGGACGGCCGGCTGTTCCACCGGCGAAGAGGCCTATTCCCTGGCGATCGTGTTCCTCGAGGCGCTCGAACGGATCAAGCCCGCCCGCTCGATGTCGCTGCAGATCTTCGCGACCGATCTCGACCGGGACGCGATCGACCGGGCGCGGCAGGGGGTCTATCCGAGCAACATCGCCGCGGACGTCTCCGAGGCGCGCCTCGCGCGCTTCTTCGTGCAGGACGAGCGGGGCTATCGGGTGCGGCGAGACGTGCGCGAGATGGTGATCTTCGCGACGCAGAACCTCATTATGGATCCGCCGTTCACCAAGCTCGACGTGCTCACGTGCCGGAACCTGCTCATCTACATGGACCCCGAGCTGCAGAACAGGCTGATGCCGCTGTTCCACTACGCGCTCAATCCGGGGGGCATCCTCATGCTCGGGAGCTCGGAGACGGCGGGCACCGCGACGGAGCTGTTCGCCCCGCTGCCGGGCAAGACGCGGATCTACCGGCGGGTGAACGCCGCCCGCCCACGGCGGGAGCGCGCCGAGCTCGCGAGCACGCTGAACCTGCCGGACGCCGTGGCCGCGGCGCCGCGGATCGGGGCCCCGCCCAACTTCCAGACGCTGGCGGACCGGTTCATCCTGCAGCGCTATGCGCCGGCCGTCGCGCTGACGAACGATCGCGGCGACATCCTCTACACCAGCGGCAGGACGGGAAAGTACCTCGAGCCCGCGGCCGGCAAGGCCAACTGGAACGTGTTCGCCATGGCTCGCCCGGGGCTCGGCTTCTCGCTGAACGACGCGTTCACCAAGGCGCTCCGCCTCGGCACCCCGGTGACGATTCACGGCGGGCGGGTGGGGACCGACGGAGAGCCGCAGCTCGTGGACGTCACCGCGCAGGCGCTCACGGAGCCCGAGACGCTGCGCGGCATGGTGGCGGTGCTCTTCACCGACGTTTCGCCCGCCAAGTCGGAGCGCGCACCCGGCAAGCCCTCGCGGGGCGCGCCCGGTCCGCGCCTCAAGGCAGCGCTCGCGGAGCTCGCGCGCGTGAACGAGGAGCTCCAGTCCACGCGAGAGGAGATGCAGACCTCGCAGGAGGAGCTCAAGAGCGCCAACGAGGAGCTCCAGTCCACCAACGAGGAGCTCCAGTCCACCAACGAGGAGCTGACCACCTCCAAGGAGGAGATGCAGTCGATGAACGAGGAGCTGCAGACGGTCAATCAAGAGCTGCAGACGAAGGTCGACGAGCTGTCGCGGACCAACAACGACATGAAGAACCTCCTCAACAGCACCGACATCGCCACGCTCTTCCTCGACGACGCGCTGCACGTCCGTCGCTTCACCTCGCCGATCACCTCGATCTTCAAGCTGCTCCCCGCCGACGCCGGCCGTCCGATCACCGATCTCGTGAGCCAGCTCGAATACCCGGACCTCGTCGCCGACGCCAAGCAGGTGCTGCAGTCGCTCACACCGAGGGAGACCGCGGTCGCCACCCACGACGGCCGCTGGTTCTCGGTCCGCATCATGCCGTACCGCACCCTCGACAACCGCATCGACGGCGTCGTGATCACCTTCGTCAACATCACCGCGGCCAAGAAGCTCGAGGCCGAGCTTCGCGCCACCGAGGCCCGGCTGCGCAAGGACGCGAAACGTTCATGAGCCCGTCGCCCGTCGACCCTGCCGAGCTCCGCCGCCGCGCGGAGGCCAAGTTGGCCGCAGGGGGCTACGGGTTCCCGGCGGCGACCGGCGACCAGCAGCGGCTGTTGCACGAGCTGCAGGTGCACCACATCGAGCTCGAGCTGCAGAACGAGGCGCTGCTCGCCTCGCGGGCCGAGGTCGAGACGCACCTCGAGCGCTACGCGGATCTCTACGACTTCGCCCCCGTGGGCTACTTCGCGCTCGCGCGCGACGGGATGATCCGCGAGCTGAACCTGGCGGGCGCGGAGCTGCTCGGGGCCGAGCGCGCGGAGCTCGCCGGCCGGCGTTTCGGAGTCTTCGTCCACGAGGCGAGGCGCGCCGAGCTGCACGCCTTCCTCGAGCGCACGTTCGCCTCCGCGCCGGATGCGAAGACATTCTGCGAGCTCGAGCTCGCGGGCGAGGGGAAGCCGCTGCGCGTGGTGGCGCTCCGCGCCACACTGCAACCGGATGCGCGCGCGTGTCGCGTGGTCGTGGTCGACATCACCGAGCGAAAGCGCGCCGAGGAAGCCCTGCGCGCGAGTGACGCGCGGCTCCGCCTCCTGCTCGAGGCGGTGACCGACTACGCGATCATCCTGCTCGATCCAGACGGGCGGATCGCCAGCTGGAACCGGGGCGCCGAGCTGCTCACGCGCTACACCCGCGACGAGATCCTCGGCCAGCCGGGGGCTCTGCTCTTCCCGGCCGAGGAACGCGCGCGGGGAATGCCGGAGCGCGCGTTGCAGGTCGCCGCGACGGACGGTCGATTCGAGGCCGAGGGGTGGCGTACGCGCAAGGACGGCTCGCGCTTCTGGGCCCACATCATCGTCACCCCGGTGAGGGCGGCCGACGGCGCGCTCCTCAGCTTCGCAGAGATCACGCACGACCTCAGCGAGACGAGGGCCGCCGAGCGCAGGTTCCAGATGATCGAGTCCGCGCCCGACGGCATCATCCTCGTCGATGCCGACGGGCGGATCGTCCACGCCAACCAGCAAGCGACCGCGATGTTCGGCTACCCGCGCGCGGAGCTCATCGGAAGACACCACGACGATCTCGTGCCCACGCGGCTCCGCGACGCGCATCGCGAGCACCGGGCGCGCTTCGCGCGGGCGCCGCACGTTCGGCAAATGAGCGCGGACACGGCCAAGGTGCTGGGGCGCCGCAAGGACGGCACCGAGTTCCCGGCCGAGATCACCCTCAGCCCGCACCCCGAGGGTTTCGTCATCGCGTTCGTTCGCGACGTCACCGTGCTGCGACGGCTGCAAGCCGAGCAAATGCGCGCCGCCGACCACAAGGCGCGACTCGAGTCGGTCGCCGTTGCGCTCGGGGCGGCGGTCGACGTCGCCGCGGTCGCCGGGGCGATCCTGAACGAGGCTCTCTCTGCCGCGGGCGCCGGGACGGCGCTCCTCGCACGGTCGCGCGACGACGGGCGCGAGCTCGAGCAGCTCGGGCCCGTGGGCGGACCGCTGTCGGAGGCCACCGCCGCGCTCTCGGCGGCGGCGGCCTCGCGCACGGCGGTGTGGCTGTCGAAGGCGAGCGCGCCCGAGACCTCGCTCGACGCGCTGTTCGCCGCGAACGGCTGGCGCTGC
>JALHOE010000373.1 GCA_022843175.1 Deltaproteobacteria bacterium
CGGGGCATCGCGGTGGGCTCGGCGCCCGAGGAGAAGCCGAGCGGCGCGAAGTCGGCGGACGGGAGCGGCGCCCCCGCGCGGGCGGCGCGGACGTCGGCCCGCATCTCCGCGGCGCTGCCGTACCGCTGGTCGCGCTCGAAGTGCAGCGCGCGGTCGATGATCGACGCGATCGCCGGTGACGCCGACGGCGCGACCGAGCGGAGCGGCGGCGCCGGCAGCGTCGCCATCTTGGCGAGGATCTCCGTCCCGGTCTCCGCGTCGTGGATGCGGCGGCCGGTGAGGAGGCGGAACATCGTCGCGCCGAGCGAGAAGAGGTCGGAGCGTCCGTCGATCAGCTCGCGCTGGCCGCGCGCTTGCTCGGGGGACATGTAGCTCGGCGTGCCGAGCGCTTGGCCGATGTTGGTGCGGCGCGCGACGTCGGCGATCCGAGCGATGCCGAAGTCGAGCACCTTCACCCGCTCGCGCTCCTCACCGGGGGGGCGCACGAGGAAGAGGTTGTCCGGCTTGAGATCGCGGTGGACGATCCCGCGGGTGTGCGCCGCGTCGAGCACGTCGAGCACGCCCTCGGCGATGGCGAGCACCTCGGGCTCCTGCAGCGTGCCGCTCCGCTTGACCCTGGTGAAGACGGACTCGCCCTCGAGCAGCTCCATCACCAGATAGGCGGCCCCCTTGTCCTCGCCGTTGTGGACGACGTCGTCGTCCATCACGCTCACCGCGCCGGGGTGCTCGACCTTGTTGGCGGCGTAGCCCTCGTGGAGGAAGCGGGTGCGCACCTCTTCGTCGCGGGCGATCTCGGGGTGGAGGATCTTCACCGCCGCGCGGTGGCCGTTGCGGTGGCGCGCCGCGTAGACCGCGGCCATGCCGCCATACCCGAGCAGCCGCTCGAGCGAATATTTCTCGTTGAGGATCCGACCTACTCGCGCGAGGGCGCGTCGTTCGAGGTCATCTCCCGATTGCGAGGAGGGGGCGGCCATCGGCGATCGCGCGAGGAAGCATAGCGCGCCCCCCGACCGAGGCGGCGAGCGATCGCGGCCGCAGCAATGAGGAGGTACACGACCGCCGAGAAGCGCGGCCTTGGCGCTCTACGGGCCGCGCGACACCCGTCGTCGGCGCTGTCGGACGCGCCCTTGCATGCTCCACCCGAGCCCGACGAGGAGCTGCAGCCATCGTCCGCGGAGTCGCCGGCGTCTCCCGAGCAGCCGTCGCTGTCGCTCGAGTCTCCGCTGCAGCCATCGCTCGAGCTGGAGTCGCCGCTGCAACTGTCGCTCGAGCTCGAGCTGCGCGAGCAGCTGTCGAGGAACACCTGGCCGCTGCATCCGCCCGACGACGACGACGACGACGGCTCCGAGACAGGAGTCTCGCCCGCGGGCGCCGGGCTCGACGTCGAGGGGGGCTGCGTCGTCCCCGGGTTTTCGGGTTGCGAGCCCGGATCGTTGCAGAGCGGACCGAGCTTGGCCTCGCGGTAGGACGGCAACGAGCCGAGCGTGAGGAGCTCGAGTACGCGGCCACGGGGTGCCGGCGCGACGAGCCCCTCGAGGCGCGTGAGCGCGACGCGCGCCGGCGCGTGACCGCCGAGCGCCACCGCGAGATCGTCTTGCGGGCCGCAGGCCAGATCTCCGGCAGGGAGCTGCTCCTTGCTCGCGACCGGACACGCGGGCGGCGTCGCGCCCGGCATCCACGACGACGCCTTCGAGCACGCGGGCGAGACCACCTTGCTGCTGAAGCCGAGGGGCGCGATGCGCGTGATGCACTCGGCGATCGCGGGGGTGCTGACCTCTCCCGCGAGGTAGCGGCGGAGGAATGAGGGAACCGTGCTCGCGCCCGCCGGTTGATCGACGAACACGCCGTCGGCGCCGGCGAACACGGTGACCGCGCCGGGCGCGGCGGCGGCGATCGCCGCGTCGAGCAGCGTGTCGTGGTTGGAGCGGTGGCTCGCCCACGAGAGCTTGGAGAGGTCGAGCTCGGCGGAGGGGAGACCTCCGAAGCGCGCGCGACCGGTGGCGAAGACGAACGCGAGCATGCGGCTCGCGGGCGCGAGCGAGAGGGGGAACGCGCGGGCGGGCGGGCCGATCACCCGGGCGGTGCGGGTCGCCCCGCGGGGCCCGGACGGCATGATGAGGATCGCGATGTCCTCGCCGATCGCCTCGAGCGAGAGCACCGCTGCGCGCGTGGGCGCGTCGACGACGTAGCCGAGCGCGGCGAGCTTCTCGAGCGCAAGGACCGGTGCGAGCGGCGCGAACGCGGCGGAGACCGGGCGAACGAGCGCGCCCCTCGGCGCCGCCGTCGACTCGCTCGCGGCGCCGCACTGGAGCGACTTGGCCGGCGCGATCACCGGCGCCGTCGCCTCGTCGAGCGACTCGAAGAAGTGGTCGTCGGCCGGCTCGAGCCAGCCGCCGCGGGGGACCGCCACGAGCCAGGCGAGCTCGCCGCGGGCCTCGCTCAGTTGGAGCTGCTCCCACGCGACGCTGCGCAGCGGACCGGAGGAGAACGCGACGCGCGCCTGACCGACGCGGACGTCTCCATCCGCTTTGACGAGGACGAGCGACGCCGAAGCGCCCCGCGCGAACACGAACGCCGCGAGCATCGCGAAGAGGAAAAGGAAGCGGGCCGGGGCCACGACGAGCCCTAGCGCAACGGTCGTGCCCGCGAGGGATTCACGCGATTCCTCGCGCGCGCCCCTGTTTCTGGTGCGGCAGCGTGTCGCAGAGGCCGAGAACCGGCGACTACTTCCCCTTCGCGGTGTCCTCGACTGCGCCCGCGTCGGCGGGGGGGACGACCACACTCCCCTGCGAGCAGAAGTTCTCGGGCGCCCTCCCCGCGTGCGCCGTGTAGAAGTCGCGGAACAGCTTGTCGTCGACGCAGCGGGCGATGAGGTTGCCGCCCCACCCCGCGATCGCGACCTCGACGCCGGCCGGAAGGTCCGGATCGGGCGTGACGATCGCGCGGTTCTTGATGGCGGGCGTCTCGGTCGAGCAGACCGGGTCTTGCGGGAGCGTGGCCACGAGCGCCTCGACCTTCGCGGCGAGCGCGGGGCACGCCGCGCGCGACGCGCACCGATAGAGGAACACCACCCCACCGTGCTCGAGGTTATGGATCCAATTTCCGCGCGGGATCGGCGTGTCGTGCACCCCCCACATGGCCCAGAACGGATAGTGGTTGCCGCCGCACGGGGGGTTGGACGCGAAGGTCAGGGTCGACCCCTGATCGACATGGAGCGCGGGATCGGGGTTGAACCGACCGGTGGTGACGCCGCATGCGCCGGCGTCGCTGAGGAGCGGCGCGTCGACCGCGGCGTCGGCCGATGCCGGAACGACGGTCGTCTCGCCACCGCACGCAACCGTCTGAAGCGAGAGGAGAGCCAAGCAGGAAGCCCGAAGCATGGGGTCGATCCTGTTCGTGCGCGGCGCCCCATGCAAGCGGCTTCAGCCGATCTTGCCGAAGAGGATCGCCACCGCCAGCAGCGCGATCACGGCGCCCGTGAGCAGGACGAACAGGCGGTCGCGCGCGCGGGCGAACGTCGCCGCGCACAGGAGGACGCGCGAGAGCGGCGTCGCGGTGAGGACCGCGAGGCCGAGCAACACGAACCCGCGCGGCCGCAGCCGGGTCACCGACCACAGCTCCTGCCGCCAGGAGAACGCTTCGGGGTGCGCGCCCGTGGTGATCGCCCGCCACTGGATGGCGAACTCACCGGGTTGGAGCACCCACAGGAACAGGCCGAGCCCGATGCACGACATCGCGACGATCAGCCCGCCCCGGAGCACGAGCGGGGTGACCCGCCGGAGGACCGGATCCTCTGGGTGAGACTCGTTGAACACGCTCATGGCAGCAGCGATCTCCGCACCATCTCCAACGAGATAACGACGAGCACCACGACGAAGATCTTCCGGATGCGCCGGGTGTCGGCCTTCACCAGCGCCCGCCCACCGAGCGTCGCACCGATCGCGACGCCGAAGGCGACCGGGCCCGCGACGATCGCCGAGACGTCGCCGCGGACGAGGTAGACCAACGCCCCCGCCGCCGCGGTCACCCCGATCATGAAGTTGCTGGTGGCGCTCGAGACCTTGAGCGGGAGCCGCATCCCGAGGTCCATCGCGGCGACCTTCAACGCGCCGGCGCCGATCCCGAGGAGCCCGCTCGTCGCACCGGCCACCAACATCAGGCCCATGCCGAGCGGGACCCGGGTGACCTCGTAGTCGATCCGCCCCTCCTTGCCGGGGTACCACCCGCCGAGCTGGAGACGCTTCGACCAGGCGTCGGGCGTGACGTCGGAGCCCTCCTCATGCCGAATCCGCAGCGAGGCGAGCGCGCTGGCCGCGAGCACCACCCCGAAGATCAATTGCACGGCGCGCGGCGAGATCAGCCCGGTGATGAGCGAGCCGATGAGCGAACCGAGGACGGTGGCGACCTCGAGGGTGATCGCGACCCGGATGTTGGTGAAGCCCTCGCGGACGAACGCGGCGCTCGCCCCGGCGCTCGTCGCCACCACGGAGACCAGCGAAGCGCCGATCGCCACTCGGATCGGGACCCCGAAGCCGAGGGTGAGGACCGGAACGATGAGGATGCCACCGCCGAGCCCCAGCAGCGCCCCGCCGTAGCCGGCGACAAAGGAGATCGCGAGGAGCGTAACGAGGGACAGCACTGTGACGCTGGATACCGCGACGGTAGTGCCGGGAGAAGCCCAGACGCCTCAGCCGCGTACGGGCGAGCATTTCTGGTGCTCAATACCGAGCGTCGTTGCGTCGCGGCGTGTACGCCTCAGCCGCGCACGGCCACGGCACGGCCGCTGCTTTACCACTCTCCGTCCAAAGATGACGGACGGCCGCGGAAGTCACTGCGGGCCGTCCACCCCCACCGAAGGAGGGAACCGTGAGCATCATTCTCTTTCTGCTGTTCGGTCTGATCGTCGGCGCCATCGCGCGCTTCATTGTCCCCGGCGCGGAGCGGGGTGGCTGGGTTGTGTCGATGCTCCTCGGCGTCGCCGGCTCGCTCCTCGGCGCGTTGGTCGGTCGTGCCATTGGCATCTATGGCGAGGGTGAGACCACCGGCGGCTTCTTCATGTCGCTGCTCGGCGCGGTCATCCTGGTCGCTGGTTATCACGCGATCGCGCGTCGTCGCGCGCTCGTCTGACCCCACGCCGGTCGCTCCTCGGAGCGATCGATAACCATCGCGTGAAGTAGCTTTTGGAGCGCGGCCCCGCCGAAAGGCATGGCCGCGCTACCTTTGTCTGTCGCGACGAACAAAAAAAAGAACGGGAGGGCCGAAGCCCTCCCGCTCGGTGCGCCGATGCGGCCTACCCCTTGGGGTGCTGGCCGCGGTCAGCGCTGCGTATCACTCCTCTTCACCACCGGAGCGGGCTGCGCCACCTGCTGCAGCAGCGGCACCCTTCTTGGAACCGCCACGCTTGCCGCCGCGCTTGCCGCCCTTCTTGCCGCCGCGCTTGGCGCCCTTCTTCGCGCCGCCCTTCTTGGCGGCCTTCTTGGCGCCGCCGCGCTTCGCGGCCTTCTTGGCGCCGCCCTTCTTGGCGGCCTTCTTGGCGCCGCCCTTCTTGGCGGCCTTCTTCTTACCACCGCGCTTGGCGCCCTTCTTGGCGGCCATCTCAGCGGGACGGGCAGCAGTCATCGTGACGACCTCACCCTCGGCGGTCTCTTTGGTCTCTTCGATCATGTTACAGCCTCCACTCGGCTTTTTTTCACGCGCGCTCCAGCCGGTTCACTCGTCCGCGCATCATCGCGCGTGCTCGTGGGGTCGGATGGTTCGTCGCGCATTCGCGTCGCGCATGATGCCGACGCGTGTTGCATGACGATGATGTTAACCAGACGTGATCTCGTTCGTCGAGTTCGATGTTGACGATCGATGCATTTTTTTTTCGACCGTCACTCACATCGATGGCGTGTCGGATCGAACACACCGTCGCTCCCGATCGTCACGCGATGTCATCGAGTGCGGGGTGACGATCTCGCACCCGACGGATGCAACGCGGACCGCTCGCCGACCCGAGCACGCCACCGCGCGCGAACGCGAGCGCGTCGGCGACGCTGCCCGCGCCCCGCGTGGTCACGGCTTCCAGACCGCATTTCGCTCGGGAAGAAGCGCGGTTCCGCTCTTTCGCAACGAGACCTTGTCGAGGACGACCGTGCGACCCGTCGGCGGGTCCTTGAGGGTGAGCGACCCGCGGATCTCGATGACCGAGTCGGTCACGGTAACGGTGAGGGCGCTCTTGGCGACCGCTGCATAGACCCGCGGAGCAAACTGCGCGCCCGCACCCCACGTCGACACGTGCGCCTCGAGCTCCTTCGCCGACGGCGTGGTCCCCTCGGGGTACGTGACGCGG
>JALHOE010000374.1 GCA_022843175.1 Deltaproteobacteria bacterium
CCGTGCGCTGCGCCGCGTTCATCGGCGCGCTCGGCGGCATCGGCGCCGTCGCCGGCGAGCGGATCGCGCGCGGGTCGCTGCGCGTCGCGATCGCGTGGCTCGCCGCCGGCGCGTCGATGCTCGCGCCGTCGACGAGGGTCGCGCGCGTCCCGCTCCTCCTGCTCGCGATCGCGGCGACCCTCGCCCTGTTGACGATCGCGGGGCGCACGCGCCGTCACGAGCTCGGCGCGCGCGAGCGCCACGATCTGCTGCATGGCACGTTCGCGCTGGGCCTGCCGTTCGCCGTCGCGATCGCCTGCGGGCTCTCGCTCGGCTTCACCATGGAGTCCGCGCTGATCGCGCCGGCGCTCGCGCTCACCGCGGCGGTGCTGTTCGCTCAGGTCGTGGCCGATCCGGTGCGCGCGGCGCTGCGCGTGGGGCGAGCGTGGGTGATCCTCTGCGCGACGGTCGTCGCCGGCTTCGCCGTGCTCCTCGCCGCGCCGTCGTCGGTCCTCACCGCGCTCGCGGCCGGAGTCGCGATCGGCCTCCTCGCCGACCGCCTCGCGCGCGTCCTCGGCGCGGACGGTCCGCGCGTCGTCGCGGTGCGCGCGGCGATCAACAAGGCGCGCGACGCGGCGACGACGAGCGACCCCAACGACGTCGCGCGGGGCGTCCTCGGCGCGCTCACGGTGCTCACCGGCACGCCGCGCGCGGCCCCGCGCCTGCTCCTCTTCACGCCGATGCGCGAGGTCGTCCTCGACGCCGCCGGCGAGGCGCGCATGCGCGATCCGTCCGATCTCGCCGATCCCGACGCGCCATCCGCCGTGTCGCGCGTCGTTCCGGCGGCGCTCCTCTCGCTCGCCGCGTCCGAGCCGCTCGGGGTCGTGCGCACCGCGGTGCTCCGCGCGCGCGAGGTGCGGAGGCCCGATCTCCGCTCCGCGCTCCGCTTTTGCGAGTCTCGCGACGCCGCCGCCGTCGTGTCGGTGATCGTGGACGGCGAGCTCGACGGCCTCCTGCTCGTGCCCGAGGCGCCGGGGCTCGACCTCGGCCTCTCCGACGTGCGCGCCCTCCGCGCGATCGCGCGCCTCTGCGCCACGCGTCTCTCGCTCGAGGCAGCGCTCGCTCGCGCGTCGGCGCGGGCGCAGCGGGCCGAGATCCGCGCGCGCGAGATCGAGCACGTGGTCGAGCGCGCGCACCACCGCGTCGAGCGGCTCGCGCTCTCGCTCTCGGCGGCGGCGCGACCGCTCGAGCGTCGCGTCGCCACGTTCGGCTACGCGCCCGCGTCCCGCACGCTCCTCGCGGAGCTCGATGCGCTCGCGCGCACCACGGCCCACCTCGTGGTGTTCCACCGGCCGGGCACCGATCCGGTCCCGTGGATCGCCCACCTCCATCGCGAGAGCGGGCGGGTCGGCGCGCTCCACGTGGTCGACGTCGGCCGGCGCGAGGGCGCCGATCCGGCCGCGTGGACCGATCCGGCCGCGTCGCCGATCGAGCTCGCGCGCGACGGCACCCTGTGCGTGCTCGCCGCGGGCGCCATGCCGCGCGACGCGCAGAAGCGCCTGCTCGCCGCCCTCTCCTTCCGCGAGGGGCCGGGCACCGACCCGACGCCGGTCGATCTGCGCCTGGTGCTCGCCGTGGCCACCGCCGACCCGGAGCACGAGTCGCTCGACCGGCTCAAGGGGCTCGACGCGTCGCTGACCGCGCACCTTCGCGCGAACCCGGTGCGCATCCTCCCGCTGGCCCGAAGGACCGAGGACATCCACGCGATCGCGCTCGATCGGCTGGCCGCGGTGGGGATCGCGCTCGGGCGCGACGCGCTCGGTTTGTCCCCCGAGGCGATGGCGCTGCTGATCGAGCACACGTGGAGCGGCGACGACCTCGAGCTCGACGATGTCCTGTGCCGCGCGGCCGTCGAATCGGAGGGTCCGCGCGTCGAGGCGGCGGTCCTTCGAGGGGTATTCCACTCGGTAAGCGGCGCCCGAGCGCGTTAGCCTTGACCCCCGACGCCCACAAAGGCGTAAATTCCAGCATGTCCGAAGAGGTTCCCGTCATCCTCGTGGCCGACGACGATCCCGACATGCTCGCGCTCGTCACCCGTCACCTGCGCGGCATGAAGTGCAGGGTCGTCGAGGCGAGCGACGGCGAGATGGCGTTCGCCCTCGCCAAGAAGGAGCTCCCGGACCTGATGATCCTCGACGTCATGATGCCGGGGAGGAGCGGCTGGGAGGTCTGCAAGGCCGTCCGCGAGGACGACGACTTCAAGGACACCGGCGTGATCGTCCTCACCGGCATCGGCGAGACGCTCAACTCGCTCACCTCCCCGCTCTACGGCGCCGACGAGAACATCGACAAGCCGTTCGAGTTCCCCGAGCTCGATTTCAAGATCCGAAAGGTCCTCTCCGACAAGCGCCGCGCCAAGAAGGAGCGCAGCGAGGGCGGCAAGGAGAAGAAATCGAAGGGCAAGGCCAAGGCGGTGTGACCGCGTATCGCGAGGGCGGTTCCCGTCCCTCGCCGCGGGGCCGGTACGTCTTTACCGCGCACCCGCGTCTGTTTGCGATCTACGTCGTCTGCTTCCTCTTCACGCTCGGCAGCGCGGCGATGTGGGCGCTCGACGGTCGCGCGTCCTGTATCGGCGCCGCGGTTCTCGCGGCCGCGTTCGCAGCGATGGCCGATCGCACCATGACGATCTACGAGCGCAACGGCGCGTACCTCGACATCCGCCGCGGCCTATCGCGGCTGCGTATCGCGCGGCTGCATGTTGATGTGGGCGCCGAGGTCGCGGTCGTAGCCGCCGGAATCGAGAGCCTGACCAGGCAGCGTACGCTGTCAGAGCGCAGGCTCGTTCATCTCGTCGAGGTCGTGACCGCGGCGGGATCGCGCACCGTCGGGGAGTCCGCGGATAGTACCCGCGCGCACGAGCTCGCCACCGCGTTGCGGACCGTGGTCGGCCCGTCGCAGCCGGGCTAGATCCTCGCGCAATGGCCGCCGAGGTCCACCTGCCCGTCGCGCCGACTGGCGCGCCTTCTCTCACGCCGACTGGCGCGCCTTCTCTCACGCCGACTGGCGCGCCTTCTCTCACGCCCGAGGGGGCGATCCTGGTCCCGCCGCAGACGCGCGGGCGCGCATCGGTCGTGAAGCTCGAGCGCGCGTGGTTCATCGCGTGCATGTCGAAGGAGCTTCGGCACAAGCCGATCGCGCGCACCATCCAGGGCGTGCCGCTCGCGATCTTCCGGGACGCGCGCGGTGTCCCCGGCGCGCTCGTCGATCGCTGCCCGCACCGCAACGTGCCGCTCTCGCTCGGCGAGGTCGCGAGCGATGGGTGCCTGCAGTGCCCGTATCATGGCTGGCGCTTCACCCGCGACGGCGACTGCGCGTTCATCCCCTCGTTCACCGGCGAGCCCGGCGGCAAGGGCCGGCGCGCGCTGAGCTACCCCACGATCGAGCAGCAGGGCTTCGTGTGGGTCTACGCCTCGCCGATGAGCGGCGGAGAGATGCCGGAGTCGCGGCCGCACGAGTTCGCGTTCGCCGACGTGAAGGGCTACACGACGGTCCGCCAGGTCGTGCAGGCCAACGCCTCGATGTACTCGACCATCGAGAACGCGCTCGACGTCCCGCACACCGCCTTCCTTCACAAGGGGCTGTTCCGCAGCGACAGCCGCGGGATCGAGATCACCGCGAAGGTTTCGCGCACGCGCGACCGCGTCGAGGCCGAGTACATCGGCGAGCCGCGACCGCCGGGGCTCATCGCGAAAATCCTCTCGCCGTCGGGCGGGATGGTCACCCACTTCGACCGCTTCCTCCTGCCCTCCATCGCGCAGGTGGAGTACCGCATCGGCACCGAGAACCACCTGCTCGTCGACTCGGTGATGACCCCGGTGAGCGACTTCGTCACCAAGATCTACGCCGTCGTCAGCTTCAAGATGCGCTTGCCGGGCTGGCTCGTGAAGCCGTTCGTCAAGCCGCTCGCCCTCCGGGTGTTCAAGCAGGACGCGGTCATCCTCGAGCGGCAGACCGAGCTCATTCGTGCGTTCGGCGGCGAACAGTTCGCGTCCACGGAGATCGACGTCCTCGGCCGCCACATCTGGCGCCTCCTCAGGCAGCACGAGCGAGGCGACGCCGGCTCCGAAGAAGCCGACGAGGTGAAGTTGGTGGTTTGAAGCGGCGTATCGAGCGCCCAATAGGCGCGCGCGTAAGCGAGCGCCTACGGCGGCCCATGGCGTCCAGGCGCTCGCTCACGCGCGCGCCCAGCTGGTGCGCCTACAGCTCGGGCGCCTGCTCGGGGGGCGCCGGCTGGAGGTTCTGCGACCGCGCCGTGCACGCCTCGTTCTGCTCGCAGCCGCACACGTTGCCGCCGCGATCGTCGACGTCGAACGGGTGCGTGACGAATGCGCTGCCGTTCCACGCCGCGACGGGCTCGACGTCGAGGGCGATCGGGTTGCAGGTGACGAAGGTCGTCCCCATCGTCAGCGACGAGCCGAACATCGCGATCCCGTTGCGGGCCGCGCGCTCCACCCAGGAGCCGTTCAGCTCGAGCGAAGCCGGGCGGACCCCGAACGTCTCGAAGAACATCCCGGCGACGAACACGCCGTCACCGAACCCCACGCCGTCGGCGAGCCGCACGTCGCGGAGGTGCACGTTCGAGAGCCGCGCGGGCGCGCCGCTGACCGCCACCGCGGCGCCGCTGACCGCGTCGACCAGCGACGAGTCCATCTCGAGAGACGAGGTGTCGACCGGACGCTTGCTCTCGATCGTCACCCCGAGGGCCGCGAGCGGCTTGGCCTGCTCCGGCAGCACCTCGCGCACCGAGCTGCGCACGATCGTGAGCTTGCCGCCGAACATCGCGACGCCCGTCCTTCGCACGCGGCGCACCGCGCAGTCCTCGAGGGCGAGCGCCGGATCGAGGACGCGGGTCTTGTCGACGACCGCGAGCACCCCGTGGCCGTTGAGCCCCGCGGCGTCGGGCTCGGAGTCCT
Organism: Deltaproteobacteria bacterium; assembly: GCA_022843175.1. Taxonomy (GTDB): domain Bacteria; phylum Myxococcota_A; class Polyangia; order Polyangiales; family JADJMO01; genus JALHOE01. The sequence continues at coordinate 4,953 of JALHOE010000374.1, forward strand.
CGATCAGCGACCCCGTGACGGACGCCGCGCCCCCACGGGTGACGAGCGAGAACGTCCGGTTTCGGCTGAAGCGCGAGCCGCGCACGACAAGCTTGCCCGCGGAGATCACCCCCGCCCTCGCGTTTCCGGCGAGGAGCGAGCCCTCGAGCTCGAGCTCCGGCGCGTTGCCGGAGAGCACCTCGCCGAACACGCCGGTGCCGGTCGGTCCGTTGGCGCGGGTGTCGCGCACAATCGTCGCTCGCACGACGCCCTTCGCAAGGCCGTTGAGATCGACGCCCGTCTCCTGGTTCCCCTGCACGACCGACGACACCAGCGTGAGCTCCGCGGGCGCGACGATGCCCTGTACGACGATCCCGCGGCCGTAGTTCTTGTCCTTCGCCTCGAGCTGGGTGTCGCGCACCACCGACTGCTCGACCCGCAGCGTGGAGTCGGTCGCGAGGAGTCCGATGTACGAGTTGTTCGCGACGATCGACTGCCGCACCGTGACGTCCGCCGGGAGCTTCGCCATCGCGTTGCGCGCGGCCATCACCCCGACGCCGAACTGGCCGGCGACGGGGACGCCGTCGCGGATGACGCAGCCCTCGAGCGTCATCTTCGACGAGACCGCCTCCGCGTTGGCGTACTCGTTCTTCTCGAGGAGCGAGCCGACCACGGTGATCTCGCCCGGCGCGAGGGACACCGGATCGGGGTTCACCCGCACGCCGATCGAGACGATGTCCTCTTTGGTGTGGAGGACGTGCGAGCGCTCGACGCGCCCGACCGAGCCGCTGACCACGATCCCGAACTGCCGCGCGCCGTCCACGACCGTGTGCCGCACGATCGCGTCTGCACCCTTGCGGATCCGCACGCCGATCCGCGTGGAGAAGACGCGCAGCGAGTCGAGCAGCGCGCCCTTTCCGCCCTGGACGACGACGCCCGCGGCGGGGCCGGTCACCGACAGGCGTTCGACCGACGCGTTGGCCGCGGTGATCGCGATCGCGGCGGCCTCTTCCCCGGCGAGCACGCCCTGGACCGTGACCCGGGTCGGACACGCGCCGACGACGCGGATGGATTTGTCGATCGTGACGTCCTCTGCGTAGGTCCCGGCCGCGACCGCGATCACCGCGCCCGCCGATGCCCGCGCGACCGCCTCGGAAATCCGCGCGAACGGCTTCTCCCGGGAGCCGTCTCCGGCTGTCGCCGTCGCATCGACGAACAGCGTCGCGCCGGCGACCTCCCCGCAGGGCGCGATCGGTTCGCACGCCGATAGCCCCGGGAGCGCGATCGCGCCGGGCTCGCACGGCGTCGCCGGCAGGGTCGCGGTGCACCCGCCCCGGCCGTCGGCGGTGAAC
>JALHOE010000375.1 GCA_022843175.1 Deltaproteobacteria bacterium
CACGAGGAGCGGCACGACCGCGCGGAGAAGGCGCTCGCGGAGCGCGCGCGCCACGCGGCGCGGCAACGGTGGCGCCGGCGCAGCGGCCGGACACCCGAACGCGACGAGCCCCATCGCGTCGGCGATCCGCAGCGCGCGTGGGAGGTGCCAGTCGCAGCTCACGAGCGCGAGCACGCCGCTCCGGCCGTGCTGTTGGAGCAACGCGGACCCGAGCCGCAGGTTCTCGATGGTGGTCATCGAAAGCCTCTCGCGAACGAGCCGAGACGCCTCGACGCCCGCATCGACGAGCGCGCGCGCCATGACGTCAGCCTCGACGAGCCCGTCCCACGCCCGGCCGCCGCACACCACGACCAGCGCATCGGGCCACTCCGCGGCTGCGCGTGCCGCGCGCTCGAGTCGGCGCGAGAGCGCTGGCCCCGCCGTTCCTCCCGCGCGGACGCGCGCTCCGAGAACGAGAATGGCCTGCGGCGTCACGCCGGAAGATCTAGCACTCAGCCGCGTAGCTTCGCGAGCGGCCCGTTGCAGTACGCCGGGTTCCCGAACCGATCGGTGTCGACGCCCATCGCGTTGGCGATGGAGGTCAGCAGGTCGTTGTGCGGCGTGTTTCCGGGGAACGTCAGGAAGCGCCCCGTCTTGAAGTAGCCGCCGCCGCTCCCGGCCAGCACGAACGGCATCTCGCGTCGGACGTGGGAGTTGCCGACCGCGAGCTCGGAGCCCCATAGCACCACGCTGTTGTCGAGCATGGTGCCGGTCCCCTCCGGGATCGCCTTCATCGCCGAGAGCAGATACGCGTACTGCTCCGCGTACCAGCGCTGGATCGCGATCAGGCTCTCGCGCGCCTCGCCGGGCGGCGCGTGCGTGAGCTGGTGGTGACTCTGCTTGATGCCGATCCAGTCGAACACCTGCGCATTGTTCGCGGCGCCGGCCCACATCAACGTGCCGACCCTGGTTAGATCGCACGCCATCGCCATCACCATCAGATCCGTCTGCAGCCTGCCGAGCGCCGGGAAGTTCTCGTTGGCGAGCAGGGGGAGCGCCGCGGGCGCGTCGGGCTTCTTGCAGCGGCTGCCGAGGAGCGGCGCGGCGTCGAGGCGCGTCTCGATGTCGCGCACGGCCGAGAGGTGGGTCTGGAGCTTCTCGCGATCGGCGCTCGAGACCTTGGACGAGACCGCGGAGAGCTCGGCGGAGACCGCGTCGAGGACGCTCTTGCGGTGGGCGCGGATGCGCGCGACGCCGAGCGGGTCGGCGCCGAGCGTGCCGAACACGCGCTCGAACACCTTGGTGGGATCGTTCTGCATCGGCAGCGAGACGCCGGGGGCCGAGTAGTTCAGGCGGATCCACCCGGTCGGACCGGTGGCCTGCACGCCGAGCTCGAGCGACCTGAGCTTGGTGCCGTCGGCGATGCGGTTCGCGATCGCCTGGTCGAGCGAGACGCCGCCGCCCATCGCCGCCTCGTAGCCGCCCGCGAGCAGCTCGGTGCCGGTGAGGAGGTGGCCCATCCCGTTGGCGTGACCGACGTCGCCGCCCGGGCCGTGGTAGCTCGACTCGAGGTCGAGCTTGTGGAGCACGAGCAGCTCCTTCCGGTGCGGCTCGAGCGGCTCGAGGATCTTCGAGAGCACGAAGTCGTGCTCGCCGCCGCTCGGCGCCCACGCGCTCGGGAGCGAGCCGTTCGGGGTGTGGAAGTAGATGAAGCGCTTCGGGTACTTCGTCGGCACCGCGCGCGCGCTCGATCCGAGGGACGAGAGCAGCGGGAGGGCCACGGCCGCGCCGGCCGCACCGCGCAGGAACTGGCGTCGCGAGATCATGGCGTCGTGCTCCGGTAGAGGAAGGCGTCGGTCTGGGTGAGGGCGACGAGCAGCGTGCGCATGTCGTAGCCCGACGCGGCGAACCGCGCGCGGAGCTTGTTGAGCGTGCACTGGTCCCCGCTCGTCTCCTTGCGGCCATAGGCGAAGCGGAACCACTGCGTCACGACGCACGAGCGCACCTGCTCGCTGGTCGCGAGCTTGTGACCGAGCTCGATCGCGCCGTCGAACGGGCCGTCGACGTCGAGCGTGTCGGTGAGGCTCCCGCTGGCGTCGACCGGCAACGCGCCCTCGTGGGTGCGGAAGCGGCCGACGCCGTCGTAGCGCTCGAAGCCGAACCCGATCCCGTCGATATAACGGTGACAGCCGGCGCACGTCGGGTTGCTGGTGTGCTCGGCGAAGCGCTCGCGCGTCGTCTTCCCCGGCGCGGTCTCCGGCTCGGCGAGCACGACGTTCATCGGCGGCGGCTGGAGCTCGTGGCAGAGGAGCTTCTCGCGGACGAACTTCCCGCGCGCGACGGGTGAGGTCTGGTTCGCCTTCGCGTAGATGGTGAGGATCGAGCCCTGCGTGAGCAGCCCGACGCGCCGTTCGGCGGGGAAGAGCACCTTCACGAAGCCGCTCGAGGGCGGGACCGACACTCCGTAGAAGCGCGCGAGCTTGCTGTCGACGAAGGTCCACGGCGTGGTGAACAGCGCCTCGAGCTTGCCCTCCTTCCAGAACACGGCGTCGAGGAACAGGCGCGTTTCCTCGGCCATCGAGCGACGGACGTCGTCGTTGAACTCGGGGTAGGCCTCCTTCGTTTTGCTCACCGTCGCGAGCCCATCGAGCCCGAGCCACTGCGCGTGGAACCGCGACACCATCTTGCGTGTGCGCGCGTCGTCGAGCATCCGTGTGGCGTGCGTGGCGACGTCCTCCGCCGTCTTCAGCCGGCCCTCGCGCGCGGCGGCGAGCAGCACCTCGTCGGGCGGCGAGCCCCACAGGAAGAAGCTCAGGCGAGAGGCGAGCTCCACGCCGGTGACCGAGAGCTCCTTGCCCTCCTCGATGCGGTAGAGCAGCTGCGGCGATTGCAGGATCACCTCGATCACCGCGCGAGCACCGGCGGCGAAGCCGTCCTGATCGCGCGCGGCCTCGAAGACGGCGCGGAGGCGGGCCTGCTCGCTCCCGTCGAGCGGCCTCCGGTACGCGCGCGCACCGAACCGCTCGATGAACTGGCGGGCGCACGCGTCCTCGCCCAGGGTGAGCGGATCGCACGGCAGGAGCTTCCCGAGATCCGCGCGCTTCGCGAGCGACTCGGCGGCTTCGAGGTACTGCTCGGCGAGGACCGGCGACACGTTGAGCGCGTCGGCGTTGTTGTCGAAGCCGTAGGCGATCTCCTCGGCCGCGAAGTCCTTCGCGAGCTCGCCGCCGAACCCAAGCAGCGCGCCGATCGTGTTCTGGTACTCGAACCGGGTGAGCCTGCGGATCGTCTGCGGACCCGGCGAGGGTTTGTCGCCGCAGAGGGCCGCCGCGCCTCCGCCGCTGCTCTCTTCGTCGCCGCCGCCGATGTTGCCGAGCGCGCAGCCGGTGATGCTGGCGAGGAGGATGGCGAGGAGGGCTCTCACGCGTGCCACCAAGAGCAACGGCCGCGCCGCTTCGATTACGCGGGAAATCTCGGTTGTTCAGGCCTGTTCCAGCGTCTCTGCAAAATTACACCGGTCACCTCATCCTGACCGTCGTCATGTGCACGCGCATGCGCAACGTCACGCGCGTGAGCACGACAGGCGCGCGCGTGAGCGAGCGCCTATGCGAAGCAACAGCGCGCGCGCGAGCGAGCGCCCATCGGCCACCCAGCGCCGCCCCACACGCTAAGCGCGTGGCTGCCGATTGCGCCACGCCGCGAAGGAGTCCTCCTGCGCGCGGCCGAGGCGACGCTGCTCCTGGACGAGCGCGCCGTAGGTGCGCGGGACGCGAGTGTCTCCGCCGAAGTTGTAGAGGATCTTCAGCGCGGCCTCGGCGTCGTCCGAGGCGCGGTGCGCGTTCTCGAGCGCGATGCCCAAGCGCGCGGCGACCTCGCCGAGCTTCTTGCCCTTCTCGTACTTCTGGAGCTCGCGGGCCCAGACGAGCGGGTCGACCCACTCCACCTCGGGGCGGAGGCAGGTGGGGAACGCTTCGAGCACCAGGCCGCTCCGCCCGAGCTCGGCGGCGACGAACGACTTGTCGAAGGTGGCGTTGTAGGCGGCGGGGACGACGCCGCGGAGCGCCTCGGCGATCTCGGGCGCGGCCTGCGCGAACGAGGGCGCGTCCTTGACGTCGTCGTCGCTGATGCCGTGCACCTCGCGCGCGCCGTCGGGGATGGGGATGCCGGGGTTGATCAGCCAGTTGAGGCGCTTGACCACCTCGCCGCGGAGACCGATGACGATGCCGATCTCGACGATGCGGTCGACGGCCGCGTCGCGCCCGGTGGTCTCGGTGTCGATCACCGCGATCGGCAGCTCGTGCCACGGCGCGTCGGCGTCGAGATCGGCGACCGTGCCGCGGGCGCGCACGCGGAGCAGGTGCGCGATCCCCGGGTAGTGGCGCCCGGTGGGGAAGCAGCCGCAGCCGACGTGCTCCTTCATCGCGCTACTTGGAGGCCGAGGCGGAGACCGAGGGGGAAGGCGCCGGACGCGGGGGCGCGGCGCCGCCTGCCATGACCGCGAGCTCGAGGCGCATCCAGTCCTTGAGCTGGTCGGCGAAGTCGCCGTGGCCGTACTGCATGAACTTGCGGCCGTTGATGAATATGGACGGGGTGCCGGTGATGCCGGCCTTGGTGCCGGCCTCTTTGTCCTTGGCGACCTTGTCCTTGGTGTCGTTCGAGTTCCAGTCGGTCTTGAACTTCTCGAGGTCGAGGCCGAGCTTCTTGGCGAAGCCCTCGATCTCCTGGTTGGTCAGCTGCTCCTGGTGGGTGAACAGCTGATCGTGCATTTCCCAGAATTTGCCCTGGTTCTGCGCGGCGACCGCGGCGCGGGCGGCCGGGTCGGCGTGCTCGTGCGACGGGAGCGGGTAGTTCTTGAAGACGAAGCGCGTCTTCGGCTTGAACTCCGGCTCCTCGACCGTCTTGTGGAGCACCGGCGCGGCCATGCCGCAGTGGGGGCATTCGAAGTCGGCCCACTCGATGATCGTGATCGCCGCGTCGGCCGGGCCGAGCGAGGGGCTCGTGCCGACGTCGATCTGCTTGACGGCCTTGTCGTCGAAGCGGTTCTCGAGCCACGCGCGGATCTCGGTCTCGGCCTCGCCCTTGGAGACCATCTTCGCGACCGTCTTCGCGGCGGGCAGGCACTTCTTGCAGGCGCGCGCCTCTTTGACGCAGACCTCGAGGGTGACCGGGTCTCCGCAGGGCGACATGATGTCCTTCACGACCTTCGTGAAGAGGCGCTTCTCGGTGACGATCAGGCTGCCGGTGTCGACCCCGTTGAGCTCGACGATCTCGCCGCCACCCTCGTCCTTCGCGATCGCGTCGGGGGTCTTCTTGCAGCTCGCGCCGCAGCCGGCGAAGCCAGCAAGGATGATCAGAAGAAACGAGAAGCGCCCGCGCATGAGGCGGGGAGCCTAGCGGAGAGGGCCCGGGTCGGGTAGACGAAGGAGCGTGCGGAGCGTCGTGTACCGCTACGACGACCTGTCACGGCTGCTCGAGGCGCTCGACGCGTCGACCGGTCAGGCGCTGCCGGCGCCACCGGACATGGTCGTGCGCGACGGCGAGTGGGTGCTGGCGCTGTTCGAGTTTCGTCTCACGTCGCGGGCGACCGCGGCCGCGGGACGGGGCGCCGTGCGCGACGAGGGTCTCGCGCTGGTCTTCGAGCGCCGAGACTGGGAGCGACTCCGCCAGTTCGCCGCCGCGCGCGCCGAGCCGCTGCCGGCCCCGCACGTCTCGGGCGAGCGACCGTCGGCGCCGCGCGTCTCGGAGTCGCTTCGGTCGACCGCTGCGTGGGAGCGCGTCTCGGAGCCGAGCACCACCGACAACGCCAAGACCGACGAGACGGTCGCGGTGACGCCGCCGGAGCCGCCGCGCGAGGAGACCGTACGCACCCCGCGCCGCCTCCGTGGCGAGGGCTCACGCGTGCTCCTGGTCGACGACGATTTCGATCTGCGCGACGTCGTGGCCGCGATGCTCGAGTCCGTCGGTTTGAACGTCACCGCGGTCGGCAGCGCCGAAGAAGCGCTCGACGAGGCGCGCGCCCACGAGCCGGACCTGCTGGTGCTCGACTGGAACCTGCCCGGCATGAACGGGCTCGAGCTCTGCCGGGTGATCCGCCACGATCCGCGCCTGTCGCACCTGCCGGTGCTGTTCCTCACCGCGCACTCGGCCACCCAGGACATGGTCCAGGCCTTCGCCGCCGGCGCCGACGACTACGTGGTGAAGCCGTTCCGCGCGGCCGAGCTCGGCGCCCGCATCTTCGGCCTCCTTCGCCGCACGACGCGCGCCGTCGCGCCC
>JALHOE010000376.1 GCA_022843175.1 Deltaproteobacteria bacterium
AAAGTCATGTGCACACGAGATCACGCGACCGAGCCGGAGTCTGCACCGTTGTCGATGCGTTCTTAACTCACTGGATTTCGATCGTGTGGCTGGACGACCTGTGGGGGGTTCTCAGGCGTGAGCGAGCGCCTATCCCGTTGTTGCGGCGCTAGACCGTGCTGCGCTCGAGGATGGCGGGCTTGAGGTCCATGTCGTTGGACAGGCCCTCGCGCAGCACGTCGGCGGGGCAGCGGGCGTGCTCGGCGAGCGCCTTGATCGAGGCGAGGTGGACGCGCTCGTCCTTGCCGTCCCGGCCGAGGATCGCGCGTCGTTCGAGGCCGCGCTCGGCGATGTCGATCACCTTCTGGGCGAGGTCGGCGAGGGGCTTGCCGCGGAACGTGGAGCGAAGGCCCTCGAACGGGATCTGTTTGCGGACCTCGAGCAGCTCTTCGTGGGTGAGGTCGGCGGTGAGCGCGTCTGCCTCGGCGAGCGCGGTGTCGTCGTAGAGGATGCCCGTCCACAGCGCGGGGAGCGCAGCGAAGTACGGCTTGGGCAGCGAGTCGGCGCCGCGGATCTCGATCGTGCGCTTGAGGCGGACCTCGGGGAACAGCGTGTTGAGGTGCGTCTCCCAGTCCGTGAGGGTGGCGCGATGCCCCTTGAACCCGTTGGCGAGGAAGTCGCGGAAGGTCTGGCCGCGGTTGTCGAGGCCCTTGCCGTCGCGCTTGATCATGAACATGCCGGCGTCGAGCGCCCACTCGATGTAGTCGCGGAAGCGCGCGTTCTCGCCCCACGTCTGCGGCAGGAGGCCGGTGCGCTCCGGGTCGACGCTCGTCCACACGAGCGCGCGGCGCGAGACCTCGCCGGTGATCTTGCCCTCGACGAAGGGGGAGTTGGCGAAGATCGCCGTGGTGACGGGGGCGAGCTTGAGCGAGACGCGGAGCTTCTTGAGCGCGTCCTGCTCGCTCGAGTAGTCGAAGTTGGCCTGCACGGTCGACGTGCGGCGCATCATGTCGAGGCCGAACTTGCCCTTGGTCGGCAGGTATTCGCGCATGATCGCGTAGCGCGACTTGGGGACCCAATCGAGGTCGGCCTGCTTGGCGAACGGATGGAAGCCGAGGCCGAGCCACACGATCCCGAGATCGGCCGAGACCCTCTCGAGCTCGGACATGTGCGAGACGAGCTCGCCGGCGATCGCGTGCATGTTCGGCAGCGGCGCGCCCGACAGCTCGAGCTGCGAGCCGGGCTCGAGGGTGACCGAGGCGTCGCCGCGACGGAGCGCGATGAGCGGGCCGCCCGGGTATTCGGCCTCTTCGACCCACCCGTGCCGGTCCATGAGCGTGCGCAGGATGCCCTCGACGCCCCGCTCGCCCGGATAGTGGAGCGGCGCGCCCGTTTTGGCGTCGACGCCGAACTTCTCGGCCTCGGCGCCGACGCGCCATTGATCGCGCGGCTTACACGCGCGGACGAAGACCAGCTCCAGCTCGCTGTGATCGCGCAGGGGCGCCTCGGGCGGCGCGGCGAAGGGGTGGGGATCGACGCTGTGGGCGTGCTTCATGGGGCGGGTCTTGGGCGTCTCCGACTCGAGCATGGCTCAGCGGATGCGAAAAGGGGGGCCTCGGTTCCAACTAACCGGGCAGACTCGCGCGGGGCGCGCGCGCAAGATCGACCAGCGCGACCAGGGCGTCGAGTGCGTTGTTGCCGGAGACCCCGACGATCGCCAGCGACAAATCGGCAAGAACGCCCCACGCCCGGGCGGCCGCCAGCTGCGCGTCGTGAGGCGGTGCGATGAAGCGCGCACCGAGGGGCGTCGACGGCAGGCGAACGCGCAGCTCCTCGACGGCGGAGGCGATCCGCTCCGGGTCGTCGCCGCGGACGACGATCGCGGACGCCGTGCTCACCGCGGCGATCTCGGCGATCCGCGCGGCGTCGATGTCGACCAGCGTGGGCAGGTGGTGCTCGCTCGCCGCCGCGACGATGTCTCTGGTGGCGGCCTCGTCGTCGGCGAGGACGAGCACGCCATCAATCGCGGAGGTCGCGAGGCGCTCGACGTGGGTGCGAGCCTCGAGGCGCGCGCGGTTGCCGGGGAGGGCCCGCATCTCCCCGAGCACGGCCGCGGAGCGTCCGGCGGCGAGCACTCCGTCGCGCGTGAGGTCGACGGCGGCGGCGGTGAGGGCCGCGGCGCGGTAGGCCTGTCCGGTGGCGTGGAGCGCGGGGGCCGTGGTTCCGGCGGTCGGGGCGACGACCAGCTCGGCGCCTGCGTCGACGATCGAGCGTTGGAGCCCGACGATCGAGTCGGCCGCGCGCCGGAGCGCGACCGCCAGATCATCGGGATAGACATCCTCGAGCGAGGGACCGAGCAGGAGCGGCCGCTCGCGGGGGCTTCGCAGCCACTCGCGGAGAGATGCGAACGCGCCGCTCATCGTTGTTGGATATCACGAATCGCCCCTCGGCTTGACGTCCCCCCGGTGTACGAGGACACCTTCGATCACCCGTGAAGCCCTTCGCCACGCTCGGGTCCGAAATCAACAAGGTCCGCGAGCGCGTCCGGCGCGGCGCCGAGTCCCTGCGGCCCGCCAAGGTCGCGAGCGACGTCCGCGACCAGCGCGATCGCCTCCTCGCCAAGCTCGGCGAGCAGACGTTCCGCCTCATCGCCGAGCGGAAGCTGCAGGTCCCCAAGGTCCTGCAGGAATCGGTCGAAAAGCTGGCCACGCTGCTCGGCGTCCAGCTCCCCCCGCAGTCGATCGCGCCCGACCGCACGGCGTCGGCCGAGGCGCGGATCGAGGGCGCGAGCGCGGTCGCGTCCGATCCGCTCGACGAGCCGGCCGAGGTCGACGAGCCGTCGATCGGGGACGCCCGCGAGGCCACCCCGATCCCCACGCCGCCCCCTCCCGCCCCGGCTCGGCCGAAAAAAAACACCCACCCAAAAAAAGGGGCAGCAAAGAAGCGCCCGAAGCGCTAAGGTGCGCGCCCTTCCAACGGAAGCGTTGGGGCCGTAGCTCATCTGGGAGAGCGCCTCCATGGCATGGAGGAGGTAGCCGGTTCGATCCCGGTCGGCTCCACAAGTTAGATAGATCACGATGCGAGCGCTGCTCCTGATCGGGATCGCGTGTCTCGCCTGCCGGCGGCAGCCGCAGCCGGCGCCGCCGGACGCCGGCTCGGCTTCGGTGTCCGTGTTGGCATCGGCGAGCGCCTCGGCGCCGTCGGCCTCCGCCTCGGGCTCGGCTCCGGCCGGAAAGCCGCCGGCGAGGGAGTCGTTCTCGCGCATGCTCACGCTCGAGGGCGGCAACGTGAACCGCTACGGCAAGCCGAACGTGTGGGCCCACGTCCCGGCCGCATTCGACGTGAAGCAGCCGCTCCACGTCGCGCTCGTGTTCCACGGCTTCAGCAACTGTCTCGAGAGCTTCGTCGCCGACGTCGGGCGTCCGTGCAAGCCGAACGATCCGCCGCGCACGGCGTACGCGCTCGCCGCGCAGATCGAGCAGAGCGGCAGCTCCGCGATCGTCCTCGTGCCCCAGCTCGCCTACGACGAGCAGCATGGCGAGCCCGGCGTCCTCGACAACGCGCCCGCCCTCGAGAAGCTCACGCAGAAGGTCCTCGACGCGCTCGGCATCGACAAACCGATCGAGCGGGTCACGATGATCGCGCTCTCCGGCGGCTACCAAGCGCTGTACGCGACGATGGGCGCGTTCGGCGACAAGCTGCGGAGCGTCTTCCTCCTCGACGCGTACTACGCCGAGCACGGGCCGGTCGACGCGTGGTTCAACAAGTACATCGAGAGCTTCGAGACGCGAACGCGCCGGCTCGGCGTCATCTACAGCAACCTCGACGGCCCGCGCGTGTCCTCGCAGGGCTTCGCAGCGCGCGCGGCCTCGCTGTTCAAGGGCACCGTGCACAACGCGGAGCCCCACGACGTCACGGTGGACGAGCTGACGAACCCGGTCTGCTTCGCCTACTCCAAGAGCGAGCACGACGACATTCCGAAGACCGACATCGGCAAGGCGCTCGCCGCGAGCCGCTGAGCGGGCCCGGCCGACCGAAGGGGGGACTTCCCGCACCGCCGCGCTTCCGGTACGCCCGTGCCCATGCAGGTTGAGGGGTCGCTCCGGCAGCAGTGCATCAACACCATCAAGTTCCTCGCGGTCGACGGCGTCGAGAAGGCCAAGAGCGGCCATCCCGGCATGCCGATGGGGTGCGCCGAGCTCACGTTCGAGCTCTTCACGCGCCACCTCCGCTACAACCCGCGGGATCCGAAGTGGCCGAACCGCGATCGGTTCGTGCTCTCGGCCGGCCACGGCTCGATGCTGCTGTACTCGATGCTGCACCTCGCGGGCTACGACCTGCCGATGGAGGAGCTCAAGCGCTTCCGCCAGATCGACAGCAAGACCCCCGGCCACCCCGAGTCGCACATGACGGTGGGCGTCGAGACCACGACCGGCCCGCTCGGCCAGGGCATCACCAACGCGGTGGGCATGGCGCTCGCCGGCAAGATGCTCGCCGCGCGGTTCCCCGAGCAGAAGGAGCTCTTCACGTTCCGCGTGTTCGGCATCGCGTCCGACGGTGATCTGATGGAGGGCGTGTCGCACGAGGCGGCCTCGGTCGCCGGCCACCTCGGGCTCGACAACCTCATCTTCTTCTACGACGACAACCACATCTCGATCGACGGCGAGACGGAGATCTCGCTCTCGGACGACGCGCAGAAGCGGTTCGAGGCGTACGGCTGGTCGGTGCAGCGGATCGACGGTCACAACGGCGAGCAGATCCAGAAGGCGCTCGACGTCGCGGTCTCCAAGATCGGCGAGGGCAGGCCGCAGCTGATCATGGCCCGCACGCACATCGGCCACGGCTCGCCCAACAAGGTCGACTCGCACAACGCCCACGGCTCGCCCCTCGGCAAAGAAGAGATCGCCCTCACCAAGAAGGCGGCCGGCTGGCCCGAGGAGCCGACGTTCCTCATCCCGGACGCGGTGAAGAAGGTGTTCGCGGACCGCGCCGCCGAGCTCGCGGCGGACTACAACGCCTGGAAGAAGACGGCGTCCTCGCTGAGCGGCGAGAGCAAGTCGCGCTACGACCAGCTCCTCTCGCCGGCGGCGCCGAGCGATCTGCTCGCGCAGCTGTTCGCGAAGGCCAAGGAGCTCGCGGGGAAGCCCGAGGCCACGCGCTCGCTCGCCGGCAAGATCGAGCAGGTCGCCGCCAAGCTCTGCCCCTGGCTCGTCGGCGGCTCGGCCGACCTCAACCCCTCGTGCAACACGTACATCGAGGGCTCGCCCTCGATCCAGAGGGGCAAGTACGAGGGGCGCAACATCCACTACGGCGTGCGCGAGCACGCGATGGCGTCGATCAACAACGGGCTCGCGGTCACCAGCGGGTTCGTGCCCTTCGGCTCCACCTTCCTCATCTTCAGCGACTACATGCGCCCGGCCATTCGGCTCGCCGCGCTCAGCCACCTGCAGAACGTCTTCGTGTTCACCCACGACTCGATCTTCCTCGGCGAGGACGGCCCGACCCACCAGCCCATCGAGCAGCTGGCGGCGCTTCGGCTGATCCCGAACCTGCGCGTCGTCCGGCCGGCGGACGCCTACGAGTGCGCCGCGGCCTGGGCGTTCGCGCTCGAGCGCAAGGAGCTGCCGACCGCGATCGTCCTCACCCGGCAGAAGCTCCCCCCGCTGCCCGGCACGTCCGATCCCAACGCGGTGATCAAGGGCGCGTATCGGGTCGTCGATCCCGAGGATCCGACGATGGTCATCGTCGCGACGGGCTCCGAGGTGCACCTCGCGGTCGCGGCGGCCGCGCTGCTCGAGGGGCAGCGCGCGCGCGTGATCAGCGCGCCGTGCCTCGAGGCGGCCGAGGACGCCGGCGTGCTCGACGCCGTCTTCGGCCCCGAGAACCTGCCGCGCGTGTCGATCGAGGCCGGACGCACCAACGAGTGGAAGGCCGTCGTCGGTCGCAACGGCCTCGCGATCGGCATCGACGACTTCGGCAACTCCGCGCCCGACAAGGACCTCGCGGAGCGCTACGGCCTGACGCCCGACGCCGTCGCCAAGCGCATCCGCGAGTGGCTCGGCAAGTGGTGAGGCGTTTCGGGCGACCGTCCGCAGAATAGCGGACAATGCTCGAACGTCTGGAGGAGCATGTATCCTGGGCGCGTGCGCTTCCTCTTCGTGCCGGCCCTCGCGATCTCGGCGTTCCTCGGGTGTGAGCCGCGGCCGAAGGGGCCGGCGGGGCCGGTCGCGCCCGCGAGCGTCGCGCC
>JALHOE010000377.1 GCA_022843175.1 Deltaproteobacteria bacterium
TCGTCGTGCGCGATCGCGAACCGACCGCCGAGCAGCGCGGCCGACGCGGCATCGACGCGGATCCGGCCGGAGCCCGCGTGATCGAGCGCGCGCGCCGCACGCTCGACCGCCTCGCCGATCGGCGCGCCGCCCGTGAGCTCCGCACGTCCGGTCGCGATCGACAGTGGGAGCCCCGGCGATTCGCTGCGAATCTGCAGCGCGAGCTCCGCCGCGCGACGCGACTGATCGAGCGCGAGGGCAGGCTCGGTGAGCACGATCAGCACCGCTCCGTTGGCGAGCGACTCCAGGCGCGCGCCGGCGCGCTCGGCGGCCGCGCGGAGCTGCGCGATGGGATCGGGCGCACCGCGGTCCAGCGTGCGCGCGAGGGGATCCGCCTTGCCGGTGAGCAGCAGGGTGATGACGCGCTGTTCGCGCACGCCGATCGCGCGAACTGCGGCCGTGCTGTTCACGCGCGCGAGCTCCTCCACGACGGCGCCGCCATCGACGGGCCGAAGCGCGCGGTCCTTCGCGAGCATCCGCTCGACGAGCGCGTCGAGCGCCGGCGAGACGTCGAGCGGGGGCGCCGGGGCGAGGACGATCTTCGCGAGGACCTCGATCACGTCCCGCCCCGCGAACGGCGGGTGCCCGCGCAGGCACTCGAACATGACGCACCCGAGGCCGAACACGTCCGCGCGCGCGTCGAGATCGGGCGCCGCGCGCGCTTGCTCCGGCGCCATGTAGTAGGGCGTGCCGATCGCGAAGCCGGTGCGCGTCAGCGGCGCCGCGTCGTCGAGCGACCGCGCGACGCCCAGGTCGAGGAGCTTGGCGAGAGCGACGTCGCCGCTCACGAGGAAGATGTTGGAGGGCTTCACGTCGCGGTGGACGAACCCGCGCGCGTGGAGGACCGACAGCGCGGCCGCGACGCGGCGGCATACCGAGACCGCCTCGTCGATCGAGAGCGGCCCACGCGAGAGGCGCGCCGCGAGGTCCTCGCCCTCGAGCCACTCCATCGCGAGCCACGGCGTCGGCCCGCCGCCGTGTGCCACGTACGAGACGAGCGCCTCGTGCGACACCCCCGCGAGCATGCCGGCCTCGCGGAGGAACCGCTCCTCTCCGGAGCGGTCGCCGTCGAGCATCACCTTCAGCGCGATCGGCGCGCCGCTGACGCGATCGCTCGCGCGATACACGGCGCCCATGCCGCCCGCCGCGATCCGCCGATCGATGACGAAGCGATCGCCGACGATGTCCCCCGCCCGCACCGGCGCGAGCTTACTTCACCGCAGCGGCGAGCGCAGACGGCGCCTTGCCCATCGCGCTGGCGACCGCGCCGTCGACCGCCATGTCCTGCAGCTTGATCAGCGACTGCGGGTTCTTCGCCGAGCTGAGGGAGCCGATCGACGAGGCGTTGCCCTCGATCGCCGACTTGATCACCTGCAGCTTGCTGATCGCGTAGGAGACCTTCGCCTGGATCTTGAGGTCGCCCGCGAAGGTGGCCTGGTCGAGCATCACCACCTTGGCGTCGACGCCGAGGATGGGGACGCCCTTGGTCGCCGCCTGCGCCATGATCGGCGTGGCCCCGGAGTCGCTCGGGAGCACGAAGACGCCGGGGATCGCCGAGAGCTTCGCCCGGGTCGAGCCCTCGAGCACGGCCGCGAGCTTGTCGCCGCGAACCCCGGAGTCGTTGGCGATCCGCTGGAGCTTCACGATCATCTTCGTCTTGCCCCAGTCGGGCGCGATCGACGACGTGGTCCCCGTCGAGACCGGCGAGGAGGTCTTGAGGGTCGCGATGGCGTTCTCCATCGCGGACTTGGTCGGCGCGTTCTTCTCCTTGGAGACCCGCGCCTCGAGCGCCGCCACGGCGAGCACATCGCCGAGCTTCGCGAGGCCGCTCGCGGCCGCTTGCCGAACCGTGGGATGGGGGTCTTCGAGCGCGTATTCCAGCGGTTTTCGCGCCTTGAAATCGCCGCTCGAACCGAGCTTCAGGCACGCGTCGACACGGAAGCGGAAGTCGTCGGACGTCTTGAGGATCTTCTCCTGCGCCGCGACGTCGGTCCCTGCAGTCCGCGCAGGCAAGGCGAGGAGCAGTAACGCTCCCGCTGCGAGCAATGCGTGGATCGACCGACGACGTCCCATCAGCTAGGCGACCTCAGAACTATTGCGCGAACTCAAGGCTGTCTGACGCTCGATCAGGAAATGCATTCTGCGCAAAGGGAGGGGCGCGCGTCGAGGGATGGCGATGTGCGTTTCGACGAGAGCGCGTGTCTTCCGCTCTGCGCGGAGCTGCGCACATGTCGCGGCGGTCGGCACATGGGGGCGGGTTCACTGTGGAATTGACCCCCGAGGCTTCATCACCCTATGCCGCCCGGACTTCCCCGCCCGAACCCCGGGGTCTTTCTTCGTCCTCGCTAACAAATGCCCGTGTCCCCGACCAGAATCGCGCGCAGTTCAGGTCCGCGCGACGGGTACCGGGCAAGGGGTCTGCGGACCTGGTTCGCCGTGGTGGTCCTCGGGACCCTGGTCGCGGTACTGCTCGGCTCTCCGCGGGCGGTCGCGCAGGGGCCGGCGGCCCCGGGCTCCGCGTCCGCGTCGGGCTCGGGGTCGGTCGCTCCGTCGGGGTCGGCCTCCGCGTCGGTCGCGCCCGCCGGGTCCGAGGCCGAGCCGCTCCTCCCGAGCATCCCCAAGACGCTCGCCGAAGAGGCAGACGGCGCGATCATCAACAAGATCGAGATCGACGGCAACGCCCGCGTCGGCGCCGACCGAATCACCGACTACCTCCGCCTCAAGCCGCAGGGGCCGTTCTCGCCGTCGGTGCTGTCGCGCGACGTGCGCGAGCTCTGGGGCTCCGGCCTCTTCGACGACATCGAGGCCGACCTCACCCGCAACGACGACGGCACGGTGGACCTGCGGATCCACGTCCGCGAGCGCCCGAACGTGCGGGCGGTCGTCTTCGAGGGCAACAAAGCCTTCGAGACCGACAAGCTCCGCGACGACATCGAGGTCAAGGAGAACACGGTCCTGTCGGTCCCCGCGGTGCGCCGCAGCGTGCAGAAGATCCGCGATAAGTACGCCGAGAAGGGCTACTTCCTCGCCAAGGTCTCGCAGGAGATCATCCCGCACAAGGACAACGAGGCGACGGTCAAGTTCGTCATCACCGAGGGCCAGGAGGTCTCGATCAAGAAGATCACCTTCGTCGGCAACCACCACATCGCCGACGACGACCTCCGGGCGATCATGCTCTCGGCGCAGGGCGGCTTCCTCGGCCTCGGCAGCGGCTCGACGTATCGCAAAGACGTCTTCGAGCGCGACGTCCTGATGATCCAGGCGCTCTACGCCGACAAGGGCTTCCTCTCGATCTCGGTCGGCACCCCGCGGGTGATGCTCACCCCCGACCGCGAGGGCATCGAGGTCACGATCCTCATCGAGGAGGGCCCGCAGTTCAGCGTCAAGCGCCTCGACGTCTACGAGGTCGACGCCGACGGCAACGAGGTCGAGCCCCTCGGCGGCCGCAAGGCGCTGCGCCAGATGGTCACGATGAAGGCGGGCGACACCTTCAATCGCGCCGCCCTCGTCAAGGACCTCCAGTCGGTCAAGACGCTCTACAAGGACGGCGGCTACGCCAACGTCGAGGCCGACCCGCAGACCTCGCTCGACTTCGACAAGCGCGAGGTGTCGATCCGCGTGCCGATCAAGCGCGGTCCGCTCGTGCACATCGGCCGCATCGAGGTCCGCGGCAACAGCAAGACGAGCGACAAGGTCATCCGCCGCGAGATGATCATCGACGAGGGGCAGCTCTACTCGGAGACCGGCCTCGACGAGTCCCGCCGGCGCGTGTTGGCCCTCGGCTTCTTCGAACGCGTCGATGTGTCCACCGAGAAGGGCGCCGCGGCCGACGTCGTCGACGTCTACTTCGAGGTCGCCGAGCGCCCGACCGGCACGTTCCAGATCGGCGCCGGCTTCTCGTCGATCGAGTCGTTCATCGCCACCGCGCAGATCCAGCAGGCCAACCTCTTCGGCCGCGGACAGTCGCTCGCGCTGCAGGCGCAGGTCTCCGGCCTCCGCCAGCTCGTCAACATCCGCTTCTTCGAGCCGTACCTCTTCGGCACCACGTGGTCGGCCGCGGTCGATCTCTACGACCAGCTCCGCATCTACGACTCCTTCTCCCAGACGTCGCTCGGCGGTCAGTTCACCCTCGGCTACCCGATCATCATGCCGTGGCTGCGCGTGAACGCGACCTACACGGCGGAGCGGGTCAAGGTCACGACCACCCAGAGCGGCACGTTCCTCGGCACCAGCGCGGCGCTCAGCTTCTTCCAGCGGCTGCCGCTGCGGAACCTGTTCAACGACGGCTTCCTCTCGTCGTTCCGCCTCTCGCTCGTCTACGACACGCGCGACAACCGCCTCTTCCCGACCAACGGCGTGTTCCTCCAGGCGTCGAGCGAGCTCGCCGACAAGATGTTCGGCTCGGAGAACGAGTTCCTCCGGCACCGCCTCAACGCGCGCTTCTATTACAACCTCGGCAACAACTGGGTGCTCAAGTCGAACACCGAGTGGGGCCATGTCTCGAGCCCGCGCGTGAGCGGCGTGCCGATCTTCGCGCGCTTCTTCCTCGGCGGCATCTTCGACGTCCGCGGCTACCGTCTGCGCTCCCTCGGTCCGCGCCTGCCGCTCAACGCGAACCTCGATCCGAACACGTCGCTGATCACGAACGGCGCCAACATCGGCGGCAACATGCAGCTGTACTCGAACTTCGAGCTCGAGTTCCCGATCCTCGACAAGGTCGGCATCCGCGGCGTCATCTTTTTCGATGCGGGCAACGCGTTCAACGTCGAGTCGCTCTACTGCGAGGCCGCGCGCGGCTCGCCGCTCTCGTCGGTCGTCGACCCCTGCAACAAGAACCTCCTCAAGCTCCGCACGTCGTACGGCGCCGGCGTCCGCTGGTTCTCGCCGCTCGGCCCGCTCCGCTTCGAGTGGGGCTTCCCGATCAACAAGCTGCCCTACGAAGAGAGCAGCGTGTTCGAGTTCACGATCGGTAACTTCTTCTGACCGGAAGTCCCCGGACCGAAGTCCGGGGGAAGCTCATCCAGCCGGACATTCCCTGTCCGCGCACGACGGCCAGGACCTTGCTACAGGCGGTTAACGACCTACCCTGAACAGGAGTCCAGATGAGCGCACTCCCCAGCCTCCCGCCCCCCGAGCCCAACTCGCGCGAGCTGGCTCTGGCGCAGCTCCGGAACGACCTCGTCCGTAGGTTTCCGGGCGCGGTCGCGTCACCCATCGTCGCGCCCGCGGCGCGTCGCGAGGGGAGCGCAGAAAAGCTCGCGGAGCTCCGGCGCCAGTCGTTCCTCTGGCTCGAGGTGGCCGTCGGTCAGGGCGGTCTCGCGTGGCTCGCCGCATGGACGCTGCTCCGCCTCGCCGACGATCCGTTGGGCCGCCCCGCCCTGTGGATCGACACGCACTGCACGCTCACCCCGGGCGATCTGCTCGATCTCGAGGGTCGCTTGGTCGTCGTCCGCCCGGCCGACGCGCACGAAGCGCACGTCGCCGCAGATATCGCGCTGCGCTCCGGCTCGTTCTCCATCGTCGCGCTCGAGATGCATCGCGCGCTGCACCCCACGGCTCTCGCCCGCCTCTCGCGTCTCGCCAATGCACGCCGCGTCGGCGCCGGCACGCACACCGACGGCGACGCGCACACCCCGCTGATCCTGTGGGGCGAGCCGCCGCCCTTCCTCGCGCCACCGAGCGGCATCGCCCGCACCCCCTTCGCCGACGCGGTGTCTGCTCTCCTCGGCGACCCCCGCCTCGCCATACCCCCGCCCCGCACGACGGATTTATCGGAGCCCGCTCATGACGCCGACGCCGACGACGTTGCCTTCCGAGCACCCCACACGACGGATCGCCTGCGTCCGCTGGACCGAGCTGCCGATCGTCGCGCATCTCCGTCGCCTCCCCGCGCTCCAGCAAGAGGTGACCTGGTCGATCCCGATCCCCACGAGCCACGCACACCCGACCGCGACGACGACGCACCCTTCCCCTATTCGCGGGCGCGGGCGGGGAAGACCCCGCGCTGACCAGCTCTCGCTCAAGGGCCTCGAGCCGCCGCCGCCGCCCGCCCCCGAAGAGACCTTCGGCCGTCTCCCCGCCACAGCGCCGCTCCCGCGCGCGCTCGTCCGCGGCGAGGGCGGCGGCGCTCGGCTCGTCGCCGTCGACCGCCGCGCCCGCGCCG
>JALHOE010000378.1 GCA_022843175.1 Deltaproteobacteria bacterium
TTGATAGGCGCGCGCGTCAGCGAGCGCCTAACCCGCAACGACCGACGCACTCACTTCGGCGGCGTGACGCAGCAGCCGGTGAGGCAGTACTGCCCCGCAGGGCAGGCGACCGACGGGCTGCACTTGGCGATACCGGCGGGACAGTCGCCGGGCGGGGGCGGGGGCGGCGCGTCCTCCGGGGGCGGCGCGTCGACACCGGCGTCCGGCGGCGGCGGGTAGCACTCCGGCGGGAGCGTCAGCTTGCCGAGGCAGAAGTCGCACTTGCCGCACGGGTTGTTGCAGTCCGCGATCGGCGCGCAGGTGGGGCACTTGGTGGGATCGCTCAGCGTCTCGTAGGTGCACGTGCCGGTGAGCTTCACCTGGTACATCTTGCCGGCGGGGTCGAAGACCTGACAGCACCCCGCGCAGTCGCAGCCCTTCGGCGTGAGCGGCTTGCAGTACTTGATGCACTTCTCGCTCGGCGGCGGGCACTGCTTCGGATCGGCCGCCGCCACGGGATCGTACGGACACTTCGGCTCCGTCGATCCCTTGAGGCACTTGCTCGCGAAGAGGCACCCGTCGTTGCCAGAGCCGCTGTTTCCGTCGAACCAGCAGTCCTGCTTGCACGGGTCGATGTTGTCGCCGGGGATGCCCGTGGCGAACGAGTTCTCGTCGTTGTCGAGCGGGCCGGTGCACTCCGGATCGAGCCAGTCGATCAGGCCGTCGCCGTCGTCGTCCTTGCAGTTGGTGCACTGCGTGGCGCCGGGCACGCAGCCCACCAGCGCATCGGAGCCGACGATCGCGCCGTCGGGCAGCATGACTGCGCCGTCCGGCAGGACCGTCGACCCGGGCGGGTACATGCCCGATGTGCCGATCTCCGCGGTGGGAACCGCGCCGTCGTCGGGTTGCGCGCAGGCGGGGTTCGTCGCCGGATCGCATGTCTCTGCCGGGGCATCCTCGCTCGAGCCACCGCACGCGGCGGCGATCGCACCGGAGAGCCCGAGGCAGGAGACGACAACCAGGAGACGAGAAGAAATCCTCAGCATGCGCGTCCTCCGAAGGTGATCACGTCGGCGGCTTGATGCAGCAGCCGGTCAGACAGTACTGGCCGATCGGGCACGCGATCGTCGGGCTGCAGGACAGCAGACCGGCGGGGCACGTGGACGGCGGCGGCGCATCCGGCGGGGGCGTGATCGCGTCCGGCGGGGTGCCGTCCGGCGGCGGCGCGCCGTCCGGGGGAACACCGGCGTCGGGCGGCGGCGGGTAGCACTCCGGCGGGAGCGACGTCTTGCCGAGGCACCAGTCGCACTTGCCGCACGGGTTGGAGCAGTCGGCGATCTTGGTGCAGGTGGGGCACTTGGTCGCGTCGCCGAGCGCCTCGCTCGTGCAGCCCGCGACGAGCTTCACCGTGTAGACCTTGCCGGTGGCGTCGTAGACGTCGCAGCAGCCGGCGCAGTCGCAGCCCTTGGGCGTGAGCGGTTTGCAGTACGTGATGCACTTCGCGCTCGGCGGCGGGCACTGCTTGGGATCGGCCGCGGCAACGGGATCGTACGGGCACTTCTTGTCCGTCGAGCCGGGCAGGCACTTGCCGTCCCACGTGCAGCCGTCGTCGCCCGAGCCGGAGTTGCCGTCGAACCAGCAGTCCTGCTTGCAGGGGTCGATGTTGTCGCCGGGGATGCCGGTCGCGAACGAGCCCTCGTCGCGATCGAGCGGGCCGGTGCACTCCGGGTCGAGCCAGTCGACGAGGCCGTCGCCGTCGTCGTCGACGCAGTTGGTGCACTGGGTGCCGCCGGGCACGCACGGATAGGCCGCGTCGGTGAGGACCGCGCCGTCGGGCAGGAGGACCGCGCCGTCGGGGAGGATGACCGAGCCGTCCGGCGGCACGAAGATCCCGTCGGGGATCGCGCCGTCGCTGAGCGACGTATCGGTGACCGTGGCGTCGCCGCCGCTGCCGCCGGTGTCCCCAGTGCTGGTCTCGTCGCCGCCGGTCTCGGCGCAGGAGGGATCCGTCGCGGGATCGCAGACGGTGGTCCCCGGCTCCTCGGTCGAGCCGCTACACGCCATAGCAACGGCGCCGCTCACTCCGAGCATGGCCACAATGGCGACAATCGCTCCGGTCCTCATTCGCTACCTCCGTGGATCCCTAGAATCCGACAAGAGCAGCCTTAGAGCAAAGAAGAAGCCGACGATTCGTTCGTGTGCCAACTCACAGGTCGAGCACGGCGCAGCGACAAAAACCCGGTCACGCAAGGATGCGCACACACGCCCACGCGCGCTCTGGTCCTCATAAATCTGCGGCGTGAGGAGCGGAGTAAGCAGTGTGATTTCTCGCCGTGACGTCCTCGCGTGCTCGCGCTCTCGGTGACGAATGGTTGCTCCCGGTGCGATGCGAGGCGCTCGCTTCGCACACGCGGATGCCTTGCTCTCAGACCCTCACCCCGGCCCTCTCCCGCAAGCGGGAGAAGGAGATCCGGACGAAGCCCACGTAGCCCTCTCCTCCGTAGCCCTCTCCCGCTTGCGGGTTGGGTGAGGGTCTCGAAGCCTCACGCACCACACGGACCAAGAGGCTTGGGTGAGGGTCTCGAAGCCTCGAGCGCGCCGGGAGAGCGAGTTGGGTGAGGTCTCTTCCGCTACGGACCGGAATGGTCCGCACCGAGCAGCTCGCCCACGTCCTCGTCGGTCTTCGGTGTCTCGAGCAGCTCGCCCGAGGGACCGTCGCGGCGAATGACGAACACGCGACGCTGCAGCGTCTCGCTCGACTCGCGCGCCCAGACGCTGACGAAGTTCACGCCGGGACGCAGCGGCAGATCGAGCTCGAACGCGGCCTTCTTGGGATCGCTGCCGCCCTTGTTCGACTTGTAATAGATCTTCCGCGCGCCGACGAAGACGTAGAGATCGAGGATGCGGTCGCCGTCGGTGGCGAAGCCCTTGAGCTTGGCCTTGTCGGTGCGGGTGACGAGATCGAGCGCCTCGACCTCGATGGCCGGCGGCGAGTGCGAGAGGATGTCGGTCCACGTTTGCGCGAACGCGGTGGGCGGCGCGGCGCCGTTGGCCTTGGCGGCGGACGACGAGACGGCCTTCGCGGGCTTGGGCGGCGGCACCGAGCCGGTGCCGAGCTTCCCGGCGCTCTTCTGGGCGAACGCGAAGCGGCCCGCGCCGAGATCGAGTCGCATCCAGTCTGCGCCGCCCGCGGCGACGCCGCCGGTGACGCCGAGGATGCCGTCCTTGGGGAGCTGGCCGAACGGCTTGCTCGCGAGGGACGGGGACTCGAACAACCCGATCGGCGCGGACTCGGCCTTGAACGTGCCACTCGCCTTGGGGATCGTGAGCGCGGGCCGGATCGGCATGACCACGCGCTCGCTCGCGGACTCGCGGAGATCGGCGTCGCGGATCGCGAGCTGCACCTTCGCCTCGACGTCCTTGAGCGCGGGCTGCACGTCGAACGTGAAGCGCACGCGGCGCTCCTCGCCCGGCACCATGTTGCTCACGTCGAAGCGCGCGTCGCGCAGCAGCAGGCCCTCACCGGAGAGGTTGTGGATGGTGGCCTCGGTCTCGAACGAGCGGCCCTGACCGATGTTCTTCACGGTGAGGTAGATCGACGCCTTCTCACCGAGCTGCAGGCTGCCGTCGCCGTTGCCGGCGCCCTCGACGTCGTCGACGATTTGGTAGCTGTAGGCGAACGACGGACGCGGCAGCGCCTTGACCGTGGTCTTGAGCTGCGCCTCGGCGGGCACGTGCTCGTGCGCCTCTTCGAACTTGATCTTGATGGCGTCGGCGCGGGTGTGCGTGTCCTTCGGGATCTTGCAGACGCGCGGCGCGTCCTTCGGCGTGGTGGCCGTGGAGCCCGGTTTGTAGCCCTCGGTCTCGCAGAAGCCCATCGGCGTGGTCCACGAGCGTGACTTGCCCGGATCGACGCGGCCGAAGACGAGCTCCTTGCCGTCGAAGATGCCGGCGTCGGACTTGGTGGAGGCGCGCAGGCGGTAGAGGGGGACGGTGCCGTTGTTGGTGACCGTGACCTTCACCTCGAACGCCTCGCCGGCGACGACCTCGCCGCCGGGCTTCGAGGGCTCGACGGTGACGGAGATCTTGTTCGCGTCGAAGCCGGTCTTGTTGCCCTCGTCGGTCCAGTCGACGCCGAGCTTGCCGAGGTCGTCGGCGATCTTCTTCTGCTCCTCGCCCTTGTAGGTGTCGAGGAAGCCCTTGGCCTTCTTGACGAGCTCCGCGCGCTTGTCGGTCTTGTCGCCCACCGCCTTGAGGAAGCGGCTCGCGAACGAGATCTGGGCGTCGAGGGCGAACTGGTCCTCCGGGTCTCCGCCGCGCTCGCGGAGCGCGTTGCGGTCCTCGCGGGAGAGCGCGTATTTCACGATCTCGAGCGGACGCCCGCCCTCCTTCGCCTTCACGTTGGAGAGGTGGGCGCTGAGGTCCTTCTCGCGGAGGATCGGCGCGTCGGCGCTGAGATCGAGCTCCTGCACGTCGACCGTCATCGGGTTGAGCTCGATGTCCGGCGTGATGCCGACGCCCTGGATCGAGATGTCGCCCGGCGTGAGGTACTGCGCGATCGTGAGCTTGAGGGCCGCGCCCTCGGGCGGGATGTTCTTCTCGACCTTCTGCACCGAGCCCTTGCCGAACGACGTCTCGCCGACGATCACCGCGCGCTCGAGGTTCTTGAGCGCGCCGGCGACGATCTCGCTCGCCGAGGCCGAGCCCGAGTTCACGAGCACGACGATCGGGTAGTTGGGCTCGTTCTTGTCGTCCTTCGCGGGGAGCTCCTCGCGGCCGTCCTTGCGACCGTCGGAGATCACGAGCGTGCCCTCTTTGACGAAGAGGTCTGCCACGCGGCGCGCCTGATCGAGGAGGCCGCCCGGGTTGCCGCGCATGTCGAGGACGAGGCCCTTGTCGTGGCCGGTCGAGCGGAACTCGGCCATCGCCTTCACGAGATCGGTGGTGGTCTGCTCGGCGAACTGCTTGAGGCGCACGTAGCCGATGCCGCCGTCGAGCGCCTTGTGCTCGACGCTCGCGACCTTGATCTCCTCGCGGGTGAGCTTGAACGGCTTGGTGCCCGTCCAGCCGTCTTTTCCGTCGCGGTGGATGTGCAGCGTGACGTCGGTCTTGGGGTCTCCGCGCAGGCGGTTGACCGCCTCGTTGATGCCCATCGTCGAGGTGGCCTCGCCGTTGATCTGCATGATCCGGTCGAACTTCTGCAGATTGGCGTTGGCCGCGGGCGTGCCCGGCATGGTGTTCATGACCGTGAGCATCTTGTCGCGAATGGCGATCACGATGCCGAGGCCGCCGAACTTGCCGGAGGTGCCGACGCTGAAGTCCTTGTAGGCCTCGGGCGAGAAGAGCACCGAGTGCGGATCGAGCGTCTTGAGCATGCCGTTGCAGGCGGCGTACTCGACCTCGCGGAGATCGATGTCGGGCGAGTCCTTGAGGGTGGACTCGAGGAAGGCGAACACCGTGCGCACCTTGGCGAGCACGTCCCACGGGCCCTTCACGTCCGAGACCGAGATGCTGATCTCCTTGTCGTCCGCGCGGATCTTCGCCGTTTGCCCCTGCGGATCGACCTGGACCAGCACCTGCGCGACGTCGCGCTGCACGGCGTTCAGAGAGGCGAGCAGCAGATCGCGGGGGACGACGCGCTTCGGGTCGACGTACTCGTCCGAGATGAGCTCCAGCGTGCGCTGGACGACCATCGCCTTCGACAGCGCGTACGGCCCCTTCTTGCCCCCGGGCGTGTTCTGGCCGGCCTGCGCGTGCGTGTAGAGCCCGCGGAACAGGCCCTCGTAGCGACCGAGCGAGAAGAGCGCGAGGTACGTGGAGAGGGCCAGCGAGCCCGTGACGAGGAGCGCTCTGCCGATTCGGTCGGTCGTGGGCATGGGGGGCCGTTCAGGATAGCAGGGGGCGTTGGGGGGTATGGGAATCCGAACCGGGACGCGGCTGCAGATTTGCGGCTCTATTTAACTGTTGTGTCGATGCCGCTGGGCGGCGCACGATGCGGCAACATGAGCCAGGGGAATCGCGCGCGTCCGGTGTTGGTTTGGTTGTCTGCCCTCGGTGCGGTCGCGGTCGCGTGTAGCGCGAGCCCCAAGCCCGCCATCGAGACGCCCACGGCCGTCGCTCCCGTCGGCGGTCCGGCGTGGACGCCGCCCGAGAAGAAGGAGCCCACGCCCGCGCCGGCTCCCACGCCCGCGCC
>JALHOE010000379.1 GCA_022843175.1 Deltaproteobacteria bacterium
GGCGATCGGCGCGGGCTCCGGCGGCGGCGGCGCAGCGACCGGCGGGGGTGGCGTAGCGTTCTCGCCGGCCGGTGCGGGCTCCGGCTCGGGCTCTGTGGCCTGCGCTCGCGCGAGTCCGGGGATGAGCAGCAACGAGAGCGGCGCGAACCGAAGCAGGTGCATGATCAGATCTTCTTGCGCGTGAGCGTCTGCGGATCGAAAAAGCCCTCGGGCGGCGGGGGGCTCGCGTGCATCGACTTGATCTCGGCGGCGGCGAGCCCGGCCTCGTAGCCGTGGGCGTAGTCCTCGTCGTCGTGGTCGTCGTGCGCGTCGGCCGGCTTCTTCTTGCGGAGCACCAGCACCAGCACCAGCACCAGCACCAACATGAGGAAGCCGGCGCCGACGATGCCGAGCCACATGGTGGTGGGATCGGACTTGAGCTTGAAGAGCAGCTCGGCGAGCCACGAGCGCTTCGGCGCCTTCGCGTAGGTGCCGGAGAACTCGATCGAGCCGATCGCGGCGGGGCACAGCGCGGCGTCGCCCTCGGCGACGAGGTGGGCGCACGCGACCGAGCACGCGACGAGCGTCGGCGGCTTGCCCTCTCCCTCTTGGGTGAAGGCGATGAAGTTGAGCCCCTGCAGCTTGACGGTGTTGGCCACCTTGGGCTTGCCCTTGCCGAGCTGGGAGGGCACCGCCTTGCCGTCGACCGAGAAGTCCGCGTCGGTCGCGAACGACTGGAGCAGGCGATCGTTGTCCTCGCGGACCCCGTCGGGCTCGATCGACTTGAGCGTCGTGTACTGCGACGCTTCCTTCTCAACGGCCGCGATCATCTGCGTGAACGCGGCGTCGCGGATGGCGTCGGCCCAGTAGTCGCCCGAGGCCTTGCCACAGACGACGATCACCTCTTCGACGGCGGGGGGCTTGCCCTTGGGATCGTGGACGCCGAATCCCTTGCGCGTGACGACCGTGACCTGCTCGGTGTTCTCGACCTCCGGCAGCGCTGCCTCGGGCAGCTCGGCCCAGTTGTCGGGCATCGAGAGCGACACCTCGAGATCGCCGACCGCGAGCGGGATCTTCTTGCGCGCGAAGGAGCGCTGCGCCGGCTTCTTGGGCGGCTCCTCCGAGGGCGCGGGCTCCGGCGCGGACGCCGATGGCTCCGCCGAGACCGAGGCCGAGGGTGCGGCCGATTCGGTGGGCGCGGCCGTCGCGGTCGGCTGGGGCTTGCCGGTCTTCGGGCCCGTCGGCGTGGGCGTGAGCGTGGTGGAGCCGGTCGTCAGCTCGGTGCCCTTGGTGGTGGGCTCGCCCTTCACCGTGGGCTCGGTCTTCAGATCATCGCCCTGTGCCCGCCCGAGGCCCAACGACAGCGGCAGCGCCGCGGCGAGCGCGAGGACGACAACGATCCCTGAGCGCGCAGACATGCGGCCCCGGACGTATCACGGAGTAGCGCGCGTAAGAATGCGTTACTTGGCCGGCGGCTTGGCGGCCTTCTTCGGCGCCTTGGCCACCTTGCGACGCTCGGGGGCCTTCTTGACCTCCGGCTTCTTCGCGTCGGCCGCCTTCGCGTCGTACCCCTCGGGGTGAACGGCGAACGCGGGGGTGCCCTCGGCGCGGCGCTGGCGCTTGTTCGCCTTGCCGTTGGTGGTCGTCTTACGCTTGCGGATTCGGCTCGACTGCTGGGTGGCGGAGACCATGATGGGGCGCGGGTTCTGTCACGGCCCGACCGGTTTCGCAAGGGCTCCATGGCTCCCCGGCCCCTCTTGGTGGGGGTCCCCTCCCTCGCCGCCCGGTCATCCGTGGTAAAGGGAGTGCGCTGTGGCTACGGAAGTCGACGAGGAGTTGCGCGAGCTGCGCCGCGAGGTGATCGAGTCCCGCGGCTTGGTCATCAAGACCAACAACCTCACCAACGCGCTCGCGGCCGACCTCAAGAGCATCGCCAAGCGCCAGGCGGGCTACGAGCGGCGCATCTCGTGGAACAGCGCCACCGCCTACGCGGTGTTCGTCCTCGTCGTGCTCTTCGGCCTCAAGGTCCTCTGGGACTACCGCGTCGAGAACATGAAGAGCGAGGCCGAGGGCTCCAAGGGCGAGCTCGAGACCCTGCGAAAGCAGGTGAAGGAGCTCGAGCGCCGCGAGGAGGCCCGCACCAAGATCGATGCGCGAGCCCAGCAGCTCTATGAGCTCGTGAAGGCGAACAAGCGCGCCGAGTTCCTCGAGCAGGTCGAGCCCGCCACCAAGGAGGGACTCACCCGCACCGAGGTCGCCATCTTCCAGGACTACGCCGAGAAGTACCGCAACGAGCTCGCGCTCGAGCGCTACACGGCCGGTCTCGACCACGCGCGCGTCGCGCGTTGGCAGGAGGCGGCCACGGCGTTCGAAGAGGCGCTCAAGATCAAGGGCGAGGCGACCACCGCGCCGGCCACCCGGCTCGCGCTCGCACAGGCCTACCGTCGACTTCAGCGCCAGCGCGACGCCGTGCCGATCCTGCAGGGCCTGAGCGAGACCTGCCCCGACAAGGACATCCAGGCGGTGGCCACGTGGGAGCTCGCGCAGGTCGAGGTCGAGATCCAGGCGTGGAACGACGCCAAGAACACGCTCCGCACCTTCATCAAGAAGTGGCCGGACCACGCGCGCTCGAACGATGCGCGGCAGCAGCTCGCCGAGCTGCAGCTTAAGCACTAGGGGCGTCGGGCGACGTTTTAGGCGCTCGCTGACGCGCGCGCCTGGGTTGTCGACGGGCCGAGGGTCTCGTGCTAAGCGGCCGCCCCCAATGGACACGAGCGACATCCGCAAGGGCCTCAAACTGACGATCGACGGGCAGCCGTACTCGGTCGTGGACTTCCAGTTCGTCAAGCCCGGCAAGGGTCAGGCCTTCACGCGCGTGAAGATCAAGAACCTCGTCAGCGGCAACGTCCTCGAGCGCACCTGGCGCTCGGGCGAGAAGCTCGAGCCGGCGGACGTCGAGGAGCGCTCGGCCACCTTCTCGTGGGACGAGGGCGACCAGCTGGTGTTCGTCGACGACAACAGCGACCAGATCTACGTCGAGAAGTCGAAGGTCGGCGACGACGCGCAGTGGATCGGCGACGGCCAGAAGGTCGACATCGTCTTCTTCAACGGCATCGCGATCAACCTCTCGCTGCCCGCGCACGTCGTCCTGCAGATCACCAACAGCGAGCCCGGCATCAAGGGCGACACCGCGTCGGGCGCCACCAAGCCCGCGACGGTGAGCACCGGCGCCACGGTCAACGTCCCGCTCTTCGTCAAAGAGGGCGAGTGGATCAAGATCGACACGCGCACCGGCGAGTACATCGAGCGCGTGAACAAGTAGCTTCGAAGGGATCCAACGGGCACGGGCACGGGCACGGGGAGCGATCCACCCCTCGGCGCTTCAATGCACGCCCGTCGGGAGCGCGCCCCACGGGAGCGTGATCCGCGGGATGTCCTCGAGGTCATGCAGCGAGTCGCGTGCGCGCGGCTCGCGCACAGTCGGCGGACGGACCCAGCGGTTGTATGCGTACGCCGCGACCGCGGCGACCGCGCCGACCACGATCACTGTGCTCAACAGGGGGCGCATGAGGCCTGACGCTGCAATGCAGGTGCCCCCTTGGCGGAGCTCTTCAGTGAAGGGCCCATGCGACCGCGCCCGCGAGGGCAGCGATGAGCACGACACCGAGGACGATCCACGGCGCGGCGCTGCCGCCGCCATCGGGCTCGTCGGCGCCGCGCGGTGAGGCATCGAGGGGTGATGGGCCGGCGGGGACGTGCGGCTGCGGCGGCCGGAAGCCGCTCGGCGCGGTGCCGTGGACCGGCTTGTGCGGCGCGTTGTGCGGCGCGTTCGGGAGCGAGTCCGGCGCGGCGAGCGCCGTCGCGGCCAGGTTCTGGGGCGCGTGGCTGTGCGGCATGGGCGCGTGCGGCATGGGCCCCTGCTGCGCGGGCACGGTGCTGCCGAGCTGTGCACCCATGGGCATGGGGGGCGAGCGATACGAGTCGACCGTGACGCGATCGGGCCCCTGCGGGAGCGTGCCCTGCGGCATCTGCGGGCGGAGGTGCTGTACGCCGCTCGGCATGGTGGACTGCGCGCCCGCCTGCGGCGGCGGCGGCGCCCACTGCGTCGCGCCGAGATCGCCGACCCCGGGGATCGCCGCGAGCTCCCCGCGCGAGTTGATCGGCACGAGCTTCTGCTCGCGGGTGAACGGGCTCGCGTTCGGCGACTGGGGATCGCTGATGCGCACCTCGCCGCGCGCGATGCGGAGGAGGTCCTCGCTCATCTGTTGCGCCGACGCGTAGCGGTGGTCGAGGTCCTTCGAGAGCGAGCGCCGGATGAACTCCTCGAAGGGCTGGAGGTGCTTGTCGTAGACGCTGAGCGGCACCGGATCCTTGGTGAGGACCGCGCTGATCAAGCCCCAGATGTTGTTGGGGTCGTCGCCGTCGGACGGGAACGCCGAGGCGCCGGCGACCATCTCGTAGAACATGACGCCGACCGCCCACAGATCGGTGCGGTGGTCGACGTTGCGCGCGGCCTTCACCTGCTCGGGCGACATGTACCCGGGCGTGCCGAGCAGGACGCCGGTCGCGGTGCGGCGACGCCCGCCGCCCGCGGCGTCGATCGCGCGCGCGATGCCGAAGTCGAGGAGCTTCGTCTGCCAGTGGCCGCCGGGGCCGGGCACGAGGAACACGTTCTCCGGCTTGAGGTCGCGGTGGATGATGCCGCGGCTGTGCGCGTAGTCGAGCGCGTGGAGGACGCCCGCGCAGACCGTGACCGCGAAGTTCACCGGCAGCCGCTGTTGGTGCTCGGTGTACTCGATGAGCGCGCGCCCCTCGAGCAGCTCCATCACCAGGTAGGGGACGCCCTTGTCGTGTCCGACGTCGAACACGCGGAGGATGCCCGGGTGATCGAGGCGGCGGCAGACGTCGCCCTCGGCGAGGAAGCGCTCGACGACGGTGGGGTTGGCCGCCATCTCGTCGTGCAGCACCTTGACGGCGTAGCGCTCGTTCGGCCGGTCGAGCGGGACGGCCTCGTAGACCGCGCCCATGCCGCCCTCGCCGAGCATGCGCCCGAGCTGATAGCGCCCGCCGAGCACGGAGCCCGCGAGCCGGGCAGGTGCGGCGTTCGGCGACATCGCCTCGCAGGGTAACGGGATTCGCCGTCCGCTTCCACTTCGACTCTGAGCTAGGCTGCCGGCGGCGATGGACCGCGTCCCCGGCAGCGTGGTGATCGATCGCATGCGCGAGGCGGACGTGCACGCCGTCGTCTCGATCGACGCGAGCTCGCTCGGCAGCTCGGCGTGGGACGAGGCCCAGCTGCGTGGCGAGCTCGATCGCTCCTGGGCCCACCTGTGGGTCGTCCGCGAGGCGGACGCGCCGATCGCCTTCATCGCCACCTGGCACGTCGCCGACGAGCTGCACGTGCTGAACATCGCCACCACCGAGAGCCATCGGCGGCGGGGCCACGCGCGAGGGTTGCTCCGTCACGCGCTCGGCTTTGCCGTGGAGCGCAAGGTCCGCCTCGTGCTCCTCGAGGTTCGTCGGTCGAATCGGGCGGCGATCGGGCTGTATCGGAGCTTCGGCTTCGTCGCGATGGGCCTGCGCGAGCGCTATTACAGTGACGATGAGGATGCCGTCGAGATGTTGCTCCGGCTCGACGACGAAGGTCGCCCGGTGCCCGGCGCCGACGAGGTGACGCTCGACGAAC
This sequence comes from Deltaproteobacteria bacterium, assembly GCA_022843175.1. Taxonomy (GTDB): domain Bacteria; phylum Myxococcota_A; class Polyangia; order Polyangiales; family JADJMO01; genus JALHOE01. The sequence goes on from JALHOE010000379.1 coordinate 5,666, forward strand.
CGATCTCGTAGCGAAGGCGCTGAAACTCTGAAAGACTTGGTCCGCCCATGAGCCAGGATCCGAGGACGACGGCGCGCACGGCCCGCGAGGGTCTCGCGCAGGGTCTACAGTTGCTGCAATCGCCGGGGCTGCCGCCGGACTTCCTCAACGCCGCCGAACCGATCGCGCGAGCGATGGGCGCGTTGATGAACGCCGAGCGAAGCGACGGCCAGCTCCCCAACATCAAGCCGCACGCCGAGGTCGCCCTCGGTGCGCTGCGCGAGGCGCTCGGCCGTTTGCAGGCGATCAACAGCACCCTCCCCGCCGCCGAGCAGGCGTTGGGCGCGGTCGCAGCGTCGCTCGGCAACGTGCACGCGCTCACGCGCGCAGAGGCC
>JALHOE010000380.1 GCA_022843175.1 Deltaproteobacteria bacterium
GACGCGGCGGGCGGCGGCGGCGGGTCCGCGGCCAACGCGGCCGGCCCCGAGGGCGCGGTGCCCGGCATCGACAAGGCCGATGCCACGAAGGGCCCCGGCCACAGCATCCACAAGATCGACGGCTCGCTCAGCGAGACGGTCGGCACGCTCAAGCTCGTCGCCTCGGTCAACGGCATCAACACCAACGTCACCGCCGACATGACGCAGACGGTGTCCGCGGCGAAGGTGGAGGTCGCCCTCGCCGACATCTCCGAGGCGGTCGGCTCGTCGAAGACCGAGACCGAGGTGGGCCTGGTCGTCGTCGCCAAGGGGAGCGAGACCGAGAGCGCCGGCGCGATGTACAGTCAAATGGTGGGCGGCGCGATCGCAGAGAAGATCGGCGGCAATCACACCATCGAAGCCGGCGCGATGGCCTCGTTCATCGGCGCGCTCCACAAGGTCGAGGCCAAGACGAAGATCACGCTCAAGTGCGGTGCGAGCAGCGTCGTCATCGACGGCAGCGGCGTCACCATCACCTCGCCGATGGTCACCATCACCGCGCCGAAGATCCAGATCCCGAAAGCGACGACGGAGCTCTAGTGGCGCGTGGCAAGGCGAGCGGGCATGTCCTGCGCGAGCTCCTCGAGGAGCCGGCCAAGAAGAAGAAGCCGAAGAAGAAGGCCAAGCGCGCGGCTCCCCGACAAGACCGGCGCCACGCCCCCAAGGAGGCCGAGGAGGTCCTCGAGCGCGTGCTCTCGCGGGTGAGCGCCGAGCCGCCCCCCTCCGAACGGCGCGAACGCGCGCCTGCACCCGCGCCCGCCCCAACGCCCACGCCGGCGACGCCCGGGCTCCGCACGGCGCGCGTCCTCACGGCGGCCGGGCGCGCCGCCGAGATCTTGTTCCGCGGCGACCGCGCCCCGACCATCGCTGCCGTCGCAGACGAGGTCGAGAGCGAGGTCATCGCCCGAGCGGCCCAGAACCGCGACGGCGTGCTGGTCGAGGTGGTCGAGGGCGCGCCCCCGCTGATCGTGGGGGTCGTCCAGACCCGGATCCCGCGCTCGGTGTCGCTCAAGGGGGTCACCGTCGAGATCGAGGCCGAGCGCGAGATCCTGCTCAAGACGGGCCGTGGCGCCCTCCGAATCCGCGAGGACGGTGATATCGAGCTGGTCGGGAGCCGAATCCTCGCGATGTCACGCGGGCTTTTTCGTATCGTGGGCAAGATGCTCCGCCTCAACTGACCGTTCGTCATGGATCAACCGCCGCACGACAACCTCACCGACTTCGAGGTTCATCCGCAGGTCCTGGTCGACAAACAGGGCGAGGTGCTCACGTGCATCGTCAAGGCGACGTTCATCGTCCCCGAGGACGGCGGCGCACCCGAGCTCGCGTCGCCCGAGGACATGCGGATGATCCGCATGGCGGACGTCCCGTGGGGCGAGCCCGAGAAGAGCAGCATCCTCTTCCCCTCCGACCTCTGCGTGCGCAAACCCGGCACCGACGTCATCGTGGTCGCCGAGGCGTTCGCTCCCGGCGGCCAGCCGGCGCCGGTGATCGACGTCGCGGTGCGCGTCGGATACCTGCAGAAGGCGTGTCGCGTGTTCGGTCTTCGGGTGTGGGAGTCCGGCGGCCGCGGCATCTCGGCCCCGCGCCCGATCGAGCGCATCCAGATGCGCTACGACTACGCGTGGGGCGGCTTCGACGACAGCGATCCCGAGAAGATCCTCGAAGAGGCGCGCAACCCCGTCGGCATGGGCTGCGTCCGCGACGGGTCGGTGCTCACCCACAAACCGGCGCCGAACATCGAGGATCCCGCGCACCCGATCGGCAACTTCAAGACGCGCCCGCCGCCGGCCGGCATCGGGGCGATCGGGCGGCACTGGGAGCCGCGCCGTCGCTACGTCGGCACCTACGACGAGGCCTGGCTCAACGACCGCGCGCCGCTGCCGCCCTTCGATCAGGACGATCGCGTCAACGTCTGTGCGAGCCCCGGGCTGTGGAGCGAAACCCCGCTCCGCGGCGGCGAAGAGGTCGCGCTGCTCAACCTGCGGCCGGGCGGTGGCGCGCGGCAGTTCTTCCTCCCGCGCGTCGGCGTCGAGATCGAGTTCGAGACCAAGGGCCGTGAGCCCGAGGTCATGGTGCCCCACCTCGACACCGTCATCATCGACGCGCTCCAGCTCGAGCCGAACGAGCCGATGGCCATCGAGCTGGTGTGGCGGGCGGCGATCCGCGCGCCGCGCCGCATGAAGGACACCCGGATCTTCATCCGCGAACCGGAGCTCGCATGACCCGCGCGACCGTCGTCGGAATGGGCGCGCTGACGCCCCTCGGCCTCACCCTCACGCAGTCGGCGTTCATGCTCCGCACCGGCATGCCCGGCTTCTCCCCCTCGCCGCTCGCCGACGCGAACGGCGAGCCGGTCACGTTCGGCATGCTCCCGACGATCGACCCCTCCATCGTCGGGCTCGAGCGCGCGGCCCTGATCACCCGCTCGGCCCTCCTCGAAGCGTGCATCCCGATCCGCGAGATCGCCGATCAGCTGCGGATCGGCGCGCTCGTCGCGCTCGACGAGGGGCTCGCGCTCAAGGAGACCTGGGGCGCGCTCAACCCGGCCGCGGAGCTGATCAAGGCGATCCAGGACCAGGTCCGCGAAATCGCGCCCAACACGCGCGTCACGCCGGTCGCGCGCGGCGCCGCCGGTCCGGCGTTCGCGCTGCCCGACGCGCTCGCCGCGCTCGACTCGGGCGGCCTCGACGCGCTCCTCTTCGGCGGGGTCCACACCGACTACGACCCGACTCGGATCCGCATCCTCGAGGACCAGGGGCGGCTGTTCACCCCCGACAACCTCGACGCGGTCATCCCCGGCGAGGGCGCGGCGTTCGTGTTGCTCATGCGCCCCGACGTCGCGCGACGCGCCGGGCTCGAGGTGCACGCGCGGCTCCTCTCGATCGGCGGCGGCTTCGAGAAGGCCAATCCCGACAACGACGAGTCGTCGTTCGAGGCCAAGGGGCTCACCGCCGCGATCCGGATCGCGGGCAAGCCGCTCGCCGAGGCCGCGACGCCCGCGGCGTGGATGCTCACCGATCTCACCTTCGAGATGTGGCGGATCCAGGAGTGGCAGGCGATGGTGATGCGCACGCGCGAGCTATGGACCGAGCCCTACGTCGTCGAGAACCCGGCGCAGCGGATCGGTCACCTCGGCGCCGCTGCGCTGCCGCTCCTCATCGGCATCGCCGCCGAGGGGTTCCGCCGGGGCTTCGCGCCGTCCGATCGCGCGATCGCGTTCGCCGGGAGCGACGCCGGCGAGCGCGCTGCCGTGGCGATCACCCGCCCGGATTGAGCAGCCGCGCGATCTCGGCGGCGTCGTGGGTGCGCGCCGGGCCGAGCACGTCCTCGCCCGCGAGCCAGCGCGGCTCGAGATCCACGGCGAGCGCGAGGGCGAGCGCGGCGTTGAGCTCGTAGGTGTCGAGCGCCCGCTCGCGGTGCGCGTAACCCTCGCGAAAGCCGAGGATGAGCGCGCCGGTGTTCCACGACAGCGTCGCGTCCGCGGGCACCTGCACCGCGCGTGAGGGCTCGTCGTAGACCGCGCGGCACACCTCCGCGTCGAGCGAGTGACCGCGGCGGCACCCGAGCGGGCGCGCCTCGTAGCCGATGCACCCCATCGCGTCGTCGAGGAGCGCGCAGCGCACGCGTTGCAGGTGGTGCTCGCGGCTGGTGAGGCCAGCGAGGGCCGACGCCGTCGCGCCGAGGCGCGCGTGGAGCGCCGCGAGGGCGTCGCGGTCGAGGGTTTCGCGGAGGTGGTTCGAGAGGGCAAACACCTCGGGCGCAGTGACGTCCACGCGCTGGTGACAACACCAGCCACACCCACGCGTGCACGCCGGCGGGGCGCACCGCGCGGCGAGATCGTCGAGCGCGCGGCCGATCTGGCGGGCGATCTCCGACGGGCGCATCCCGAGCCCGATCGCCGCGTGCACCTGCTCGCGCGCGACCGGCCGTACGCCGGCGTCGATGCCGCCGTAGATCGGCAGGAGCTTCACGCGCGCCGCTTGATGAGGAACTCGGCCGGATCGAAGCGGGTGTGCGCCTGGGTGCACGACGCGACGAACCGCACCCGCGCGCCGGCGGGGGCGGTGCCCTCGACGAGGTAGTCCGTCCCGAGCTGCGGCTTGGCGCGCCACGCGTCGAGCATGTCGGGCACGAGCGAGAGGACCGACGACGACCGGCCGTACGCAGTGGCGTGGCGAACCAGCTCCTGGCCCTGCACGTGGAGCGCATGGAGCGGATAGACGGTTACGTCGAGGTAGTCGGCCATGACGGAGTGGTCCGCGGTCGCGGCGTTTTGTTTCGCCTACCGTCGCATGGAACGCGACCACGAGCCACCGTGCCCCGAGGCGCTCCGCGCGTGCGGCTCCCACTGCTGCAGCGCCGCCTCCTGCACCGGGATGAAGTCGAACGGGTCGAACGGAACGTACTGTCCCGTCCGCACGACGAGCTCGCGCTGAAGCATGCGCCGCTCGAACGGAGTGACCCGCCACTGGTCGAGCTCCCACCACGACACGAGCGGGGTGTAGGGGTGCCCGCGGCGATAACGGCTGCCAGCGCGGAAGCTGTCGCGGCGCTCGTTCCACCACTGCTGCCAGCGGCCCACGTTGGTCGTCGGCAGCTCGAGCGCGTCCGGGGCGCCCTCGCCGGGCAGATCGCGCGGGTCGCTGATCTTCTGAGCGAGCGGGAGCGGCTTGGGCGGCTTGGGGCCGCCGAGGTCGATCTCCGGCGTCGGCGGATCCTCGACCTCGATCTTCTCGGGGTCGATCGCCATCTCTTCGTAGAGGCGAGCGCCGCTGATCCGGTCGAGCGCGTTGGCTGCCGCGGTCTTGAGCTCCTTCTTCTTGCCGCCGACCTGCTTGATGAGGAAGGGAACGCAGTCGGCCGCGCCCGCCCAGCCGAGCGCGAGGAGAAGGCTCTCGGTCGGCTTGGCCTCGGCGCGGCGGAGCAGCTCGGCGGCGTCCAGGGCGTCGGCGACGATGGCGAGGGGAATGGCGGCCCGATCGGTGGTGCTCTCGTCGCCAAGGGCTCGATTGAGCGTGGTCGACACATGCGGATGCGCGCTCAGCGACATCGCCGTCCACGCGGCGTCGCGCAGGTCGAGATCGAACGCCTGAAGGGCGCTGTCGATCGCGTCGTGCATGGCCTGAAGGTGCTCGCGCGGGTTGAGCACCCCGAGGTACGGCAGCGCCTTGGTCGCGACGCGGGGCGCCGAGTCGTTGGCGCACGCCACGAGCTCCTCGGGCGTGGCGGTGCGGCGGTAGCCGAGCACGTCGATGCCGACCGCGCGCATCGACGGGTCCGGGTCCGACAGCCACGCGCGCGCGACGACGTCGACGAGCGGATTGGTCGCGAGCTTGAGGCCGTTGGCGAAGCCATCGGCGATGTCGTCGACGCTCGGGCCGTACCAGCGGAAGATCCGCTCGGCGGCGCCGAGCGCGTCGCGCCCCTCGATGCAGCCGAAGACAAAGGCGGCGGCGAAGGCGCGCGCCGGATCCTTGACCGGCGAGTCGAGCGCGAGGGGCTCGAGGCGCATCAGCGCGCCGGGGCCGAGCGCAGCGATCGCGTCGAACGCGCACAGCATGCGCCGCTCGAGGAACTGCGTGGAGCGGAACGGATCGCCGAGCAACGGCATGCGTTGGAGGCCGATCATCGCGACCTCCTCGAAGCAGTCGCGCGCGCGCTCGCCGAGCCAATCGAGCGGCTTCTTGGCCGACGGGATCTCGGCGACGAAGCCGGGGCGCTGCTCGGGCTTCGGGGGCAGCGGCTCGCGCGGCTTGCGCAGCTTCTCGGCGTTGGCCTCGCGCATCACCACCGCGCGGCGCTTGACCTCCTCGACCATCGCCTTGAGCTCTTCGAGCGTCTTCGGCGGCACGATCGGCGGCGGCAGCACCGGCGGGGGACGCGGCGGATCGGCGACGCGGAACCGCGGGACCAGCGGGCCGCGCATCATCGCGTGGAACCCGGGGACCGCGTCGCTCGCGCGCAGGGGCGACGGCGGC
>JALHOE010000381.1 GCA_022843175.1 Deltaproteobacteria bacterium
CCCTTCATCGCGATCTCGGCGCGCACCCGCGGCGCGTCGAGCCCGAGCTGCGCGCGCTCGCTGCCCTGCACCTGCCCGAGCGCGCGCTCGGACCGCGCGCCCTGCATCGCGTTGAGGAAGCCGGTGACCGCGATGAAGTCGGCCTTGGCGATGCGCGGCGAGGTGAGCTTCCAGTTGTCGCCCTCGCGCACGAGCTCGACCTTCTCGGTGCGACGCTCGAGCGTGATGCGGGTGATCTCGTCGGGCCGGAACACCCGGAGCAGCATGCCGGCGCGCGCGGTCTGCTCCTTGGTGGTGGGCCGGTCGCGATCGACGACCGCGACCACCGTGAGCCCGACGGCCGCGGCGATGAGCCCGTAGCTGACGTATTCGGACGAGCGCGACACGGCGTGTGACTACAACAGTTGCCGGCAGGCCGTAACGGGCGCCGCGCGGACGTCCGCGCGGACAAGTGTCCGCGCGCTGGAGGAGTGCGGATCGCGCGCCTCGCGCGCGAATTCGTGCGGTCGCGCGCGTGGCATGTCCGCTGCTTTGGGTCGCGCCATGACCCACACCGAATTCCGCACCCGCCGTTGGGGTCCGCTACTCGGACTCCTCCTCCTCTCCACGCCGTCGTGTGGCTACGACGAGCAAGCGCTCGTGCCGGCGACGGTGGACGAGGATCCCTCGCTCCCCGCCCTCGCGATCCACGGAACGAAGCTCCACGCGGAGTCCTTCGGCGATCCCGAGAAGCCGCTCGTGGTGTTCCTCCACGGCGGTCCCGGCGGTGACTACCGCAGCGTCCTCCACCTGCGCACGCTCGCCGCCGAGGGCTTCCACACCGTCTTCTTCGATCACCGCGGCGCCGGGCTGTCGCGCCGTCACGACTGCGACGAGATCACCGCGGACAGCTACCTCGGCGATCTCGAGGCGGTCGTCGATCACTACGCGCGCTCGACGACGAAGCCGGTCGCGTTCGTCGGGATCTCCTGGGGCGCGATGTACGCGACCTGGTACACCGACCACCACCCGGAGCGCGTGCGCGGTCTCGTCCTCGCCGACCCGAGCGCGTTCACGCGGAGCGAGCTCGACGACTACTTCGATCGCCTCTTCCAGGGCCTCGACGTCTTCGGCGAGGAGTTCAAGGACGCCGCGTCCGCCCGCCGCCTCGTCACCCCGGACGATCACGCGCGGGCCGATTTTCTCGTGCTCACCGCCTCCCCGGTCATCGACGGCAAGCTGGGCATCGATTCGGCTCGGCCGGAGCCGGTGTGGCGCAACGGCGCGGCGGCGCAGACCTGTCTGCTCGCCGCGGCGGGCGACTTCGATTGGACCAAGAACCTCGCGCGCTATCAGGGACGCGCGCTGTTCATGAGGGGCGACAAGAACGAGGTCCACACGCTCGCGCACCACCAGCGGCTCGCCGCGCACTATCCGAGCGCGCGCATCGTCACGGTGCCCGGCGTCGGTCACGACATGCTCTACAACGCGCCCACGCAGTCGCTCGAGTTGATCCGCACCGAGCTCAACGCCGCCTTCAGCGGAGGTGCACCGTGAGCCGCAGCATCATGGCGGCCACCGCAGTGGCCCTCTCCACGCTCGTCGTCTCTCCGCTCGCGGGCGCGCAGGCGCTCAACCCGGCGCGCTTCGACGACGCGAACCACATCGTCTCCGGCGGCTTCGGGGTGGACGGTCCGATCACCGCGGACGTCTCCTACGCGCCGATCGTTCCGTTCCCGCTCCTCGATCGGCGGCTCGCCCTCCCGATCCGCTTCTTCCTCCCGATGCGGCCGTACCACGGCGACTACGGCCTCTCGACCGGCGCGCAGCTCGCGACGATCGGTCGCCACGGATTCGGCCTCAGCGGTCGCCTCGACCTGTCGTTGCGGCGAGAGTCGACCGAGGTCGCGAGCTTCACCAGGATCGGCGGCGGGCTCACCTTCCTCGGCGGCTATTTCCGTGAGCGGGGCTCGGTGGCCCTCGAGCTCGGTTGGGAGCCGGGGCTCGCGACGCGCGTGAGCCCGAGCGACTCCTACAAACGCCAGACCTACCCCGGCGCTCACTCGACCTGGATGGGGTTCGGCAACGGCTTCCTCCGCGCCGGCGTGCAGGGCGTGGTGCGCGTCGCGGGAAACACCGAGCTCACGCTGCGCACGGGGGTGACGCGGACCGAGCAGCTCAACAGGATGGACCTGCTGCCGTTCTACGCGATGGTCGGCATCAACCAGGGCTTCTGAGCGCTCACTCGCCGCGGCTGGCGAGGTCGACCGCGACCGTGTGCGCCAGCGCCGCCTCCACCGGCGCCTCGTCGCGGTGCCGGAGCTGCGCGCCCGTGCTCGCCCACCACGCGCGCCCCTCGTCGTTGGTCCATCGAGGGACGTCGCAGGCGCGGAGAGCCGAAGCGAGCGCCGCCGCGCTCTCCGGGCGCTCCTCCCTCTTCTTCGCGAGGCAGGAGAGCACCAGTCGCTCGAGGTCGGGCGGGATGGGCGCGCCGAGGCGCTGCGACGGCGGCTCGGGGACCGAGTGGAGATGATGCGCGCAGATCTCGACCAACGTGCTCCCCGAGAAGGGCTCGGTGCCGGTGAGTAGCCAATAGGCGACGCAGCCGACCGCGTAGAGATCGGCGCTGCCGTCGATCGCGCTCGGGGTCGTGATCGCCTCGGGCGCGAGGTAGAGCGGCGTACCCACGATCACGTTCGCAGCGCTCAAGTCTCCGCCGCCCTCGGCGACGGTCTCCTTCACGAGCCCGAAGTCGCAGACCTTCACCACGTCGACCGAGCGGCCGCGCTCGCAGAGGAGCACGTTCGCCGGCTTCACGTCGCGGTGGACCAGACCCATCGAGTGCGCTTCGTCGAGCGCGTCGCAGATCTGGGCGAGCACGTGGATGGCGCGCGCCGGCGGCATCGGTCCCGCGCGGCGCACCAGGGCGTCGAGGTCGACGCCGTCGATGAGCTCCATCGCGTAGTAGAAGACGCCCTCCGGCGTTCGGCCGTAGTCGTAGATCGCGATGGTGTTCTGGTGCGTCAGGCGCGCGGTGAGCTGCACCTCGCGCTCGAAACGCGCGACCGCGTGCTCGCCGGCCTTCTCCGCGGGGAGCAGCTTGATCGCAGTGGGCCTCCGGAGCATCGCATGACGAGCGCGATAGACCGTGCCCATCCCGCCCTCGCCGATCTTCGCCTCGAGTTGGTACTGGCCGAGCTGCTCGGCGGCGACGGCGCGCGCGTGCAGGCGATACACGACCGCCGAGGCCACCGTCGACAGCGCGACCATCGCGAGCTGCCAGATGCCCACGTAGAGCGTCGCGGACGTTGCGACGCGATGGAGCGCGGGGATCGGGGACCACGCGCAGACCAGGTACGTGACGACGAGCATCGGCACCGCGGCGCCCAGCGAGACCGCGGCGGTGCGGCGCGGGGTGCTCGGCACGACGATCGCGCGCGCGAGCACGAGGAGCAGGGTGGCCGTGACCATCGCCATCGGGTTCGGCACCACGAGCGCGTCGCCGAGCTTCTGGGGCCGAAGGACTCCCTCGGAGAACCCCATCAACCCGAAGCAGAGCGACAGCGAGACGAGCGCGACGGCGTCGACGGCGTGGAGGGCGCGGGTCGACCAGCGCCCGCGCCGACAGACCAGCCAGACGACGGCGAGGACGAGGCTCTCGCCGAGGTGCCACAGGCTCGAGCCGCTGAGCAGCGCCGTGGCGAGCGCGCGCGGTTGAAACAGCGCCACGAGCGTCGCGCGGAGCACCCAGAAGAGGAACGAGATCGTGGCCCCGATGCGACCGCTGAGCGCGAGGCGCTCCTGGAGAAAGGCGCGTCCCTCCTCGCTGTCGTGGGCGACGCTGATCGCGGAGGGCGACGGCGTACGCGTCGGGGCCGGGGTGCGCTCCTCCACGACACGATCGGATACCAGACGCTGAGCGGGAGCGCATGACGACTGTAAGGATGGCCGCCCGCTATCGTTGTCCCGCCGTGCGCCTCCTCCCCCTTGCGATCCTGCTCTTCGGAACCCCCGCGGCCGCGAGCCTCAACAAGACGCTCGACATCTCGGCGCACGCCTCCCACGGCACCATCGCCGAGAGCCCGTACGGGGCGTTCTCCGTGAGCACCATCGCGCTGCGCAGCGGCGCGACGTTCGGTCCGTTTCGGTACGGGGGCGGCCCGAGGGCGTCGTTCCCTCAGCTCGCGTGCGCCTGCGAGCCCGGCACGAAGGCGTCGATGTTCGGCGCCGAAATATTCGTAGGTTATGCACCGGGCGGGTACTGGGCGGTGCGACCGTTCGTCGAGGTTCGCGTCCACGGTGATCGCCTCATCGTCGGCTCGGAGCAGAAGCTGATGTTCGGCGCAGGCCCGCGCTTCGGCGCGCTCGTGCCGATCGACGAGTACTTCTTCGTCGACGGCGGCGTCAGCATCGACCTCGTCGGCTACGAGGGCGTCCGCGGGATGATCGGCATCGGCCTGCCGATCCCGATGTCGCATCTCTGAACCTTTTCGCGCCGGGGCGGAGGGAGTAGCCATCCCGCGTGCGTCCGACGCTCTCCCCCACGCCGCCGCCGTTCTCCAAGGTCCTCGTCGCCAACCGCGGCGAGATCGCCGTGCGCGTCATCCGCACGCTCCGCGAGATGGGTATCCAATCCGTCGCGATCTACAGCGAGGTCGACCGCGCCGCGCTCCACGTGCGCATGGCCGACGAGGCGTACTGCGTCGGCCCGGCGCTCGCCTCCGAGAGCTACCTCCGCGCCGACAAGGTCCTCGACGTCGCGAAGAAGTGCGGCGCCGAGGCGATCCACCCCGGCTACGGCTTCCTCTCCGAGAACGCCAAGTTCGCCCGCGCCTGCGAGGACGCCGGCATCGTCTTCATCGGCCCCCCCTCGAGCGCGATCGAGTCGATGGGCAGCAAGACCGGCGCGCGCGCCATCATGGAGAAGGCCGGCGTCCCGGTCGTCCCCGGCGGCACCGCGAGCAACCTCGACGACGCGCGCCGCGAGGCCAAGCGCATCGGCTACCCGGTCATGCTCAAGGCGTCGGCCGGCGGCGGCGGCAAGGGCATGCGCCTCGTCGAGCGCGAAGAAGACCTCGAGAGCGCGTGGGACCGCGCGCGCAGCGAGGCGGCCAAGGCGTTCGGCAACGACGACGTCTACCTCGAGAAGGCGATCCTCAAGCCGCGCCACGTCGAGATCCAGGTGCTCGGCGATCGGCACGGCAACGTGGTGCACCTCTTCGAGCGCGACTGCTCGATCCAGCGGCGTCACCAGAAGGTCGTCGAGGAGACGCCGTGCCCCGTCGCGACCGACGAGCTCGTCGCCAAGATGGGCGCCGTCGCCGTCGCCGGAGCCAAGGCGGTCGGCTACTTCAGCGCCGGCACCTTCGAGTTCCTCCTGGACGAGAGCGGCAGCTTCTACTTCCTCGAGATGAACACCCGCCTCCAGGTCGAGCACCCGATCACCGAGCTGATCACCGGCACCGATCTCGTGCGCGAGATGGTGCTCGTGGCCCGCGGCGAGAAGCTGGGCTTCGCGCAGCACGAGCTCGTGCGCCGCGGCGCCGCGATCGAGTGCCGCGTCTACGCGGAAGATCCCGCGAGCGACTTCCTCCCCTCACCGGGGAAGATCGTCGCCCTCAAGACTCCGTCCGGCCCCGGCGTGCGCGACGACGGCGGCGCGTACCCCGGCGCGGAGATCAGCAGCTACTACGACCCGCTCGTCTCCAAGCTCTCGGTGTGGGCCCCCGACCGCGCGCGCGCGCTCGCCAAGATGCGCCGCGCGCTCGCCGAGTACGTGGTCACGGGCATCCGCACCAACCTCGCCTTTCACGAGAAGCTCTTCGCCCATCCGGAGTTCATCGCTGGCCGCTACGACACCGGGTTCATCCCGCGGTATCGCGATGCATTGATGGGTTATGCAACGACGCCCGACGCCGGGGACCAGCACGAGCTCGCGGCGGCGATCGCGATCGCGGCGGCGCGTTTGGAGCGCCGCGCCGGGGCCGAGGGCGCGCGGGCG
>JALHOE010000382.1 GCA_022843175.1 Deltaproteobacteria bacterium
CCGAGCCGCCCAAGGCCGCGGTGCAGCTGCCGGCGATCCCGGAGCCCACGATCCCCGAGCCCGCGCCCGCGCCTGCGTCTGCGCCTGCGCCTGCGCCTGCGCCTGCGCTTGCGCCTGCGCCTGCGCTTGCGCCTGCGCCTGCGCTTGCGCCTGCGCCTGCGCTTGCGCCTGTCGCGTCGTCGCCGAAGCCCGCGCCGAAGCCGCCCGAGCAGTTCGGGGGCACCGGCGTCACGAGCAACTTCTAGTCGCGACGCCGTCTCCCCACGAACACCGCCGCGAGCGCCGCGGACGCGAGCAGCGCGGCCGTGCCGCTGTCATTGCCCTCGCTGCCGCACCCGCAGCCGCTCCCGTGCACGCGCACCGGCATCGGCACGCCGCCGAGCGGCGGTGGGCAGGAGATCGCGTCCGGGCCCTCGGGGGCGGCGTCGTCTGCGGCGTCACCGACTTCCTCGCTGGCGGCGTCCTCGGTCCCCGTGTCCCCGCCCACGATGGCGGACGCGGGGGTGGCCACCGCGCTGAGGGCGATCGCCACCGCCAATGCCGACGGCAGCCGGAAGCTGCTCGCGGCGGCGGGACGCGGTGCGCGGGTTCCGTCGGTCCGCGCGAAGGGGGCTCGGCTGTGCTTTCGCTTCACGGAAGCGAAAACGTGCAACCGGGCCGCGACCTTACACCCGCGTGAACCAGCGCGCCGGCGGGACCCAGCCCCCGAAGGCGCGCTCGAGCTCGAGGGCGACTGCGATGGTGAAGTGGTCGTGGCCACCGATGGACGCGACCTGCACGCCGAGGGGCAGGCCGCGGTGGAGGCCGAGGGGGACCTGCGTGGCCGGCATCTCGAGGATGTTCAGCACCGCGGTGTACGTGAACTGGATCGGCGGCAGGAGCGCGGTGCCGTGGAGCGGCGCGAGCTTCGGATACGAGGGGTAGAGCATCACGCCGCGCGGGCCGATCTCGGCGGCGAGCGTCTCCTTGAGCGAGGTGGCGAGCTCGAGCGCGCGCGCCGTGCGGTTGCCGAGGAGCGCGGGGAGCTTCTCGACCAGCGCGAGCCCGATCGCCGGCAGCGTGTGGTGCGAGCGGCCGGTGAGCCAGCGCAGCAGCTCCGCGCCGGCGTGGATCGGCACTCCCTCGCCCATCAGCTCGGCGAACGAGGGGCCCTCCGACGCCGCGAGCGCGGCCGACCACACGTCGAGCGAATGGCGGAGATCCTCGACGCGCGCGACGCGAACCCGCGCGCCGCGGCGCTCGAGGTGACGGGCCACGCGGCGCTGCGCCTCGAGCAGCGGCGCCACGGGCGCGAACACGCCGTTGCCCTCGACGCTCAGGACCTCGAGGCCCTCGATCGCGACGTCGCGCGGATCGCCGAGCAGCATGCTCTCGCAGCCGGGATCGAGCCCGTCGGGGCCGGCGAGGATGCGCAGGAGAGGCATCAGATCCTCGGCGCGGCGGCAGAGCGGCCCGGTCGTGAGGTAGCGGACCGACGCTCCCTCGGCCATCGGGAACTGACCGCTGCCGGGGACCAGGCCGCCGGTGGGCTTGTGCCCGAAGACGCCGTTGAAGAAGGCGGGCATGCGGATCGAGCCGCCGATGTCGGAGCCGAGCCCGAAGGGCGCGCAGCCCGAGGCCACGCTCGCGCCCTCGCCGCCGGACGAACCGCCGACGGTGCGCCGCGCGTCGTACGGGTTGCTGGTGCGGCCGTAGACCTTGTTCTGGCTCTCCATCCACATGCAGAGCTCGGAGATGTTGGTCACCCCGAGCGGGATGGCGCCGGCCTGCCGGAGCCGCGCGACGGTCGTCGCGTCGTGGTCGGCGAGGACGTTGCGGCGGGCGTAGAGCCCGGAGCTGTTGGGCATGCCGGTGAGGCCGAACGCCTCTTTGATCGTGCAGGGCACGCCGTGGAGCGGGGGCAGCTCGCCGCCGCGGGCGACCTTCGCGTCGGCCTCGTCGGCCTCTCGGCGCGCGCTCTCGAAGCGGTCGCGGACGACGATGTTGAGCGCGGGGTTCACCCGCTGAATCCGGGCGATGTGCGCCTCGACCAGCGCGCGAGAGCTGAGCTCGCGCCGACGGATCCGCGCCGCGAGGTCGGTCGCCGAGGCGCGCAGGAGGTCGCTCGCGGGTTGCCGGACAAATCCGGTTTCACTGCTATTCTGCAACGCCATGACTTCCCTTACTCGCTTTGCCCCGGGTGTGCTTCTGGCGCCGCTGCTGCTCGTCGCGTGTGGGGGCAGGGTCAACATCGACGACGGCTCCGACGCGAGCCCCGACTCGGGCGGCTCCGAGGTTAGCCCCGGCGAGGACGTCTCGCCCGGCGAGGACGCGATCCCCGGAGAGGACGCGATCCCGGGAGACGACGTCGGTCCGGGCGGCTGCGGGTTCGGCGCGTGCGATCCCGGCACCGCCTGCTTCGACGGCTGCAACGAGTGTACGTGCGTCGCCAAGAACTCGTGGTCGTGCACCGACCGTCCGTGCGTCGACAGCGGGCCGATGCCCCCCTGTCCGGCGTCGCTGCCCGGCGACCGCACCGCGTGCTTCGCGAGCGGCCAGTTCTGCACCTACGCGAACATGTGCGGCGGCAAGGACACCGCGCAGTGCGTGACGACCCCCACCGGCGCCATGGCGTGGATGACCAGGCGCGAGACGTGCCCGTCGCCCGGGTGCCCCGCGGTGCAGCCCAAGGCGTTCACCGCGTGCAGCGGCTCGGTGAAGTGCAGCTACGGAAACGGCTGCGGCGGCACCAACACGGCGTGGTGCGACGGCAAGTCGTGGAACATCGAGAACGGCCCGTGCGTGAGCCCGACCTGTCCGTTCTCGCAGCCCATCGAGGGCACCGCCTGCGCCGGCCCCAACAAGTGCCCGTACCCGAACGGGTGCGGCGGCACCAACACCGCGTACTGCGAGAGCGCGATGTCGAAGTGGGTGCTCTACCGCGGCGACTGTCCGCCTCCGCCTCCGCCCCCGCCGGCCTGTCCCACCACGCTGCCGGCGCCCGGCACCAAGTGCGTGCCCGGCTCGTCGTGCCAGTGGAACAACGGGTGCGGCGGCCTCACCTACGGCTACTGCTCGTCGGGCGGCTGGTCGCTCAAGTCCGAGGGCTGCGTCGCCGGCTGCCCGGGCACCAAGCCGGTGTCGGGCTCGGCCTGCAAGCCGCCGAGCAGCACCATGTGCCGCTACATGATCGCCGGCTCGTCGAGCTGCACGTCGCAGTGCTTCTGCGCCGAGGACAGCCGCTGGGCCTGCTACGCGCCGCCCTGCATGGACGGTGGGCCCGACGTGCCGCCGTCGGATCCGATGCCGTACTGAGCGCCCACGATCGCGATCGTCGCGCCGGCGACGATCACGAGCGCGCCCAGCGCCTCGATCCACGTCGGGCGCGCGCCGAGCAAGAGCGCCGCGATCGCGATCCCGAGCACCGACTCGCCCGGTGACACGAGCGCGACCGTCGAGGGCGAGAGCACGCGCGACGCGGCCTGCACCGCGGTGTGGCCGAGGAGCGTCGGGACCAGCGCGAGCCCACCGATCGCGAGGAGCGAGCCGGTGGGCAGCGGCCACACGATCGCGATCGGCGCGACCGCCACCGCGAGCGCGAGGGTCGCCGCAGCGACGAGATACACCAGCGCTGCGGCCGCGGTGGCCGGCAGCGCGTCGCGGGTGTGGCGGACGACCGCGACGTAGAACCCGTAGAGCGCGACCGCGATGAGGACCAGCACGTCGCCGAGGAGCCGATGCTCGCCGGCGCCCGCGCCGCGCGAGACGATCACCCCGCCGGCGGCGGCGACCAGCACGCCGACCAGCTCGGGCCGCCGCGGTCGGTCGCCGTGGAGCGCCCACGCGGCGACGACCACGCTGAGCGGCTCGAGCGAGACGAGCGCGATCGCGGCCGGGAGCGACGTCGCGTCGAGCCCCCAGAGAAAGAACGCGAAGTGCGCGGCGAGCAGCACGCCCCCGAGGAACACCGCGCGCGGCGGACGCAGCGTGAGGCTCCGTGCGCTCACGAGGCACAGCACCACGGCGGCGAGGGCGCAGCGCGCGAACGCGACGACCACCGGGTGCTCGGGCCGGCTGAGGCGCGCGAGCGGGCCGCTGGTGGCGAACGCGATGCTCGCTCCGAGCACGAACAGCGGCGCGGAGAGGCGAGACCTCACGTCTGCTCGCGCGGGACGATCAGGCGAAGCATGCGCGGCTTGACCTCGATGCGGAGCACGCCGGACGCCGGGAACTCCTCGCCGTCGATCTGCGCGAAGAGCGGCTCGTCGTGCTTGAAGAGGTGGAGCTCGATCACGGCGCCGCGGAGGTGCTCGCTGTGGGTGACACCCACGGCGGCGAGGGCCGCCGTGACCTCGCCGGTCTGCTCGAGCCCGAGGAGCGCCTTGCTCGTCCAGTCGCGCTTGCCGAGGAACGGGATCACCTCGAACTCTCCGTCGTCGTGCCGCGCGGTGGGATCGAAGACCCACATGCCGCCGTAGACGCGCGTTGCCTTCACGACGAGATCGGTGAGGCCCTTCCACTCCGTCGCGACGCCGTCGACGACGGCGCGCGCGTCGAACTTCTGGTCCTGCACGTACGAGGCGACGAACGTCTTGAAGAGCGCGCCGGCGTAGACGAGGTGATCGCGCAGCACCTCGCGCACCACCGGGATCTGCTCGATTTCGCGGCGATCCTCGTTGCGGAGGGCGAGCACCCGCGGGCTGATCCCGATGCCGGCGCTGTCGAAGAAGTAGTCCTCGCGGACGACGCGCGCGCCCTCGAGCGCCGTGATCGCGCCGACGTCGAGGCGGGTCTCGAAGCCGTCGCGGAGCACCCGGACGTTGTCGGCGAGCGCCTCGGGCGTGGCGGCGAGGCCGAAGCTCTTGCCCTGATCGTTGGCGGTGCCGGTGGGGAGCATGCCCATGCGCACGGCCTCGGCGCGCCCGGACGCGATGAGCCCCTTTGCGACCTCGGCGAACGTGCCGTCGCCGCCCATCGCGATCACGGTGGTGAGCGCGGGATCTCCGAGCGCGTCGCGCACGGCCGCGACCGTCCCGCCGCCGGGGAGCGTCGGGAGGAAAGCGTGCGTCAGCCCGGCGTCCGAGAGCAGCGCGCGCGCGTGCGCAATGCGCTCGGCGTTGCGGCCGCTCTGCGCGCTCGGGTTGCCGACCAGCAGGTACGTCATGGGGCGACTATAGAGCGTCGGTGAACGGTTCGTCGCCGCAGACGGGCTACACTGCGGGGATGCGCGCGTCGTTCGTGGTCGTCCTCGCGATCGGCTGTGCGAGCCCACCCAAACCGGACGCGGACCCGCCGCGCCTGGCGCTGCCCTCGGCCGCGCCATCCGCGCCCGCGCCCCCTCCGACGACGGCGGCGAAGGTGGAGAACAAGGACGCCGATGGCGACGGCATCGTCGACAAGGACGACAAGTGTCCCTTCGAGCCGGAGACCTACAACGGCATCGACGACGAAGACGGCTGCCCCGAGCCCGCCAAGGTCGTGGTGGTGAGCAGCAATCCGCCGCCCGTGGAGCGAGTGAGCTTCGAGAAGGGCTCCATCAAGCTCACGGCGTCCGCGAAGCCGATCGTCGACGCGGTCGCGCAGGTCATGAAGCAGCACGCCGAGATCGAGTTGGTGCAGATCGAGGGCCACGCCGAGCCCACGGAGCCCAAGCCGCTCGACCTCGCGCAGAAGCGCGCCGACGCGATCCGCGCGACGCTCATCCAACAGGGCATCGACGGCGCCCGTCTCCGCGCGCGCGGCTTCGGCGCGTTCTGCGGGAAGGCCGACAACCGTCGGGTGGAGTTCAAGGTCGTGACGATCAGCGGCAAGCCGGCGACCACCCCACTCGGCTGCGACGACGCCACCAAGGCGGGCATTCCGCCGTCGCCCTGAGGCGGCGCGCGTTGTTGCGGCGGCGGCATGAGCGCAGACGCAGCGCCAGGCGCGCGCGTCAGCGAGCGCCTACGCGCAGGCGCAGCGCCAGGCGCGCGCGTCAGCGAGCGCCTACG
>JALHOE010000383.1 GCA_022843175.1 Deltaproteobacteria bacterium
GGTCGGTCGCGTGCTCGGCCACGCGCGCAGCCTCGCGCTCCGCGGCGATGAGGAGCGCGGCCGCGGCGGCGTGGGCGCGCTCGCGACCGCGTTGCTCGGCTTGCTCGGCGATCTCCCCGGCGCGCGCGCGGGCCTCGGCGATGCATCGCTCGGCCTCGAGTCGGGCCTCGAAGCGCGCGGCGTCGATTCGCCGTGCGCTCGGCGCGAAGTCTCGTGCGCGCGGTGCGGGCGCGCCGTTGCCGCGCAGGACGCGCGCGCTCATGCGAGCGTTCCGCGCTCGACCGCGCGCCGGAGCGAGATCAGGCCCTCGGCGAGCTGGGCTGCACGCGCGCGTCGATCGCCCGCACCAGCGTCGAGACCGAGGCGCAGGCGCGCGGTCTCGAGGCCCCGCAGGAGCTCAGGAGACGACGGGCGCGCGGTCGGAGACAGGGACCTTGCGGGCGTCCTGCCAGAGGGTGTCGAGGTCATAGAAGCTCCGCGCCTCTTCCTGGAATACGTGCGCGACGACCCCGCCGTAGTCGAGGACGACCCAAATTCCCTGCGGTCGTCCCTCGACCGCGGTGGGTTTGTGCTTCGGGGTCTGGCGGATCAGCTCGTCCTCGATGCCGTCGGCGACGGCGAGCACGTGGCGATCGCTGCGACCGCTCATGAGCACGAGGAAGTCGGTGTAGTCGACCCGGCCGACCACATCGACGATCTCGATGTTGACCGCCTTTTTGTCGAGGGCGGCCTTCGCGATCATCAACGCGAGCGCCTTCGATTCCTCGGCGGCCTCGGTGCGCACCTCGACGGGCGCGCGCCGCGAGGGGCGCTGGGTGGCGGTGGCCGTCGCCGTGGAGCGTGCCGCGATCCGCGAGAGCTTCTGCGCGGGACCGCGCTTGGGCTTGGCCGCGGCCTTGGGGGCGGCGGAGGCCGCCGGGCGCGCCGCCTTTTTGGCGCCGCCGGGCGATTTGCGCCCCGTGGGCTTCTTCGCGTGCGAGCTCCCGATCTTCGGTCGCCCCGCTCCGTCTTTCTTCTTGGTTGTCGCCATATCAGCCGCGTACCTCGCCGTTCCCGTAGACGATCCACTTCCGCGTCGTCAGCTCGTCGAGCCCCATTGGACCATAAGCGTGGAGCTTCGAGGTGGCGATTCCGAGCTCGGCCCCCAAACCGAGCTCGCCGCCGTCGTTGAAGCGCGTCGAGGCATTGATCAGCACGCACGACGCGTCGACCTCGCGGAGCCACCGCTGGGTGTGCTCGTAGCGCTCGGTGAGGATCGCCTCGGTGTGGCCGCTGCCGTAGCGAGCGATGTGGGCGAGGGCGCCGTCGAGGTCGTCGACCACCGCCACCGCGAGGATCTTGGCCAGGAATTCTCGGCCGAAATCGTCGTCGCGGGCGGCGACGCTGCCGTCCATCAACGGGTGCGCGGTGCGGTCGGCGCGGACCTCGACGCCCTCGCGAGCGAGCGCGGCCATCAGCTTCGGGAGCAGCGCCGGCGCCTGCGCGCGGTGCACGAGCAGGCACTCGAGCGCGTTGCACACGCCGGGGCGCTTGGCCTTGCCGTCGATCGTCATGGCAACGGCGCGCTCCGGATCGGCGCTCTCGTCGACGAACAGGTGGCAGACGCCCTGGTAGTGCGCGATCACCGGGACCCGCGCGTGCTCGGCGACGAAGCGAATGAGGCCCTCGCCGCCGCGCGGGATGACGACGTCGACGATGCCGGTGAGCCCGAGGATCGCCTTGGTGGCCTCGCGCGCGGCGGGGGCGAGCACCACCGCGTCCCGCGGGAGACCGGTCTCGTGGAGCGCTGCGTGGACGATGCTCGCGAGCGCCGCGTTGGAGTGCGCGGCCTCGGAGCCGCCGCGGAGGTACGCGGCGTTGCCCGACTTGAGGCACAGCGCCGCGGCGTCGATCGTCACGTTGGGGCGCGATTCGTAGATCATCGCGACGACGCCGAGCGGCACGTGCATGCGACCCACGGTGATCCCGCTCGGGCGGCGCACCAGGCCCTCGACGCGCCCGACCGGATCGGGGAGCGCGACGATCTCCTCGACGGCGCGGGCGATGCCCTCGATGCGCGCGTCGGTGAGGGTGAGGCGATCGATCATCGCCTCGGACAGGCCGTTCTTACGCGCGGCCGCGACGTCCTCGGCGTTGGCCGCCTTGATCGGCGCGCTGTTCGCGCGCAGACCGGCGGCGATCGCACGGAGCGCCGCGTCCTTCTTGGCGGTGGGCGCAGACCGGAGCGCGCGCGACGCCTCTTTGGCCCGCAGCCCCGCTGCCCGAACTTCTTCGTCGATCGTCACGGCTCCGAAGCTTAGTGCGCGAACGCCGCGGGGCGTAGCAGTCCGTGCAGCGCCTCGTCGACCCGGGCCGGATCGCTCTTCGGATCGACGACCCCAGCCGCGACGACCGCGCCGAAGACGACCTCGAGCCGGTTGAGCGTCGCCTTCTCGCCGAAGGTGCACCCGCCGGTGGCGTTGCAGATGCGGATCGCGGTCCGGACGGTGGAGAGCGCGCGGGGCGCGTCGCCGAGGTCGAACTGGGCGCGGGCCCGCGCAGCGGCCACCGCCGCGCCGTTCTTGCTGTCCGGCGGCGAGGAAGCCTCGAGCGCGAGGGCGACGCCGGGGGCTCCGGCGGCGATCTGCGCCTCCATTTTCTCGGCCAATCCCTCGCCCGCGGCTGCGGACGAGGCGGTGGTCGCCAGCTTGCTGTCGCGCCCGCGCGGCGCGCCCAGATCGACGACCAACGCGAGCGTCAGGCCCATGCCGACCGCAAGCACGGTCGTCGCAATCCCCTCGCTCGCACGTGACATGGAAGAGGTGGACATCGTGGCACGCCGGGGGTTCCCGCAGGACTACTTTCCGTCCCGGCTGCGGTGCACGACCAGATCGTCTCGATGCACGACCGCGTCGAGCGCACGGCCGAGGATGGCCTCCACGTCGTGGGCCCGCTTGCCGGCGACGCGCGCGACGTCGACGGCGGCGAGCGCCGCGAGCCCACGGCCGAGCTCGCGCCCGTGGGGGTCGAGGATCTGCACCGCGTCCCCCGCGCCGAAGCCGCCCCGCACCCCGAGGACGCCCACGGCCAGCAGGCTGCCCCCACGCGTCTGGAGCGCGGTCGCGCAGCCGTCGTCGACGAGGATCGCGCCGCGCGGACGGAGGGTGAAGAGGATCCAGTGCTTGCGCGAGGCGAGCGGATCGGAGTGGGGCACGAACAGCGTGCCGACGTCCTCGCCGGCGAACACCGCTTCGAGGATCCCCGGCGCGCGTGCGTCGGCGATCACCACCGTCGCGCCGGCCATCGTGCCCCTGCGCGCGGCCTCCAGCTTGGAGCCCATTCCGCCGGTGCCGACCGATGCGCGCGCCTCGGTGGGCGCGGCGGACACCAGCGGGAGCGCGTCGCGCTCGACGTCGCTGACGACCGGTACGCGCTTGCCCTCGCGGTCGAGGAGCCCCTCGACGTCGCTCAGGAGCACGAGCAGATCGGCGGACACCAGCGCCGCGACGAGCGCCGCGAGCTGGTCGTTGTCGCCGAAGCGGATCTCGTCGACGGCGACCGTGTCGTTCTCGTTGATGATCGGGACCGCGTCGGCCTCGAGGAGCGCGTCGAGCGCGGCGCGCGCGTTGTTGGCGCGTGCGCGGTCCGACAGATCGGCGTGCGTGAGGAGCACCTGGGCGACGCGGCCGGAGACCTTCTCGAAGGCCTCTTCGTAGCGGCGCATCAGCGCGCTCTGGCCGGCGGCGGCCGCGGCCTGGAGCTTGGCCATCTCCTTGGGGCGCGTCTTCCAGCCGAGGACCTGCAGGCCGAGCGCGATCGCGCCCGAGCTGACGACCACGACCTGCCGGTTGGCGTTCCCGATCGCCTTGGCGATGCGCTCGTAGACGGCGGGATCACTCGCGAGCGTGCGCGAGCCGATCTTCACGACGACCCTGCGCGCGCGCGTGACCGCGCTGCGATCGATCACGCAGCGCCTCCGTCACGCATGCCCTTCATCACTTCGTCGAGCGCCGCGTCGAGCCGGTCGGCCACCCACTCGGGCAGCCGCGAGGCGGTGATCATCGCGGTGTCGAGCGTCTTCTCGATGGCGCCGCGGTAGTCCTCCGGCGGCTCGGCGGCGAGCTCCGTGGTGGAGGCCAGCCCCGGCCGAATGACCCGGTGCGACGCGCGATCGAGGACCTGGCGGATCTCGTGCGCCTCTTCGCCGTCGATGCGGACGATGCGGCCGCGCGGGCCTCCGGCGCGGTATTTGTCGAGGTAACGATCGAGCAGGCGCCCGAACGCGAGCGTGTCGAACGCGCTCCGCACCGGCGCGAGGATGGTGCTGTAGGGGCCGAAGCGCGCGAGCGCGCGGCCGGCGACGAACGCGAGCGCGTCCTTGGCGATGCCCGGGGGCAAACCGCCGGCGCCCGGCTCGGCGAGGATGTCGCGCGCCTCGGCGGTGAGCGCGAGGCCGTGCTGCGCGCACACGTCGTGCGCCATGGCGCCGCGGATCGCGCGCAGCATGCGCCGCGGAAGGATCGGCAGCGGCACCACGCCGGCGATCGCGCCGGCGAGGGCGAAGACGGTCACCCGGGCCCGGGTCGAGGAGGGCATGCGCAGCCCATAGTCACGCAGCGTCACTGCGGCTAGCGTGCACCTCTATGCGTGGCGCGACAGGGCCGACCGCTCGATGGTTCGTCGCCCGCGCGCTCGACGGCTTCGGCCCCAAGCTCGCCCTCTTCGACGCCTTCGCCGCCACGGCGGTCGCGGTGGTCGCGGCGGTGATCTGGCGCGTCGGCGGCGGGGCCCGCGCGAGCTTCGAGCAAATCGTCCCCATGCTCGGCACCGGGCTGCGCTGGTCGGTCGCGCTGCCGGTGGCCTGGGGTGCGCTCGGAGCGATCGAGGCCGACCGCGCGGCGGGCCTCCTCGACCTCGCCCGCCGCAGGGGCGTGCCGCTCCGCCGGTGGATCCTCGGCCGCGCGTTCGGGGCGTCGGTGCTCATCGCGATCCTGGTCGGCGCCCCGATGATCGCCACCTCGCTCGTCCTCGCGGGGCTCGGTGGGGGCCTCGAGGGCGCGCTCGCGCGGCTCTCGCTGGTGGTCCCGTCGGCCCTGCTCGGCGTCGCGAGCGGCGTGGTGTTCGGTCTCGGCGCGGTGGTCGTCGGCGCGCTCGTGCCCTCGCGGCCCCTCGCGCTCGGGGCGCTGATCGCCGCG
This sequence comes from Deltaproteobacteria bacterium, assembly GCA_022843175.1. Lineage (GTDB taxonomy): Bacteria > Myxococcota_A > Polyangia > Polyangiales > JADJMO01 > JALHOE01. The sequence continues at coordinate 5,175 of JALHOE010000383.1, forward strand.
GCCTCGGTCGGCGCGCTCGTCGATCTCGCGGTGCCGGGGGTGGTCGGCATCGCGGCCCACCAGCTGGTCTCGCCGTTCCTCGCGCTCGAGGATCTGCAGGCGCTCGCGTTCGACGTCCCGCGCAGCGCGGCCCGCGGCACCGCGGCCGCCGTCGCGATCGCGATCATCCCGCTCCTCGGCCTGCGCGCGGCCACCTCCTCGCTCGAGGCCCGCGCGCGATGATCGTGCTGCAGAATGTCATCGCCGGCGGCCTGCTACGTGGGTTCAGCCTCACGATCGATCGCCTCGCCATCCTGGTCGACGAGGGCGACGAGGCCGCGGGGCTGGTGCTTCGCCTGATCGCCGGCATCGACCGACCGTCCTCGGGCAAGGTCCTGGTCAACGGCGTCGAGCCGGTGGCCGACGCTGCCCTTCGGCGCGACATCGCGCTGCTCGGCGATCCGGTGCTCCTCGGAGACGACGGAGACCTCGCCGCCGATCTCGCGCGCGTCCGCGGGGTCACGCTCGGGCCGATGCCCACGAGCACCTTCGAGGAGCGTCGCGCGGTGGCCGATGCCGTCGCGAACGACGCGCGGGCGAAGGTGGTGCTCGCGGCGTATCCCGAGCGCTATCGCGACGGCGCGTTGCTCTCGCGCGTTCGCGCGGCGGTGGCGCGCGGCGCGCTGGTGGTCGTCGCGACGCGTACGCTCGACGAGGTGCTCTCGCTCGCCGCAGACGAGAGCGCGATGGGCGTCATCGTCGCGCGC
>JALHOE010000384.1 GCA_022843175.1 Deltaproteobacteria bacterium
TCGGCCGCTCCCCCCGCGGCCCCGGCGCGGGTCGCCGAGCCCGCGGTCGCTCGGCCGAGCCGCAGCCGTGGGCCGCTCCTCGCCGTCGCCGGCGTTCTGGCCATGGCGGTGATCGTGGCCCTGTTCCTGATCCTCCGTCATCACTGATGCCGCAAGTTCCGCATCTCGCGCCCAAGCTCGTCACGTGGCTGGTCCGCGGGACCGGGGCGCTGGTCGCGACCCTCCTCGTGATCTGGCTGCTCGGCCGGCTCGGCGCGATCCTCAACGCCATCGTCACGCGCATCGAGGAGCGGATGAAGCTCCGCGGTCGCGGGCTCGGGTATCGCTCGGTCGAGGTCCTCTCGGTCGACGCGATCCTGCAGCTGGTGCGCTCGGCGGTGGGCGCGGTGAGGGTCGTCGCATCGATCGCGACGATCTACCTGTGGATCCTCGCGGTCGCGTGGGCGCTCGACAAGGGCGGACGCGTGTTCCCGTTGGTGGTGGCGCCGTTCATGTCGGCGCTGAGCGCGGTCGGCTCCGCGGCCGTCGCGTTCATCCCCAACCTGATCTTCCTCCTCGTGATCATCACGGTCGCGCGGTTCGCGGGCCGCACGGTCGGCTTGTTCGCCGACGCCGTGGGCGAGGGGAGGATCCAACTCCCCGGCCTCGACCGCGACCTCGCGACGCCGACCCGCCGCCTCGTCACGCTGCTGATCTGGGTGATCGCGCTGGTGATGGCGGTCCCCTACCTGCCGGGCAGCGACTCGCGCGCGTTTCAGGGCGTGGCGGTGATCTTCGGCGTGCTCGTCTCGCTCGGCTCGTCGAGCGTGGTGTCCAACCTGCTCTCGGGCCTCGTGCTCACCTATACACGCGCGTATCGCGTCGGCGACCGCGTGAGGATCGGCGACGTGGTGGGCGACGTGGTGGGCCTCGGCACGTTCACCACCCGCATTCGCACGATCAAGAACGAAGAGGTGAGCATCCCCAACGCGGTGGTGCAGGGCGGCAACGTCCACAACTTCAGCCGCTATGCGCGCGACGGCCTCGGCGTGCAGGTCCACACTCAGGTCACCATCGGCTACGACGTACCGTGGCGGAAGGTCCACCGGCTGCTCCTCCTCGCCGCGAAGAACACCCCCGGTCTCAAATACACGCCCGAGCCGTATGTGCTCCAGCGGGCGCTCGAGGACTTCTACGTCCGCTACGAGATCAGCGCATACTGCGATCGCCCCAACGAGCTCCACCTCATCGAGGCGGCGCTCTGCCAACAGATCCAGGACGAGTTCTTCGCCGAGAACGTCGAGATCTGCTCGCCGCACTACGAGGCGCAGCGGGAGAACAGCGAGCCCGCGATCCCGAAGGAGCCGTTCTAGAGCTGGCTGGGCGTTAGAACTGGCTAGGCGCTCGCTGACGCGCGCGCCTATCTGACAGGCGCGCGCGTCAGCGAGCGCCTTGCCGCGCCCAACCGGCGTAGCTCAGCCCTTCTTGCGGATCGTGTCCCAGGTCTCGCCCGCGTCGCGGAGGACGAGGTCGATCGAGCCGAAGCGCACTCGGGTGCCGAGCGCCACGTCGACGGCCTGCTTCGGCGAGAGCGCCCGCCCCATCACCTTGGTGCCGTTGCGCGAAGACGCGTCGACGAGCTCCAGGCCGTTGCTCTCGGTCGTGCGGAAGTAGGCGTGGAACTTGGAGACCGTGGCGTCGGGGATGACGACGTCGTTGTTGGCGGTGCGCCCGACGGTGATCATCTCGGGGAAGACCGGCTGCCGCTTGCGGATCGCGGCGACCACCAGCCCGACGATGCTGATCACCGGCTCTGGATTGGGCGTGTCGGGCGAGAGGGTCTCGAGCTTACGAAGCGCGGGCGAGGACACGTTGGTGAGCGTCTTCTGCGCCGTGCGCGGCTGCTGCAGCACGGGCTCGCCGACGAGGAAGAGGCACGGGTTGTCCGCGATGAACGACGCGCGGTCGTGGCGGAGCGCCGCCATGACGACATCACGGACCGGGACCTCGTGCACCCGTCCCAGCGTAGCTACTTCTTCTTGGGCTTGCCCGTGGTGAGGGCGCGAAGTTTCGTTACCTCGTTCGCCACGGCAGGGTCACTGATCGCGTCGAGCGCGACGCGGGCGTCGTCGAGTTTACCGAGCGCAATAAGCGCCGACGCGAGCCCGAGTCGCGCCCGGCTCAGCGCAGGATCGGCGGCGATCGCTGCGTCGTAGTGCGTGCGCGCTTCGGCCGGCTTGCCCGCCGACAGCGCAAGCTGACCGAGCCCGACCATCGTGTAGACGGAGGGCGTACCGTTGGCGAGCTTGACGCTCTCGTCGAACGCCGCGCGCGCGGCCTCTGGCTCGCCGCGGTCGAGCGCGTGCAGCCCGCGCAGCGTGAAGAGCTCGCTCTTCTCGACCCGGGTGGCGTGCTTCTCGAGCGGGCCGAGCTCGGCGACCCACTTCGTGACCGCCTTCATCTCGCGCGCGCGGTAGGACAGGCGAGCGAGGATCAGGCGGGCGCCGACGTGGCCCTTGTCGGACTCCGCGAGCGCGGTCGCGACGTCGAACGCCCTGGCGCCGTCGAGCGGCTCGAGGGCGCGTGCGAGCGCCGCGTGCGTGCGAGGGTTGGGCTCGAGCTTCACCGCCTCCTCGAACGCTCGCAGGGCCTCGGGTGGGTGCTTGGTCGCGAGCTCGATCGCGCCGAGCAGCAGCTTCGCCTCGACCTCCTGCGGCGCGCGCAAGAGGGCCGCGCGCGCCTTGTCCGGCTCGTTGAGCAACAGATCGCGGGCGGCCGCGGCGAGGAACGCGTGCGGACGGTCGCCCGCGCTCGACAGCCACGACACCGCGCGCCCGTGCCGCGCGTCGTCGCGCCCGTAGCGGAGCTCGTGGGCGAACACGGTGTAGGCCGCCCAGGCGAGGAGCGGCTTGTGGCGCGGCGCGCGGAGCAGGGCGGCGTCGACGGCCGCGAGCGCGTCGCGTGCCCGATCGGGGCTGTCGGCGCCGAGCGCGTCGCGCACCTTCGCGATGGTGTCCTCGGTCAGGAGCGCGCGCTCGTCGGCGTGGACCAGCGCGTCGATCTTGTGGCGAAAGAACGCGCCGTGCTCGGTGCGTTCGAGCGCGCCGCCCGCGCCGACGAACACCACGAACAGAAGCAACCACGGCCAGCGCGCGGGGCGCTTGGGCGCGACCGGGCGGCTCACGCGCGCGGCCACCCGCGGCACGCGCACCTTCGGATCGCCGGCGCTCAGATCGAGGGCGATGTCCGGCGCCTTCGCGTCGTCCTCGTCGACGTCGAGGAGCCGACCGCCGAGGTCTTGATCGGGACCCTTTTTGTCCGGCACCGAGCCAAGCGTCGCTCAGGCGTCGTCGCGACGGAAGGCCGCGATCTCCTGGAGCACCTTCTCGGCCGCGCCCAACCCGTCGCTCGCCTCACCCTCGACGAGGCGCCGCGTGAGGCGCATGTCGGGGGTGAGCTTCCAGGGTGAGCCCTTCTTGGCGACCGCCTTGCTGATTTTGCCGCCGTCGAGCGGCGCGTCGGCGCGGAGGTGCAACGTGACGCGGTCGCGCGTCGCCTCGCAGCCGAGCGCCCGCCAGCCGCGCAGCTCGCACTTCATCCGCATCAAACGCACGAAGCGCGCGGCGGTCTCCGGCGGCGGACCGAAGCGGTCCTCCATCTCGGCGGCGAGGTCGTCGACAGCCTCCTCGTCGCGCGCCTGCGCGAAGCGTTTGTAGAGCGAGAGCCGTACGCCGACGTCGGCGACATAGTCGTCGGGGAGAAATGCCTCGACGTCGAACGAGAGATCGGGGTCGATGTCGTGGCCGTCGTAGGCCTCGGGCTCGCCGCGCAGCTCGCGTACGGCGTCCTCGAGCATCGACATGAACATCTCGAAGCCGACCTGCGCGACGTTGCCGCTCTGCTCGGCGCCGAGCAGATCGCCGGCGCCGCGGATCTCGAGGTCGAGCGCCGCGATCTTGAAGCCGGAGCCGAGCTCGGTGTGCTTCTCGAGGGCCTCGATCCGCGCGCGCGCCTCGTCGCTCATCGCGGCGGTGGGCGGCACGACCAGGTAGCAGTACGCGCGCTCCTTGGAGCGCCCGACGCGGCCACGCAGCTGATAGAGCTGCGAGAGGCCGAACATGTCCGCGCGGTCGATCACGATGGTGTTGGCGCGCGGGATGTCGAGGCCGCTCTCGACGATCGAAGTCGCGCACAGCACGTCGAAGCGGCCCTCGACGAAGTCGAGCATCGCCTGCTCGAGCGCCTTCTCGCTCATTTGCCCGTGCGCCACGACGACCCTCGCGTTGGGGACGAGCTGCTGCACCTTCTGCGCGCGGTCGTAGATGCCGCCGCCGACGTCCGCGGCCACGCGGTTGTGCACGTAGAACACCTGGCCGCCGCGCTGGAGCTCGCGGGTCACGGCCTCGCGGATGACGTTGTCGTCCCAACGCGTGACGATGGTGCGGATCGCCCGGCGATCGACCGGCGGGGTGGTGATCAGCGAGAGATCGCGCATCCCGCTCACCGACATCTGCAGCGTGCGCGGGATGGGCGTCGCCGTCAGGGTGAGCACGTGGACCTTGGTCTTGAGCTGCTTGATCCGCTCCTTGTGGGTGACGCCGAAGCGCTGCTCCTCGTCGACCACCAGCAGGCCGAGGTCCTTGAAGTGGACGTCCTTGGACAGCACGCGGTGGGTGCCGACGACCACGTCGAGCTTGCCGTCCTTGAGGCGGCGGATGACGTCGTCCTGCTCCTGCTTCGTCTGGAAGCGCGACAGCGCGCCGACGGTGATCGGGTAGCCCTCGAGGCGCGCGGAGAAGGTCTGGAAGTGCTGCTGCGCGAGCACCGTCGTCGGGCACAGCACCGCGACCTGCTTGCCCGCCGTCGCCGCGAGGAAGGCGGCGCGGACCGCCACCTCGGTCTTGCCGAAGCCGACGTCGCCGCACACCAGGCGATCCATCGGGCGCGGCTCGGCGAGGTCGCGCTCGACGTCCTCGATGGCCTTTGCCTGATCGGGCGTCTCCTCGAAGGGGAACGTGGCCTCGAACGCGCGGTACTCCTCGTCGGGCGGCGGCAGCGGCTCGCCGGGCAACGCCTGCCGCTCGGCGTAGAGGCGCAACAGCTCGTCGGCCATCTGCCGCACCGCCTTTTCGACGCGCGCCTTGGTCTTCGCGAAGGTGGTGCCGCCCAGGCGATCGAGCTTGGGCTTCTGGGCTTCTCCCTCTCCGCCGGTGTACTTCTGGATCTGGTTGAGGCGATAGACCGGCAGGTACAACCGATCGCCGCCGCCGTACTCGACGACGAGCAGGTCGACTCGGGTCTTCGGTTGGTGGAGCTTGCCGTCGGCGTCGATCACCGCGGGCCCGAGCAGATCGCGGTGCTCGAGCCCGAGGTACTTGCCCACGCCGTGCTCGGCGTGGACGACGAGATCGCCGATCGCGAGCGCGCGGAGGTCTTCGAGGAACGGCTGGGCGGCGTCGCGCGCGGAGCCGTCGCGCCGCGGAGCCCGGCGCTTCACCCGCGCGCCGAACACCTCCTCCTCGGTGACGATCGCGAGCCGCTCGGTGGGGAGGATCGCGCCGTGGACGAGCGCGCCGGTGACGATCTCGACGTGGTCGCGGCCGAACGAGGGATCCGCGAGGAGCGACGCGTCGAAGGGGCCGAGGCGGGGGCGCGCCTCGACCTCGTATCCGCGCAAGAGCGACGTCAGGCGCTCGGCCTGCGTCGTCGTGCGCGCCGTCAGCACCGTGCGGAGGCCGTGCTCGCGGAAGACGCGCAGCCTTCGCACGAGTGGATCGAGCGCCGCGCGCTTGCCACGGGACGCGCGCGCCTGCCGGATCGCGGCCGTCAGATCGCCGTGGTCACGGGCCGCGAGCGTGGGGGCGCCCTCGGGCGCGCGCGTCCACGCCGAGAGCGGGCCCTCTTCGGGTGAGGCGCCCTCGATCGCCACGCGGTG
>JALHOE010000385.1 GCA_022843175.1 Deltaproteobacteria bacterium
AGCGCGATCAGGGTCGGCGCGATCTCGGGCTCGGTCGCCGTGCCCGCCACCGCGATCGCGCCCTCGACGTCGCCGCGGCGCAGCGCCGCCTCGACACGATGAAGGCGAACGGCTGCGCGCGCGGCCGGGTCGACGGTCACGCGTTCGCGCAGCTCGAGGGCGAAGCGACCCTCGTCACCCGGCGCTCGGCGGGCGAGTCGATCGAGCGACACCAGCGCACCCGCGTCGTCGGGGGCGGCCTCGAGGAGGTCCTCGATGGCGCCGAGGATCTGCGGCTCGCGCTCCGGACGGCCGAACAGCGCGTCGATCTCGGCGCGCAGGCCCGCGGCCCGCTCGACCGGATCGTGGACGTCCGAGGCGCGCTCGGCGTCGGCGAGTCGCTGGTCGGCGAGCGCGACCCGCGGCGCGAGGCGCGCGAGCTCCTCGCGCGCCCTCTGGTCGTCGGGGACGATCGCCAGCAGGCGTCGCCACGCCCACGCGGCGAGGGCGGGGTCGTCGAGCTGCTCGTCGGCCCAGCCCGCGAGCTCCGCGCAGCGCGCCGTCAGCAAGCTCGGATCGATCGCCGACGCCGGGCCGCGCAGGCCACGGATGAGCGCGTCGACGATGCTGGTGGGATCGCGCTCCACACGCGCGTGCTCGCGGAGCGACGCGAGCGCCGACTCGTCGGTGAGGTCGCGGGCGACGATCTCGGTCCAGGCCTCGACCCGCGCGGCCGGCGTGTCGGCCGCGTGCGAGACGGCCCGCCAACCCTCGAGCGCCTCGACGCCAACCGAGAGCAGCGCGTACACCCGACGACGGGCGCGCGCGAGCTCGGGCACCTCTTCGAGCGCGGCGTCGAGCCGCAACAGCTCGCGGGCCGGACCGGGTTCGGCGCGGTGACAGACGTCGATCAGCTCGTCGAGGACCGACGCGAGGATGGTGCCCCGATCGCCCCGCAAACGAGCCTTTTCGCGGCGCGCGGCGTGCACCACCGCGGCCGCCTCGACGTTCTCGCTGATCGCGCGCGCGTGCTCCGCGCGCACGGCGTCGGCGGCGTCGATCCGCGAGACCTCCTCGAGCGAGTCGGCGAGGACGTTGGCCGAGAGCGGGCTCTTCGGCTCGACCTCGAACGCGCGCGCGAGCGCCTCGAGCGAACGGGCATCGTCGCCCGCGAGCTGATGCTTCTTCGCCGCGCCGATGTACGCGCGGGCGGCGATCTCCGACGAGATCGCGCCGGGGGCGATGCCCCGCGCGATCGCGAGGCGCTCCTGGCCGTCGGGGCGCTCGGGGGCGACCACCGCGACGTAGCGGAAGGACTCGATGGCCCCGTCGACGTCACCCGCGCGAAGCAGCAGATCGCCGAGCGTGAGCAGGCCGTCGACCGCGCTGTCCGCGGACGCAGCATCGCGAGACGCGCGCGAGCACGCCGCGTCGACGACCGGGCGGAGGACGGCCGCGGCCAATCCCGGCTCGCCGAGCGAGCGGAGCGCCTCGGCGACGAGGCGGCGAAGATCTTCGTCGCCGGGGTGCAGCGCGATCGCACGGCGACCGGTGGTGACGGCCTCGTCGAGGTGCGCGTCGATCGAGAGGAGGTGCCGCGTCAGTCGCGCCGCGGCGCTCGCCTCGGTCTCGGCGTCGCCGCGGAGCTGCGCGCTCCGCATGCGTGCGCGGAGCGCGGCGATGATCGCCGGCGGATCGCGCGAATCGCCGGGCAGGCGTCGCTCGGGGCGACGAGCGATCGGCTCGACGACCCGACGCGGCCCCAGGAGCGTCGTGCCCGAGGGTGGAGCGACAGAGGCGGGGCGCGACGTCTGCTCGGAGTCCGGGGTGCTCACGCGAGCCCGAGACTACATTAGACTGGCGCCCATGCGCCGCCTCGCCGTTGCTTTCGTCGTGCTCCTTCTGCTGCCTGCCTGCGGGAGCTCCCGGAAGCCGTGCAACGAGCCGGTCAAAACGATCGGGCGCTGAGGCCCGAGCCCGCCGAGCCCGAGAGCCGGGGGCTTTCCGCCCCCCCTGGCTTCTCCGGTCAGCTGGCTTCGACCGACTGCTGATCCTCGATCGCGTCCGCTCGGCGCGGGCGGCGGTTGCACGCGAGGATGATCTTTCGCACGCGGACCGCGTCGGGCGTGACCTCGACCAGCTCGTCGGCGTCGATCCACTCCATCGCCGTCTCGATCGTGAGCGTGCGCGGGACGGCGAGGTTGATGTTCTCGTCCTTGCCCGCCGTGCGCATGTTCGAGAGCTTCTTCTCGCGGATCGCGTTGACGTCGTTGTCGTTCGGGCGGTTGTGCTCGCCGATGATCATGCCCTCGTAGACGTCGGCGCCGGGCGAGAGGAAGAAGATGCCGCGCGGCTGGAGGCCGTTGAGGGCGTAGGGGGTTGTGACCCCGGCGCGGTCGGCGACCAGCGCCCCGTTCGCCCGCTTCATCATGGTGCCGGTCCACGGCTCCCACCCCTCGAACTGCGTGTTGAGGAGGCCGGTGCCGCGCGTGGAGGTGAGGAACTCGCCGCGGAACCCGATGAGCCCGCGCGACGGGATGACGAACTCGAGGCGGGCGCGGCCGTAGCCGTGGTTGTGCATCTTCACCATGCGGCCGCGGCGCTGGCCGAGGCGCTCGGTGACGGTGCCGATGAAGTTCTCGGGGACGTCGACGATCACGCGCTCGACCGGCTCGTGGACGACGCCGTCGATCTCCTTGGTGACGACCTCGGGGTTCGACAGCTGCACCTCGTAGCCCTCGCGACGCATCTGCTCGACGAGCACCGCGAGCTGGAGCTCGCCGCGGCCGAACACCGCGAACGTGTCCGGGCTCTCGGTCTCCTCGACGCGGAGCGCGAGGTTCTTGCGCGTCTCCTTCATGAGGCGCTCGCGGATCTGGCGCGAGGTGAGGAACTTGGACGACTTGGCGCGCCCCGCGAACGGCGAGGTGTTCACGCCGAGGCGGATCTTGATCGTCGGCTCCTCGACGGCGATGCGGTCGAGCGCCGGGACGTTGTCGCCGATGCCGATCGTGTCGCCGATGGTGACCTCTTCGAGGCCCGCGATCGCGACGATCTCGCCGGCGGCGGCCTCCTGCACCTGAACGCGCTTCATGCCCTCGAACACCGAGAGCACCTTCACGTTGCCCTTGAAGGTGTTCTTGGCGCCGACGACCGTGATGAGGTCGTTGTGGCGGATGGTGCCCTGGACCACGCGACCGATCGCGAGGCGGCCGACGTAGTCGTCGTGGTCGAGGTTGGCGATCTGGACGATGAGCGGCGCGTCGGGGTCGCCCTTGGGCTGGGGGACCCGGTCGAGCACGAGCTGGAACAGCGGCTCGAGGTTCTTGGCTTCCTCGCTCATCTCGCGCTTGGCGACGCCCTGCTTGCCGATCGCGTAGACGATCGGGAAGTCGGTCTGGGCGTCGGTCGCCTCGAGGTCACAGAAGAGGTCGAACAGCTCGTTGACGACCTCGGGCGGGCGGGCGTCCTGGCGGTCGATCTTGTTGATGACCGCGATGACCGGGAAGCCACGCTCGAGGCACTTGCGGAGCACGAAGCGGGTCTGGGGGAGGGGGCCCTCGGCCGCGTCGACCAGCAGGAGGGCGCCGTCGGCCATGCTCAGGATGCGCTCGACCTCGCCGCCGAAGTCGGAGTGGCCGGGGGTGTCGATGATGTTGATCTTCGTCTCGACGGGCTTGCCGTCGGGCCCCTTGCTCTGCCAGCGGACGGACGCGTTCTTGGCGAGGATGGTGATGCCACGCTCGCGCTCGAGGTCGTTGGAGTCCATCACGCGCTCGGCGACGACTTCGTTTGCACGGTAAACGCCGCTCTGTTTGAGCATGGCGTCGACGAGGGTGGTCTTGCCGTGGTCGACGTGGGCGACGATGGCGATGTTGCGGAGGCGTTGAGACATCGGGGGCGCGCGCTTTAGCACGCCGCTGGCATGCGCGCGACGTCATCCTTGGTGGCGGGACCGTAGGTGGCGCTGGCGTGGCGCGTTTCGCGCGCCGTTGAGCGCCGCCGTTGTCCGTTGTCCGTCGACCGGTTCGCCCGGTTGACGGTCAACGGTGGACGGTCGACGGAAGCGGGGCCCCGGGGGGGCCCGCGCGAGCAACGTCTACTTACAGAACCCGTCGATGCAGACCTTGCCCGTGGCGCAGGTCTTCGGCGGCGTGGCCGTGGGATCGCACTCGCTGCCGAGGCTCGTGCTCGAGCCGCAGACGTTGTGCGCGCCCGAGGACGTGGTGACCGACTTGCAGATCGGGAACTTGTCGGCCTTGGCGCAGGTGGTCGTGTCGCTCGCGCCGGTGCAGGCGATGTAGCAGTTGTGGTGGAGGCAGATGCTGCCGGCCGCACAGGAGTCCTGCTTGCCGTCGGCGGTGCCGTCCTTGTCGCAGAAGAAGATGGGGCGGTCGTCGAGGACGCAGCCGCCGGCGACCGAGACAAGGCCCGCCTTGCACGCGCCGTCGGTGGCGGCCGGGTCGACGCAGCGCTCGTTCACGCAGCTCTTGCCCGCAGCGCAGGCCTTGGAGGCGCCGCATGCGCCGCCGCCGTCGGTGCAGAGGCCCGTCGTTGCGTTGCAAGTGTAGCCGGCAGCGCAGGTGGACGCGCACTTGGTGATGCACCGGCCGTCGACGCACGACGAACCGGCCTTGCACTGGGTGGAGTCGCTGCAGAGATCTTTCGGGGCCTTGCACTCGCCGCCGAGGCAGAGCGAGCCCGCGCCCGTCTTCGCCGCGCAGTCCGCGTCGGCGACGCAGGCGTTGGGGTTGGTCGACGCGCAGACCTTTTTGCCGTCGACGTCCTTACAGGCGTAGCCGGTGATGCAGCCGGTGGTCGTGCAGTCGGCGGGGCCCGCCGCGTCGCACGTCCACACGCCCTTGGCCTCGTCCTTCGTGCAGGCTTTGCCGTCGGTACACGCCTTCTCGGAGGCGCGGCAGTCGTAGGCGACGCACTCGTAGCGGCCGGTCGACTGAGAGGTGCAGACGTAGCCGGCGCTGCAGCCGGTGCCGCACCCGTCGGGCGGGACCGGATCCGTCTCGGCGGGGGCCGCATCGAGCTTGTTGCGGCAGACCGGATCCTCGGCGCAGGTGTCTGCCGAGTAGATGGGGCAGCCGGCGATGGCGACCACCGCCGGTGCGGCGAGCAGCGCGGCGAACAGGATACGGGCAAGGGCGGGACGGGGAGACATCGCGGGGAACCTCCGGGGCGCACGGCGCCGAGAAGTAGCGTCGATGAGCGTAGCAACCGATGTGCCTCGCTTCCAGGAACCGACCGGCGCCGAGGATGCCGCCGTGAATTGCCGATCGAATCGCTCGAGCCGGGGGGGTGGGTGAAGCCCCGTCGTGCCCGGGGCGTAGTCGCAACTTCACACCCACCGCGACGCGACGCCGCGCGGTGCGGCGCAGATGTCCCCCTCGGAGCGGGGAACGACGCAGCGGACCATGATTGTTCGACGGCCAGCGTCCAATGTGCCTATTCTCCGCGCGGAAATCCCCCGGGACACGCCACAGGGCGAGACCGGCGCAAGCGCTTTTGCGTCTGATCCATGGACGTCACCTGCCCCCGCTGCCAAACCGACTACGAGTTCGACGACGCGCTCGTCTCGGAACGTGGCACGACCGTTAAGTGCACCAACTGCGGTCACCAGTTCCGCGTGTTCCGTCCGCGCGCGTCGGCTGCCGCCGCGTCTCCCGAGCTCTGGCGCATCGAGCGAAAGGCCGGTGAGCCCCTCGAGCTTCGGAGCCTGGTGGAGCTGCAGCGGGCGATTCGCGCAGCCCGCGTCTCGCGCGACGACCTCTTGAGGAGGGGCGAGGGGCCGGCCCGCCGCGTCGGCGACATCCCGGAGCTCGAGCCGTTCTTCCCCGCGCCGCGCGCCGAGGGCTCGCCCAACACCCTGCCGCTGCCGTCGGGCAGCGACCCGATCGTGCGCGAGGCGGCGCCGC
>JALHOE010000386.1 GCA_022843175.1 Deltaproteobacteria bacterium
GGCGTGGCCTTGCGCATGACGGCGCCGGCGATGCCGATCGCGGCGGCGAAGCCGAGCACGCCGACGACGAAGTGGCGCGCGCGTCGATCGACGTGACGCGGCGGCGGACGCGCGACCGCGAGCTCGTGGAGCTCGGGCGCCTCTTTGCGCGCCTCTTCGAGGTGAATCTCGTCTTCGCTCTTGTGGAAGAAGCCCTTGAACTCACCGGACACGTCCGCGTGCGCGGCGACGTGCGGCTCGGGCTCGGCGACGGGCACGACGGGCGCGGGCTTGGTCTCGGCGGCCGGCTCTTCGGCGCGGGCTTCGACGGGCGCTTCCGCCTTCGCCTCGGTCTCGAGCGAGTCGGGCGCGCTCTCGAGCGAGTCGCGCGACTCGGGCATGCTGTCGCGCGAGTCGGGCGCGGTGTCGAAGGACTCGGGGCCTGACGACGGCGGCTCCGAGCTCGACGAGGACAACACGACACCCGCCGTCGAATCGATGCGGTTCCGCTTGGTGGTGTTGTTGCGAGACTTCTTCCGCGCCTTCGACTTGGCCATCGACTCCTCCAGCACCCAAATGCCGACCAGCCCCCCGAGGCTTCACGACATCAACGCGGGCCGCTGAATGCACGTGGCGTGCGCGGCAACGCGTCGGCGAAAGTGAGGTGTCCCATCGAAGCCGAGACCCGGCACCTGCGCCACGATTTCCAGGACAACGCGCTCATTCCGGTCGCAGGTTCGCCCACATCGCTGCCGCGAGAGTGCAACGATCGTGTGTGCCTGCAACGGGTGATTGGCCGGGCTCCCGGCGATCCGTCAGGAATTCGACCACGCGCCCGTCAGGGGATGCACGTGTCCTGTCGCAACCTGTGCCAGGAGCGGGCGGCGGCGTCCTATCTCAACAGTCGCCGACGACGATCATCGACACCAGCTCGCCGTCGACGGTGACCCACTCCGCGAGGGTCACTCCGCGGTCGTGGTAGAGCATCATGTCGAGCGACGGTCCCTCGAACTCGACGGCGTGTCGGCCGTCGCCGAAGTCGTGCACCCCGAGCACCCGCGGCTCGTAGACGCGCGGCGCGCGCGGGATGGCGGTCGACTTGGTTCGCTCCGTCGCGGCGCCGGCCCGCGCGGTCAGCGCCCGCGGGAGCGCTCGACGGCGGCGACGCTGACGGATGGGGCAAGTCCCGACCGTGGTCGGCTCGGAGATGCTGGTGACGATCCCGCGTTCAAACAGGCTGTAGGACATCGCACGCCTCGCTTCTCGAAACACCCGCGCCAGGGCTCGATTATTTTTACGGCCCGACGCGCGCGATCCTGAGCCCCAATCGGCATCTCGTGCGATTTTTTTTATTGCCGCGTCGGGCTTAGCCCGGTCGCGCAGCGCATTTTTCTCTTGGTTCGGCAGAGCAAACGGCGCTGGGCAAGCGGAGCCAGCGACGCCGCGTTTGAACCCGATTATGAGGGTCGCATGCCCGAGTTCATCTTCACGATGCATGACGTGACGAAGGTTCATCCGCCGGACAAGAAGGTCCTGCAGAACATCTACCTGTCGTTCTACCCGGGCGCGAAGATCGGCGTGCTCGGCGCCAATGGCTCGGGCAAGAGCTCGCTCCTCCGCATCATGGCGGGGGTCGACAAGAACTTCAACGGCGAGGCCAAGGCGCATCCCGGCACGAAGATCGGCTACTTCGCGCAGGAGCCGGAGCTCGGCTCCGCGAAGACGGTGCGCGAGGCCGTCGAGCAGGCGGTCCACGAGCAGCGCTCGCTGCTCACGAAGTTCGAGGAGCTCTCGGCGAAGCTCGGCGAAGAGCTGACCGACGACGAGATGAACAAGGTCCTCGAGGACCAGGGCAAGCTGCAGGACAAGATCGACGCGGCGAACCTGTGGGAGCTCGATCGCACCGTCGACATCGCGATGGACGCGCTTCGCCTCCCGCCTCCCGACGCCGAGATCGGTCACCTCTCCGGCGGCGAGAAGCGCCGCGTCGCGCTCTGCCGCATCCTCCTCGAGCGGCCCGACATGCTGCTGCTCGACGAGCCCACCAACCACCTCGACGCCGAGTCGGTCGCGTGGCTCGAGCGCTTCCTCCACGAGTATCCCGGCACCGTCGTCGCGGTCACCCACGACCGCTACTTCCTCGACAACGCCGCGCAGTGGATCCTCGAGCTCGATCGCGGCCACGGCTACCCGTTCAAGGGCAACTACTCCTCGTGGCTCGACCAGAAGCAGGCGCGGCTCGCGCAAGAGGAGAAGCAGGAGTCCGCGCGTCAACGAAAGCTCAAGATGGAGCTCGAGTGGGTGCAGCAGTCGCCGCGCGCACGCCAGGCCAAGAGCAAGGCGCGCCTCGCCGCCTACGAGGACCTGCTGCAGAAGTCGAACAAGGCCAACCAGGATCCCACCGAGATCTCCATTCCTCCGGGGCCGCGCCTCGGCGATCTGGTGATCGAGGCCGAGGGCCTCACCAAGTCGTTCGGCGACAAGCTCCTGTTCGACAACCTGAGCTTCCGCCTTCCGCGCTCGGGCATCGTCGGCGTCATCGGCCCCAACGGCGCCGGCAAGACCACGCTGTTCCGCATGATCACCGGTCAGGAGAAGCCCGACGGCGGCACGCTCAAGATCGGCGAGACGGTGCAGGTCTCGTACGTCGATCAGAGCCGCGAGGCGCTCGACGCCAACAAGACGGTGTTCCAGGAGATCACCGGCGGCGAGGAGACGATCGAGCTCGGCAAGCGCGAGATCAACTCACGCGCGTACTGCTCGTGGTTCAACTTCCGCGGCAGCGACCAGCAGAAGAAGGTCGGCGGTCTCTCCGGCGGCGAGCGCAACCGCGTTCACCTCGCGAAGCTGCTCAAAGAGGGCGGCAACCTCCTCCTGCTCGACGAGCCCACCAACGACCTCGACGTCGAGACGCTCCGCGCGCTCGAGGACGCGCTCCTCGCGTTCCCCGGCTGCGCCGTCGTCATCAGCCACGATCGCTGGTTCCTCGACCGCATCGCCACGCACATCCTCGCGTTCGAGGGCGAGAGCAAGGCCGTGTGGTTCGAGGGCAACTACCAACAGTACGAGGAGGACCGCAAGCGTCGCCTCGGCAAGGACGCGGACCAGCCGCACCGAATCAAGTACCGCAAGCTCGCGCACTGAGCGAGCCGCGCACCTCGACGCAGATCACGAGTACGCCAACGGAGCCACGTCTCTGCGCTCGCTCCGCGCAGGGACGCGCCACGTCGTGGAGGCACGGCGCTCGCTACTCGCGTGCGCATGGGCATCGGGGGAGGCGCACACGAACAGGTCGGCCGCACGCTGCGGAACAAGTGGACACTCGAGTCGCTGCTCGGGGTCGGCGGGATGGCGGCCGTCTACGCGGCGAGCCATCGCAACGGGGGACGCGCGGCGATCAAGATCCTCCACCACGAGCTCGGCGCGATGGTCGAGGTCCGCGCGCGCTTCGTGCGCGAGGGGTATCTCGCGAACCGCGTCGGTCACCCCGCCGTCGTGCGTGCGCTCGACGACGACATCGACGACGACGGCACGCCGTTCCTGGTGATGGAGCTCGTCGAGGGCGAGACGCTCGAGCAACGCGTCGCCGACGAGCTGATGACCGCCGGCGAGCTCCTCGCGGTCGCCGAGCAGGTCCTCGAGCCCCTGCGCGCGGGCCACGAGCGCGGGATCGTGCACCAGGACCTCAAGCCGGCGAACCTCCTCGTCGACCAGGACGGTCGGGTGCGGATCCTCGATTACGGCATCGCGCGGTCGATCGACGACGATCCCACGACGCTCAAGCTCCGGACGACGGGCACGCCCTCGTTCATGTCGCCGGAGCAGGTGCGCGGCGATGTCGTGACCGCGTGCAGCGACCTCTACTCGCTCGGCGCCACGCTGTTCGCGCTCGCGACCGGCCGGCCTCCCCACGTCGCCGACACGCCGATCCATCTCATGTTGCGCATCGCGACCGAGCGCGCCCCCCGCGTGCGCGAGCTCGCGCCCGAGCTCCCCGGGCCCATCGCGCACCTCATCGATCGCGCGCTCTACCTGGAGCCGGGCCGACGGTGGCACTCCGCGCAGGCGATGCTCGCCGAGGTCTTGCGGATTCGCGAGGAGCTCGAGATCGCGTCCTCGCCCTTCGTCCTCGCGTGTCGTCACGGGGCGACGCAGCCGCTCCCTCGGATCCGCGTCGATACGACCGGCAGCGTGCGCGCGATCGTAATGCCCGAGACGCGGCCGACGCCGAAGCCCAAACGCACCGCGCTCTACGTCACGAGCATGCTCGCGGTGGCGATGATCGCGGGCGGTGTCGCGTGGAGATCGCGCGCGCAGCGGGTGGTGATCGCCGCCCCCGCGGCGCAGGTAACGCTCGCGAAGGTCGAGTCCGGGCCCGTTCAGGACGAGACCGTGCAGCCCCTCCCCGTGGCGATCCCGGTGGCGCTCCCGATCGCGTCGATCGCGCCGCCGCCGGCCTCGAGCGCGTCTGCGAAGCCCAAGCGGGCGAAGCCCAAAGCGGCCGAGGCCCCCGCGGTCGACGCCTTCTCTGCGTACAAGGACTCGCCCTACTGAAGTAGATTCGCGCCATGATCCACCGCGCCCTGCTCGTGTTGTTGCTCGTCGGCTGTGGGAGCAAGGCTCCTCCCGCGACGCCATCGCCCGCGCCCGCGCCCGCGGCGGCGAAGCCGAACACCGTGCAGCTCGCAGGCGGCGCGAGCGGCTACCTCGCGGTGGGAGGCAAGCCGGGCAAGCACGGCGCGGTGATCGTGATCCAGGAGTGGTGGGGCCTGAACGATTGGATCCGCGGCAACGCCGACCGCTTCGCCAAGAACGGCTACACCGCGCTCGCGATCGATCTCTACCGCGGCAAGACCGCCAACAACGCCGACGAGGCCCACGAGCTGATGCGCGGTCTCCCCGAGGACCGCGCGCTCCGCGATCTGCACGCCGCGTTCGACTACCTCGCCAAGCGCGACGACGTCGACCCCACGAAGATCGGCGCCGTCGGTTGGTGCATGGGCGGCGGCTACGCGCTCGCCCTCGCGGTCGACGAGCCCCGCCTCCGCGCGGTGGCGATCAACTACGGCCGCCTGGTGACCGACCCGGCCAAGCTCGAGGGCATCAAGGCCGCGGTGCTCGGCAACTTCGCCGGCGTCGACAAGGGCATCCCGGTCGAGGACGTCGACGCGTTCACCATCGCGCTCAAGACGAAGGGCAAGGACGCCGACATCAAGGTGTTCATGATGCAGGGTCACGCGTTCATGAACCCGAACAACAAGGCCGGCTACCACGAGAGCGCGACGGCCGAGGCGTGGCAGCGGATCGACGGCTTCTTCGCGCGGACGCTGCAGTAGGTCACTCGCAGCGCTTGAACGGCCCCACCTTCGCCGCCAGCGCCTCGGGACACCGCTCCTCCGGTTCCCACACCGCCGACTGCGAGGCCGTGAACCACACGCGGCGGACGGAACCCTCGTGCGTGATCACGCAGCCGGGCATCCCGAGCTGGATGCACCCAGCACCCACGGGAATCGACTTGGACCCGCAGCCGATCACGCGCGTCTCGTTGGTCAGGCACTCGCGCGCCTCGTCGTAGAGCGTGCCCTGCTGCGCGCAGCACTCGCCGGACGAGGCCACGCACGCGCCGCCGGTGAGCGTGCAGGTGCCGCCGCCGTCCGGGGCGACCTCGCTCGCGACGTCGCTCGCCCCCGCGTCGCGGACCGGCGCCGGATCGCTCGACGTGCAGGCCACGAGCATGACCACGAGCAGGGCGCGCATCGGCGTATTGTGCGCGCGTTTGTCGAGGGGCGCACTGCGGCGGTACCTTGAGGGCATGATCCGCTATGCGATCCTCGCCGCGCTCGCGATCGGTTGTGGTGGTGGTGCGGCCGCGAGCCCGCCCCCCGCAGCGCCGCCCCCGCCGCCCGCGCCCACCGAGGATCCCA
>JALHOE010000387.1 GCA_022843175.1 Deltaproteobacteria bacterium
TCAACGTAGCGCTGCTACGCCTTCGTCGCCCTCCAGTCCGTGCGGCGCGAATCTCACGAAAGCTTGCGGGGCTCGCGACGGGTCCAAACCGTTTGTCGTTCTAGCCCACGGCTGCGCGCGGTAGCGATCCCAGCCGTCGGGGAGGACGGTGACGACCGGGCCGTCGCTGCGGCGCATCGTGCGGGCGACGCGGATGGCCGCGGCGACGTTGGTGCCGGCCGAGCCGCCGACGAACAGCCCCTCCTCGCGCCACAGGCGGCGCGCGGTCGCGAAGCTCTCCTCGTCGGAGATGCGCTCGACGGCGTGCACGAGCTTCGTGTCGAACACGGAGGGGATCTCGCTGCCGCCGATGCCCTCGACGAGGTAGGGGCCGTCGCCGCCGAGCGCGCCCGTCTCGATGAAGTCTGCGAGCTGCGACCCGATCGGATCGGCGAGCACGATGCGCGCGCTCGGGATCGCGCGGGCGACGCCGGTCAGGGTGCCGCCGGTGCCGACGCCGGCGACGAAGGCGGAGGGCCGGACGACCGCGAGGATCTCGGGGCCGGTCGTGAGCTCGTGCACCCGCGGGTTTGCCGGGTTGTTGAACTGGTCGGTGAGGAAGTAGCCGTGCTCCTCGGCCATGCGGCGCGCGACGTTGCGGAAGTTGTCGGGGTGCGAGGGCGGCGCGTTGGGCGTGATCACCACCCGGGCGCCGAGCGCCTCGAGCGCGATGCGTTTGTCGGCGCTCATCTTCGCGGGCATCGTGCACACCAGGCGGTAGCCACGGACGGCGGCGACGAGCGCGAGCCCGAGCCCGGTGTTGCCGGCCGTCGCCTCGATGAGCGTGGCGCCGGGAGACAACGCGGAGCGGGCCTCGGCGTCCTCGACGATCGCGCGCGCGATGCGGTCCTTGATGCTGCCCCCCGGGTTCAGGTGCTCGCACTTGGCGAGGATCGGTACGGGGAGATCGCGGCCGATCGCGGTGAGCTCCACGAGGTGGGTGCGGCCGATGGCCTCGAGGACGCTCACTGAAAGATCGACGTGATGATGAAGGCGACCAGCGCGCCGAGCAGCAGCGCGCCGCCGAGGACCGCGGCGATGATCGGCGGCGCCGGGCGGGTGCCGATCCGCTCCTCGACGAGGGCGATCAGGCGGTGGACCTGCTTGTCGAACTTGGCGACGAAGTGATCGAGCTGCGACCGCGGCCGGACTCGCATCGTCTGCTGGTTGAACGGGCTCATCCGCGGCGGCGGCGCCGAGGCCGTCCGCGCCGCGGGCCCCGGCGGAATGACTGCCGGCATCGCCGCGAGGGTCGGCGCCTCGCCCTCGGGATCGAAGTCGACCGGCGCGGGCAGACGACCGGAGTGGGAGGGCTCGAGCTGAATGTCGTCCGGGTCGAGCGCCTCGAAGCCGCCCGAGAGATCGGCGGTCGGCCCCGTCGCCCCCGCGACCGCGAACGTGCCGACGACGCTGCCGTCGACCGGCGCGTCGCCGCCGCCGAGGTTGACCCACGCGGCCTCGGCGGGCGGACCGACCGTCGACGTGTGCTCCTCTTTCTCCTTCGGCTTCGGCGGGCGGGGCGCCGGCGCCGGCGTGAGCTTGCGCGCGGGGGCCGGCGCGGCCGGAATCGCCGGCGGCAGCGACACGCGCGAGATCTCCTTGGGATCGATCTCGCGGACGCTGGCGATGAAGTTGGCGAGCGCGCGGCCGTCGACCTCGGGCGCGCGACGCGCGAGCGCCTTCTCGAGCGCCTCGACGATCTCCTCGGCGGTGCTCGGGCGCTTCTCCGGCCGGCGCGCGAGCAAGCGCATGACGATGTCGGAGTATTCCTGGTCGATCTCGGGGCGGACCTGGTTCGGCTTCTCGACCTTGAGGGCGCGGATCGCGTTGATCGTGTCGGTCTCGGTCGGGCGGCGGAACAGGCGCTTTCCGGTGAACAGCTCCCACGCGACGATCCCGAGCGAGAAGAGGTCGGCGCGCGCGTCGATCTTCGCGTTGGGATCGAGCTGCTCGGGGGCGAGGTAGCTGGCCTTGCCCTTCACGTGGCCCGCGCGGGTCATCGTGAGCTCGTTGACGCCCTTGGCGATGCCGAAGTCGAGCACCTTGACCACGCCGTCCTCGGTCACGAACAGGTTGTGCGGCGAGACGTCGCGGTGCATGAGCCCCATCGGCACCCCCCGCTCGTCGACCGCGACGTGCGCCGCGTGAAGGCCGCGCGCGGCGCCGAGGATGACGAACGCGGCGATGTCCTGCGCGACCCCGCCATCCTTCTGCGAGCGGAGGAAGATCTCCCGGACCGTGAAGCCCTGGAGGTACTCCATGACGAGGTAGGGCTGCCCGTCGTCCTCGCCGGTCGATTCGAGCTCGACGACGTTGGGGTGGTGGATCAGCGACGCGAGACGGGCCTCGCGGAGGAAGAGGTTGGCGAACTCCGGCTGGTGGGCCAGATGTGCCCGGCAGCGCTTGACGACCACGGGCGCGCCGCTGCGCGCCTCGTCTCGGGCGAGCAGGACCTCTGCCATGCCGCCCTCGCCGATGCGGCGCTCGATTGCGTACCGCCCGCCGACGAGCCGTGCCACGGGGCCGAGACTAGCAGGGTCCCCTCGGAACCCTTCGAGAATCCTCGCGCGACGCCCTGGCCATCTGTTAAGCTCCGACTCGGGTGGCCGAGCACGACGACATCACAGCGACGCGGGCAATCCCGACGACGAGCACGATCCGGCTGCGTGGCGCGACGCTGGAGGTCGTCGCCGGCCCGGATCGCGGCCTCCAAATCAAGATGGAGTCGCCGAGCCTCACCATCGGCAAGGGCAACGACGTCGACATCCGCCTCACCGATCCGGCCATCTCGCGGCGTCACCTCGAGGTCGCGGCCACGGCCGACGGCCTGCTCGTGCGCGACCTCGGCTCGCGCAACGGCACCTGGCTCGGCGGCTGTCGCATCGCCGAGGCCACGCTCATTCAAGACGTCACGCTGTCCTTCGGGCAGACGTCGATGGCGGTCAGGCTCGCCGAGGGCGCCCTCGACCTCGAGGTGTCTCCGCGCGTCGAGTTCGGCGGCGCGCTCGGCACCAGCGTGGCGATGCGTCACGTGTTCGCGCTGCTCGATCGCGCGGCGAAGGCGGCCGTCACCGTGCTCTTCGAGGCCGAGAGCGGCTGCGGCAAAGAGGTCCTCGCGTACGCGCTCCACCAGGAGTCGCAGCGCGCCGAGGGGCCGTTCGTCGCGGTCGACTGCGCCTCGCTCCCAGAGAACCTGATCGAGTCCGAGCTGTTCGGGCACGAGCGCGGCGCGTTCACCGGCGCCGTCGCGTCCCGCGCGGGCGCGTTCGAGCGCGCCACCGGCGGCACCATCTTCCTCGACGAGCTCGGCGAGCTCCCCCTCGAGCAGCAGGCCAAGCTCCTGCGCGTCCTCGAGAAGCGCGAGATCCGCCGCGTCGGCGGCAGCAAGACCATCCCGATCGACGTGCGGGTCGTCGCCGCCACCAATCGCCGGCTCGCCGAGGCCGTGCGTCGGCGCGAGTTCCGCGAGGACCTCTACTACCGCATCAGCGTCATTCGCGTGGTCATCCCGCCGCTGCGCGATCGCCGCGAGGACATCCCCGCGCTCGCCCAGCACTTCCTCGAGCGAATCCGCGGCGCCGAGGCGCAGGTCCCGGCCGATCTCGTGCAGGTGCTCCTCGCGCACCCGTGGCCGGGAAACGTCCGCGAGCTCCGCAACGTCGTCGAGCGTTGGGCCACGTTCGAGAGCGCGCGTCCCGAGGTGCTCTTCGGCGAGTCCATCAACGCACCCGGCGGCCCCAAGCCCGGCGTGCTCGGAGCCCTCGGCGACCTCGCGTCGCTCCCGTATCACGAGGCCAAGCGCCGCGTGCTCGAGGCGTTCGATCGCGCCTACTTCCCCGACGTGCTCGCGCGCACCGGCGGCGTCGTCGCCAAGGCGGCCGAGCTCGCGCAGGTCCCGCGTCCGAGCTTCCACCGCATGCTCTCGCGCGCCCGGGCGGCCGAGGGCAACGCGCCGAACTCCGGGAACGAAGACGACTAGCCCTCGCGCGCGGGTCGAGTCTTGCGTCGCCCGGTGTGTAGTTGTCTGCTCGCGCCATGCCCAAGGTGACGCTGCGCCTTCGTGATCTGCACACCGGAAAAGCCAGCATCGGCGAGCACGCCGACTTCGAGGCCGCCACCGCTTGGCTGCGCGCACGGCCGCCGTTCGTCGACGTGCTCGGCGTGGTGTTCGAGGGGCTGACGCGCGAGCAGAGCGAGCACCTCCGCGGTGCGATGCGCCCGCTCGACGACGCCGAGCGAGCGAAGTCCGCCGCGCTCGACGCCCAAGAGGCGATGCAGATCGCGAAAGACGCCGAGGCGCGGCAGAAAGAGGACGCCGAGCGCACCGCCAAGGCGCGCGCCGACGCGAAGAACGCCGACCCGAACCGACCGATGGAGCTCGTCTATCGCTTCGACGTCGACGGTCTGCAGAAGACCGATCCGCTCGACGAGCGCCCGATCACCGAAGAGGCCCGCGACTCGGTGATGGCGTGGGTGCTCGAGCGCGAGGAGTGGGTGCGGCCGCGCGGCCAGACGATCGGCGAGGCCAAGCTCACGGTCTATCCCAACCGCGTACCGGACAAGCAGTCGCGCATCGTGACCGGCTCGTTCGTGCCGGTGACGGCGAGCCTCCCGGGATAGTCTTTCCAGCGATGGCCATTCCCGCGCAGATCGCGCCGGGCGTCGTGATCGGCGACGACTTTCGCGTCGTCGAGCTGCTGCGCGAGGGCGGGATGGGCGCGGTGTACGTCGCCGAGCAGCTGAGCACCGGCGCGCAGCGCGCCCTGAAGATCATGCACCGCGGCCTCGCGGCCGACGCCAAGCAGCGGCGGCGGTTCGAGCAAGAGGCGCGCGCGGCGGCGCAGATCGAGAGCGACTTCGTGGTCCATGTCGTCGCTGCCGGCGTCGACGCAAAGACGGAGCTGCCCTGGCTCGCGATGGAGCTGCTCGCGGGTGAGGATCTCGCCGAGCGCCTGGCGCGAGAGGGCACGCTCCCGCTCGACGAGGTCCGCGCGCTGCTCGCCCAGCTCTGCGACGCGCTCGGGGCTGCGCACCGGGTCGGGATCGTGCACCGCGATCTCAAGCCGGAGAACATCTTCCTCGCGAGGTCGCGGCGCGCGTCCGAGCCGTTCGCGCTCAAGGTGCTCGACTTCGGCATCGCCAAGCTCGTGTCCGAGGCGCAGACCGCGGCCACGAGCGCGCTCGGCACGCCGCTGTGGATGGCGCCGGAGCAGACGGTGCCGGGCGAGGCGATCACGCCCTCCACCGACGTGTGGGCGCTCGGCCTGCTCGCCTTCACGCTGCTCACCGGCGCGCGGTATTGGCGCTCCGCGCACGTCGCCGACGCCGCGCTCCCGGCGCTGATCCGAGAGGTCGCGATCGATCCGCTCGAGGAGGCCTCGGCGCGCGCCGCGCGGTTTGGCGCGGGCGAGCGCATCCCCCCGGGGTTCGATCGCTGGTTCCAGCGATGCGTCGTGCGCGATCGCGACGCGCGCTTCCGCGACGCCGACGAGGCGTGGCGCGCGCTCGAGCCGATCCTCGGCGCCGTCGCCGCGCTACCCCCGGCGCGGGTGCCCTCGGGCGAGCCGCTCGCCGAGCCGCTCGTGCAGCCCGCTCGCAGCGACGAGCTCGCGCAGACGATGGCGTCCGACGAGCTGCCGTGGAACGTGCCCGCGCCGCCGAAGCCGGCGCAGCACGAGCTGCCGGCCGATCCCATTCGGCCGTCGTCGCCGCTCTATGTCGCGCCGAAGGGGGCCGTGACGACCACCCCCACGACGCCGACGCGCACGGGGCCGAGCAAGGTCGGGGTCGCGCTGATCGGCGTCGTCCTCGCCAGCGCGGGCGGCGCGGGGTTCGCGCACTTCAAGCGCCCG
>JALHOE010000388.1 GCA_022843175.1 Deltaproteobacteria bacterium
GAGCTCGGCGCGGGTAGCGAGCTGCGGATCGGCGAGCAGGGGAGTCGCGCGGTCGCCAAGGGAGGCGCGATCGAGGAGGGCGCTCCGTTGCAGGAGGCCCTCGCGGCGGTGCAGCGCGCACCAGAGGGGTTCGCGTTCGTCGCGGTGAGCGGTCACACCTACGTCGCGAAGGATCCGCTCGGCGCGCCGACCGAGCTGCGAAAGCCGCCGCCCCTGCGCGACCGGCCGCACGTGGTGCGTGCGGGGAAGCGCGCGATCGTCGTCGCCGACCCGTCGGCGGCGTTCCGCTCGACCGACGAGGGTCGCAGCTATCAACCAATCGCGCTCCCGTACGCGGGGACGATCGTCGACGTCCTCCTCACACCCACCGGCGAGGGGCTCCTGACGATGTACCCGCAGCGCGTCTTCGCGACGTCGGACGACGGCGCGACGTGGGCGGCCGTCGACACCGGTGGCCTCGGTCTGGAATCGATCGCAAGCGACGCGACGGGAATCTGGCTGCTCGGAGCGAACGGCGCGATGCGCCTCGCGGGAGGGAAGCTCGTCGCCGATACGCCGGCGTCCAAGTCCAAGCCCGCCGTGGCGCCGCGCCCGGGGTTGACCCTCTCTCTCGAAGGGCCGTGGCTGCACGTCGTCGAATTCAACGCGAACGTAGTCACCCATCGGTTCGGGACGCCGGGCGGCTCGCTCCAGACTGTGAAGTCTCCCTGCTCCTCCAGTCAGTTTCGTGGCGACGAGGGCGGCGTGTGGATCAAGTGCAATGAGGCACCGGATTTGTATCGATGGCTGCCGAAGGGCGGGACGAAGAAGATCCTCCCGGTCGACGGCGCCGACTCGCTCTTCGAGGAGCTCGGCATCGCGACGAGCCATGGCGCGGTCTGGACCGGCGGGTGCAAGTACGGCAACTGCGTGCGTCACATCTCGTTCGACGGCGAGAGCTTCGTGCAGGCGAAGGTCCCCTCGTACGACACCGTGCGGCGCTTCGCGTTCGATCCGAAGACGCGCCGGGCGTATCTCCTCGCCGGACGAGAGGGGTACTCGCTCTACGCGTCGGCGCCGGGCTCGCCGGAGTTCGCCGAGATCAAAGGGCTGTACCTCCGCAAGGGAGACTGGCGGTTCGTCGACCTGACGGTGGACGACACGTCGACGGTCCGCGTCGCGGCGTGCGCGTGGGACGTCGATGGCTGCGTGTTGCACGCGTTCCGCGATGGCGTCGCCGAGCCCCGGCGGTACATGGCGGGTGTGCGCGCGATCGACCTCGAGGGCAAGCGCGGGATCGCTGCGCTCGCCGACGATCGCGCGCTCGAGACCGCAGATGGCGGCGTGACCTGGTCGCTCGCCACGCTGCCCGGCAGCTTCGGCGCGACCTGCGACACCCTCGGCTGCACTCGCGGCGGCGCGGTCCGTCTGGGGTGGGGCGAGCCCAACGCGCCGCTGTTCACGATGAAGAGCGCGACCGAGCCGACGTTCGAGCTACCCCTCGAGAACCCTTGGACCAAGCCACCGCCGCCGGCGTGGTCGTGCACCAAGGCCGGCGTCGCGGTCCCCGCGGTCGAGCCCGACGAGATCATGGTCCGCCGCGACGGGCTCGCCTGGATCGAGCAGAAGGACGGTTCGCTCGTCGCGCGCGTCGCCGCGGCCGGCAAGATCGCCGATCTCGAGCTGTTGCCGAAGCCGAAGAAGGACGCGAAGGTCGAGGATCGCATCATCGACGGCGTCGCGCTCCGCGTCACCAAGCAGAACGAGGTCGACGTGGCTTGGCTCCCGTTCGAGGGAAAGAAGACGGTCCGCGCGCGGTTGCCCGGGGTGAAGGGCCCTGTCGAGACGAGCGAGCTCGCCGCCTCGCGCGTCGCCGGCGGGACCGTCGTGAGAGTGGGGAAGAGCGCGGTCTACTTCATCGACGAAAAGGGCACCGTGGAGGAGCGGCACGACGTCGAGCCGCTCGACAGCTTCGCGCGCATCGGCAAGACGTTCGTGTCGGCGCGGATGAGGGACACCGGGGTGCTCGAGCTGGCGTGGTCGGGGACGCCCGTCACGCACGCGACCTGGCGGCTCGCCAAGCGCAATCCCGGCGCTGGCGGCCGGCTGATCACCACCTCGAGCGGCGTCTTCGTGTTGACCCACAGAATCCACGAGCAGGAGAGCGAGCGCGCCTTCGTACCGATCCCCGCGACGCGCGCGTCGGATCCGGTGGAGCTCGTTCCCGCCGCGGGGAGGGAGATCCTCGGCCAGCCGGCGAGCGCGTGCGTCGACGGAGCGCAGATGCTGACGGTGAAGGTGCAGCAGTACTTCAAGATCCGCGACCGCATCATCGACGTGGGCTCGCACTACGAGCCCTCGATCACCTCGATGCCGCTCGGCAAGGGCGGATGCGCGGCGCTGTTCGGCAGCACGTATGGTGGGAGCGTCGTCGTCCCCGCGGGCGCGCCGGGGCAGGGGTGGGTCTTCGGGAAAGAGACCGCGCAGCCGATCACTTGCAAGGTGCCCTGAGTCGCGACCAGCGGTGTCCCTGTCTTCGCGAGACGAATCACCTTCGAGCCGATGGCGCCGA
Source organism: Deltaproteobacteria bacterium (assembly GCA_022843175.1). Lineage (GTDB taxonomy): Bacteria > Myxococcota_A > Polyangia > Polyangiales > JADJMO01 > JALHOE01. Next base: position 2,552 of record JALHOE010000388.1, read on the forward strand.
AGACGAGCTGAACCGCGCGTTACGGAGTCTGCCACGTGAGGTGGGTCCGGGAGAACTCACGGGCCGCGAGGTCTTCGTCGCGGATGAGGAGGTACATCCGCGAGTCGAAATCCTCGCTGAACTTCGCTTCCCACGACGGCTGATAGGCAATCTGCCAGAGCAGGCTCCACGCCTCACGCGGCGTCAGCTCGGCGACGCGAGGGTCTTGCTGGATCCAGTGCGCGTTGCCGCGCACTTGGTTGTCGACGTTGCCGTAGTACAGGCTCGCGTACTCGGCGCGCACGCCGGTGTCGTAGCCGTCCTCGTCCTCGCCGACCTCGTCCCAGCCCGGCCAGGTGGGCGGCACGTAGTCGAGGAAGAAGTGCGGCATCGAGGGGATGTTTGCGTTCGTGCTCTCGAGCGCCCGGCGAGGAAGTATGCGTGCGTTCGGAGGAGGCGTGAGCAGCGCCGGATCCCGAGCCGCAAAGAGCAATTGGTAGGCAGTGGGATCGCCGCTCGTCGGGCCCAGCGACAGGTCGTAGAAGAGCGCCAGGATCCCGGCGTCGGGAAGCCCGAGCTCCGGTGCGCCGAGTCGCGAGAGCTCCTCGAAGTCGAGCTGACCGAGGAAGGTAAACGGCCCGTTTGCGCCGGTCGGCCATGGCGTGCCCGCCGCGGCCGCGGGCAATCCGCCGAGACGTGTTCCATGGATCGAAGCGCCGTCGTCGTCGTCGCGGAAGCCGAGAAACAGACGAGGACGCAGGCTCGCCTCGATGCGATCGCGGATGGGCTCCAGGAGCGGCGTGAGATCGAGCGGTTCCATGTCGCACTACTCCGCGTGCCGCAGGATCGCGCCATCCGCCAGGTGCGCGAAGTACGCGGGCGGCTCGCCCTCGCGGCGGCCGCCGAAGACGAAGGTGTCGTCGTGCGAGCTCGTCGCGCTGGCGCCCATGCGCGCGCCGAGCGCGGGCGACGGCATCGCCGACCACTTGCGCGCGCTCGGATCCCACACCGCGCCGTGATCGTCGAAGGTGTCGTCGGTGAAGCCGCCGTAGATCCACAGCTTGCTCTCGGCCCAGAACGCGGTGGCAAATAGGCGCGCGGGCTTCGGGCCGAGCTCGGTCGTGGGCGCGTCGACGACGTCGAAGGTGTTGTTGCCGGCGTCGTAGGTGATGCCGCTCCCGACCTTGGTCGTGCCCTTCTCGCCCCCGAACAGGGTGAGCTTCCGACCGCCGATCGCGATCGAGGAGGAGCGCTCCGCGCCGTAGGTGGTGGGGAGCGACGAGCGCTTCTCCCACAGGTCGGAGGCGGGATCGTAGGCCCACACGTCGCGGCAATCGACCTTGGCGAAGGCGCCGCACTCGCCGCCGACGACCACCATCCGCGTGCCGTCCCACAGGCTCGCGCGGGCGGCTCGTGGCTTGGCCTCGGTGTTCGAGAGGTAGGTCCACTTGCGCGCGGCGGGGTCGAACGCGGCGCCCTCCGAGCCGAAGAAGTCGAACTCGTAGATGCCGCCCCAGAACAGCACCTCTTGCGTCGTCGTCGCCCACACCGCGGCCTGGTCGGCGCGCGCGCTCATCGGCGAGCCGGGGAGCGGCTTCCAGGTGTTGGTGCGCGGATCGTACGTTGCGCCGTCGGCGAGGTAGGCGGCGGTGACGCCGACGCCGGAGCGGCCGCCCCACACCACCATCTCCCTGCCGGTCCACACCGCGGCGTGATCGATCCGCGGACCGAGCGGCGCGGTGGCCAGCACGCGCCAGGTGTTCTTCACCGGATCGTAGGCGGCGCCGTCGTTGAGCGCGTCCTCGGGTGTGCGGCCGCCCCAGACGATCAGCTCGTCGCCCGTCCACACCGCGGCGTGATCGATCCGACCGGCGATCGGCGCGGGCGGGAGCGGCCGAAACCCCGGCTTCGCGCACGCGCTCCACGAGGACCAGCCGTCTGCGCCGCAGACTCGACTGCGCCCGCCGCCCTCGCACGCCGCGCGCTCGACGGTGTCGGGCGCGAAGCACGGCTCCTTCTTCGGGGCCGGGGGCTCGAGCGTCGGCTCCTCGAAGCCCCACACGCGGGCGCAGCCACAGAGCATCAGGGCGAGGAGCGCGCGCATCAGAACGTGGCCTCGAGGTGCAGTGACGCGGCGCCGACGCGCACGCGCGAGCTCGGGGCGAGGACGAGCACCGTGACGCCGATCGCGGCCGCGGCGCCGCCGGCGATGAACAGCGCGGTGGACACGTTGGCGGCGCGGAACGCGGACCTGCGCTCCGCGTAGCCCTCGCCGTCGCAGGTGGACGGGCAGCGCTCGGCGGCGCCGTCGTAGAGCGCGCGCGCGCGGAGGCCGAAGTATCCGCCGACGCCGACGCCGAGCGCGCCCACCCCGACGAACGACCAGCCGACGATCGGCCACGCGGTCCGCTCGCGCACCTCCGCTGCCTCGGGCTTGCTCGGCGGCGGTGCGAACGCCACGTCGATCGGATAGCTCTTGCCGTCCTCCTCGACGTCGACGACGCGGAGCGGCTTGCCGGCGATCGCGATCTCGTGACGGCCGCGATCGACGAACTGCGGGACCGACGGATCGGCGACCTTCACGCCGTCGAGCCGCACCTCGAGGGACGGCGGCGGGTGGGTGATGCGCAGCACGAGCCGCGCGAGCTTCGGCTCGAGCTTGGCCGCGCGCGACGCGGCGACGTCGGCGCGGGTGTCCTTGGCCTCGACCGCGGCGGCGGCGGCCTCGCGGAACACGCGCCACGCGCTCGCGAGCCGGCCCGACTGCTCGTAGCAGTCGGCGAGCCACAGGCGGGTGCCGATGCCGGGCTCGAGGCGCAGGCTCGCCGCGAACTTCGAGCACGCGGTGGCGTAGTCCTTCGCAGCCATCGCCTGTTGGGCCTCCTCGAACAGGCGGCCGGCCTCGCTGTCCGCGGCGAGCGCCGTCGTGGGGAGGAGCAACAGGAGGGCGAGCCAGCGTGTCATGGGTTCACATTCGGTCGCCGAACTCGGGGTTGAGCGACTTGGACGCGCTCGCCGAGGGGACGACCGCGACCGACGGGGCTGCGCTCGGCGACGGGGACGGCGCGGGCGCGGTCTTGATCACCACGGGTGTTCGCGGCGGGGAAGTCACGGAGGGCGACGGCGCGATCGGCGCCGTCACGGACGGCACGACGACCGAGACGCTCACGAGCGGCGTGGGCTCGGGCGCCGCAGCGGGCGGAGCGACGGGCTCCTTGCGCGGTCGCAGGGACGCGACGCCGACGCCGGTGATCACGAGCAACACCGCGGCCATCGCGAGCCAACCGCGGCGGCGCGGGGGCTCGGCCTCGACCCCTGCGGCGCGCTCGATCTCTTCGCGCGTCGTCGGGCCCGCGAG
>JALHOE010000389.1 GCA_022843175.1 Deltaproteobacteria bacterium
GATCGGGCAGCGCGCGCGCGCGTCGCGCACGGTGAGCACGCCGAGCGCCACCAACTCCCCGTCCGAGCCGCGGCCGCGCGCGAGGAACGCTCGCGCCCCCTCGGGGAGCGTCGGCACCTCCTGACCGCCGCGCACGGGCACCTCGACGAACGAGCTCGCGCGCGGCGCAGCGTCGTCGAGCGCCTCGAGCTCGAGCGCCTCGGCGCCGTCGAGGGGACAGTCGAGGAGGACGGTCGCCGAGATGGGACGCACCTCTGCGTCGCGCGGGCCGCAGCCGAGCGCCAACAACAAAGGCGCGAGGAGCGCCGCCCTGTTGCTACGCTGCGGCTTGCGATGGCCGAGCCCGAGGCGATCGAGCGGCTGCCCGCGCCCTTCGGTAAGTTCTTGCTGAAGCGACGACTCGCGCGCGGCGGGATGGCCGACGTGTTCCTCGCGAGCCTGTCGGGCGCGGAGGGCTTCGAAAAAGAGCTCGTCGTGAAGCTGATCCGGGCGGAGCTCAGCGCCGATGAGGCCTTCGTCCGACGTTTCGTCGACGAGGCCAAGACCTGCGTGCGGCTCGCGCACCCCAACATCGTCCCGATCTTCGAGCTCGGTGTCGAGTACGGCGTGCTGTACATGGTCATGGAGCTCGTCCGCGGGGTCACGCTCGCCCAGCTCCTGCGCGACTCCGGCGCGCTCTCGACCGACGAGGGCGCCTACCTGGTGCTCGAGATCGCCCGTGCGCTGGATCACGCCCACCGCCGCGGGGTCATCCATCGCGACGTCACGCCCGGGAACGTGATGATCGACGAGGAGGGCGGCGTGAAGCTGCTCGATTTCGGCATCGCCGCGCCGGTGGCCGGGGGCTCCGCGAGCGAGGTGTTCGGCACGCCCGGTCACATGCCCCCCGAGCAGCTCGAGGGGCGAAAGCTCACTCCCGCGAGCGACTTGTTCGCGCTCGCGACGGTCGCGCACGAGGCTTGGACCGGCCGAGCACCGTTCCGCCGGGCGGACGCGCGGGCCTCGCGAACCGCCATGATGGAGGGCGCGCCCGCGCTCCCGGGCGAAGAGCTCGAGCCCATCGCGGATCTTCTCGCCTCGATGATCGAGCGCTCGCCCGACAAGCGACCGCAGCACGCCGAGGATGTGTCGCGGCGGCTGCGCGCGTTCCTGCGCGGGCGCGAGGCCGATCTCGACGAGGTCGCCCGCGGGCTCGCGAAGAAGGTCGCCCACGCGGAGTCGACGCTGCGCGCGCGCGCCGAGGGCAAGGCGGTCCCGCCGCCGCCGATGCAACGAACGCTGAGACCGACGCCGCTGGCGGAGGGGACGCGCACGTTCGCCACCCGCGGCAATCTCTCCGATCTCTCCACGACCCCCCAACCGAGCACGCGCAAGGTGGCCCTCGAGCCCTCGCCCACGGACCCGCCGTCCTCCCGAGCGGAGCCGCTCGAGGATCGGAGCGCCACTGGGACCCGGAAGATCGAGACCACGGACCCGGCGCCGGAGCGCGCGTCGTCGTCGTCGCTGCCGTGGGCGCTCGCGGCCGTCGCGCTGCTGCTCGCCGCCGCCACGGCCGCGGGCATCGCGGCACTCCGCCACCGGGGGCCTCCCCCCGTCGCGACCGCGGTGCCCGTGCCGTCGCCCATCATTCCCGTCGTCCCTCCGAGCGCGACCGCCACCGTTCCGTCGAGCACCGCGAGCGCGACCGTATCGTCTTCTGCGCCGAGCGCGGTAACGTCGGCGGGCGGAGCGCGTCTCATCGTCGCATCGTCGCCGCCGGCAGCGGTCGAAATCGACGGCAAGAGCCACGGCCTAACGCCGGTCTCCGCCAACGTCGCGCCGGGAGAGCATCGCGTGGTCCTCCGGCCGCGCGGCCTCGGCGAGCGGTTCGAACGCAGGGTTCAGCTTTCACCCAATGGGGTGGTCGAGGTAAGAGGCGATTTCAACGACGAGCCGTCGGTTGTGGTGCGCAAGTTGAAGTAGCGCCAAACGGCGGCCCGCATCATAAGCGAGCCATGGAGTCGCCCTATCACAGCCCAGCGGTCGACGCCGACGAGGTCTTCTCGAGCAAGGCGCGAAGCGATCTCGAGTGGGACCGACTCCTCGTCGCGCTCGAGAGCCGCTGCGAGAGCGACGTCGGCCGCCACCGCGCGCGCACGCTGACGCCCCCGCGTCGGATCGACCTCGCGACCACCATCGCCGAGGTCAGCGAGGCCATCGCGTGCGACAACCGCGCCGATCCGTTGCCCGTGGCCGCGGTGCCCGACGCGCGCGACGCGTGGACCCGCGCCATGCACGGCGGCGTCCTCGCGGCGCACGAGCTTCGCGCGATCGCCGACGTGCTCGCCGCGGCCCGCACGCTGCGCCGCTACCTGCACTCCCGCCGCGAGGTCGTCCCCCACCTCTTCAACGCCTGCTCCACCGACGCGGCGCTCGACTCGGTCGAGGACGACATCTCCGGCTCCTTCGAGCCGAACGGCGCGCTCGCCGACCACGCGAGCCCCCGTCTGCGCGAGCTGCGCTCCGAGCACGCCGCGGCCCGTGGCCGCATGGTGTCGCGCATCGAGGAGCTGATCCGTCGCTACTCGCACATCCTCTCGGACACCTACTGGACCGAACGCGAGGGCCGCTACGTGCTGCCGGTGCGCTCCGACGCGCACGAGCGGTTCCCCGGCATCGTCCACGCGTCGAGCAACTCCGGCGCCACGCTGTTCGTCGAGCCGCGCGTGCTCGTGCCCCTCGGCAACCGCCTCAAGATGCTCGAGGCCGACGTTCGGAGAGAAGAAGAGGCGATCTACGCGGCGCTCACCGAGCGCGTGGTCGAGGTGATCACCAGCGTGCGCGGCGCCATCGACGCGCTCGGCCGCGCCGACCTGCTGCACGCGATCGCCACGCTCACGCGCGAGCTCCGGCTGCACTTTCCCGAGATCGCCGAGGACTTCACCGCCGATCTGCGCGATCTCCGCCATCCGCTGCTCGTGCTCGAGGCGCTCGAGAGCAAGGCGAAGGTGATCCCGAGCGACATCAAGATCGCGGCCGGCCGCGCGCTGGTCGTGAGCGGCCCCAACGCGGGCGGCAAGACGGTCGCGCTCAAGGCCCTCGGCCTGGCGGCGCTGATGCTCCGCCACGGCCTGCCCATCGCCGCGCAGGAGGGCTCGCGGCTCGGCATCGTCGAGGTGGTGCTCACCGACGTCGGCGACGATCAGTCGCTGCAGAAGTCCCTCTCCACGTTCAGCGCCCATGTCGTCAACCTCGCCCGCACGCTCGAAGAGGCACGGCCGGGTGCGCTCGTGCTGCTCGACGAGCTCGCGGGCGGCACCGATCCGCGCGAGGGCGAGGCGCTCGCCGCCGCCGTCCTCGACGGTCTGTGCCGGCGCGGCGCCGCGGTGGTCGCCACCACCCACTACGAGGGCCTCAAGGCGCTCGCCCTCGGCGATCCGCGCTTCCAGAACGCGTCGGTCGGGTTCGACAACGCCACGCTCACGCCCACGTTCAAGCTCGCCCTCGGTGTGCCCGGCGCATCGAGCGCGCTCGCGGTCGCGCGTCGCTTCGGGATCCCGTCGCTGGTCGTGCAACGCGCCGAGCAGTATCTCTCGGGCGAGCAGCGCACCTTCGAGGAGACGGTGCAGCGCCTCAACGACGAGCGTCGCGCCCTCGAGCTCGCGCGGTCTGCCGCCGAGGAAGAGGCCGAGCACGCCCGGGTGCTCCGCGAGCAGCTCGAGGCCGAGCTGGCCGAAGCACGCGCGCGCGATCGTCGCATCCTCGAGAAGGAGGCGGAGGCGCTGTTTCAAGGCGTTCGCCGCGCACGCGAGGACCTCCGCGCCGCACAGGCCAGGCTCCGCGCCCGAAAGCTCGAAGCCGCCGACGAGCTGCGCGAGACCGAGCGCCTCGTCGACTCGGTCGGTCGCAAGCTGGCGATCGGCGGAGAGCTCTCCGAGCTCGTCAACAAGCCCGAGCCGCTGCGCGGCGAGGCGATCGAGTCGGAGACGCCGCTCGCGAGGGGCACCAAGGTGTGGGTGCCGCGGCTGCGCGCCGAGGCGGAGGTCGTGGCGGTGCAGGGAGACGGTCAGCTCCGCGTCGCCGCGGGCTCCCTGAAGCTGACGGTCGCGCGCGACGAGGTGCGGCTCGTCCACCCCGAGGCCGCCCGCGGCGCGGCCCGTGGCAAGGCGCTTCGTCTGCGCACGAGCCACGGGAACACGCCGCACCGGCCGGACAAGGACGCGCTCCCCGCCTTCGAGGGCGCCGACAGCCTGCCCGCGATCCAGACCTCCGACAACACGTGCGATCTGCGCGGCCTACGGGTCGACGACGCGTGGCCCATGCTCGAGACGTTCCTCGACCGGGCGATGCACGAGGGGCAGCGCGTCGCGTTCGTGGTCCACGGCCACGGCTCCGGGGCGCTGCGCGAGAAGGTGCGCGAGGAGCTGAAGCGGAGCCGCTACGTGTCTCGTTTCAGGCCGGGCTTGTCGAACGAGGGTGGCGAGGGGGTGACCGTGGTCTGGTTGTCTTAGACAACCCGCTCCCTTACGGTCGCGGCTCCATGCGGAGCTTGTTGCTGGCGATTGCGTTGGTGGGGTGCTCGAGCAAGGAGGAGGCGCAGCCGACCGTCACCGACGCAGGGGGGCCGCGCGTCGTCGTGCAGGGGAACGCTGCGTGGGAGAAGGCCGGCGCCTTCACCGTCGGGCACGCGATCTTCCCGGTGAAGGCCGGCGATCGCACGCTGACGGTGCAGCTCTGGTACCCGTCGCGCGCGCCGTCTCCGGGCACTCCGATCGAGGACCTCGTGGTCGACGCGGCCGATCGCGCGACGATGGTGAAGCTGCTCGAGGCCCAGGACGGGAAGAAATGCGTGCGGCGCCGCGTCGCGTCCACCCGCGATCTGCCGCCGGCAGAGGGCCCCTTCCCGCTCATCGCGTACTCCCACTGCCACTCCTGCACGCGGTTCTCATCGGCGGAGATCGCCGAGCGGCTCGCGAGCCATGGCTTCGCCGTCATCGCCCCCGACCACGCCGGCAACACGGTGTTCGACGCGCAGCGCGGCATGAGCGCGCCGCTCAACGGTGAGTTCCTCGCGGTGCGGGCGGCGGACGTACGCGCCACGATCGACGAGGCGCTCAATCCGACCACGACCGCCCTCCCCGCGGTCCTCGCCGGCAAGCTCGACGCTGCGCGCCTGGGGATGTTCGGTCACAGCTACGGCGCAGCGACGACCGGGCTCGTCCTGGCGCGCGATCCGCGGATCAAGGCCGGCGTCGCGATCGGCGCTCCGATGGAGAACGATCTGCTGCCGCCGGCCAAGATGGCCGAGATCAAGGTGCCCGTGATGTTCGTCCTCGCGCGGGAGGACAACAGCATCAGCGAGATCGGCAACAACCTGATTCGCTCGAACTTCCGGCGCGGCAACCCGCCGTTGTTCCTCGTCGAGGTGGCCGACGCCGGCCACTGGTCGTTCTCCGATATCGCGTCGCTCACGCCGTCGCTGATGGCCGGCTGCGGCGAGGGAACGCGCCAAACCGAGCCCGGCGAGACGTTCCACTACCTCGAGATCAACAGCGCCCGCGCCCTCGCCGCGTCGTACGTCACCGCGTTCTTCCTCAACGAACGCGGCTTCCTCACGGCGCAGCACCCCTCGGGGTTGGTCACGGCGTCGTCGCGCTGATCGCGGAGCGGGCGTCGATGACGCGAGCGAGATCCTTGACCATCGGGCGGAGAAACGCGGCGAAGGGCTTGCGCCAGCGGGCGTCGGTGCGGGCTGCGTCCCACTCGGAGAGCGAGACGTTGGCGAGCACCTCGTAGCCGAGCGACTCGAAGAAGCGATCGGCGCGATCGATCTGGGTGCGGAACGGTGCGCCGCGGCTCTCGGCGGCGCGTGCGCTGCGCTGCAGC
>JALHOE010000390.1:0-1354 GCA_022843175.1 Deltaproteobacteria bacterium
CGCGGAGATCGCGCGGCGGGCGTATGTCTCGCTCGGCGAGCTGCTCGGCGACACGCTGCTCCTCCTGCGTCCGAGCGAGCCCGCGGGGCTGGGTTTCGTGCCCGGCGCGCGCGCGGTGCTCGAGGCGGCCCGCGCGTCGGGGCGCGGCGTGGTGCTGATCACGGCGCACCTCGGGCCGTGGGAGCGGCTCGCGGCCGCGCTCGTCGCCGAGGGGTTCCCGCTCACGACGCCGGTGCGTCCGAGCTACGACCCGCGGCTCGAGGCGTTGCTCCATGCGCCGCTCCGTCGTTCGCGCGGCGTGCACGCGGTCGATCGCGACGCGCCGTCGACGCCGCGCGCGCTCCTGCGGGCGCTGCGCGCGAACGAGGTCGCGGGGTTCCTCGTCGACCTCAACACGCGCGTCGCGTCGATCGCGGTGCCGTTCTTCGGCGCGCCCGCGTGGACGCCGAGCGGGCCGGCGCGGCTCGCGCTACGGACCGGTGCGCCGGTGGTCGCGGCGTTCGCGACGCGGGCGGGGATCTCGGTGGTCGCGCTACGCGCGGCGTCCTCGCCCGCGCCTGCCACCGACGACGAGGTGCACGCGCTGACGGCGGCGATGACCTCGGCCGTGGAGCGAGCGATCCGCGCCGAGCCCGACCGCTGGATCTGGATGCACGACCGCTGGGGTGCGCCGCGGACAAAAATGAAGGAGCCCGCGCCTCTCGTGGGAGAGGGAGCGGGCTCGATCGAGCGGGCCGAAGCCTAGATGCCGGTGTTCGTGGGGGGGCCCGCGTCCATCTTGGTGCGCTTGCGGCGGCGGCGGGCGGCCTCGGCCATCTTCTTGCGAAGCTTGACCGACGGCTTCATGTGGTGGCGGCGGAGCTTGAGCTCGCGGAGCACGCCCTCGGCGGCGAGCTTGCGCTTGAGCTGCTTGATCGCGCGCTCGACGCCGCGGTCACCGACGATCACTTCGAGGGGCTTGCACTGCACGGCGTCCGACGGCATCGCGAATGAATCTCCTATGGCAGACTGGGCCTTCGGCCCGAAAGGGGGCGGGAATCTGCCACACGCCCGGCCTCTGCGCAAGACACGCGATCTGGATGTTGACACGAGCACGCCCGAGTGCGAGGGTGCGCGCCCCGTCACCGAATAGGTGGCGCGGAAACGGGGCGTAGCGCAGCCTGGTAGCGCACTCGGTTCGGGACCGAGGAGTCGGAGGTTCGAATCCTCTCGCCCCGACTATTGCTGGACGACGAGGTCGTCAGCCTCCCTCGAGGCTTCTGGCATTTCTGTACTCCGTCCGTTTCGCTCGGACGCGGAGCGCGTCCGGCTTCACGGACTCCGTACAGAAAAGCTCGAATCCTCTCGCCCCGAC
>JALHOE010000390.1:1364-5728 GCA_022843175.1 Deltaproteobacteria bacterium
GGTCGTCAGCCTCCCTCGAGGCTTCTGGCATTTCTGTACTCCGTCCGTTTCGCTCGGACGCGGAGCGCGTCCGGCTTCACGGACTCCGTACAGAAAAGCTCGAATCCTCTCGCCCCGACTATTGCTGGACGACGAGGTCGTCAGCCTCCCTCGAGGCTTCTGGCATTTCTGTACTCCGTCCGTTTCGCTCGGACGCGGAGCGCGTCCGGCTTCACGGACTCCGTACAGAAAAGCTCGAATCCTCTCGCCCCGACGATTGTCGGTGGAGCGTTGCTCCACGACCTCCCTCGAGGCTTCTGGCATTTCTCTACTCCGTCCGTTCCGCTCGGACGCGGAGCGCGTCCGGCTGCACGGACTCCGTACTGAAAAGCTCGAATCCTCTGCGTTCGTCTTGGACGCGGAGCGCGTTGGACGCCATGCGCAACGCTTGCGTTTGCACGGCTTATGCAGGCTCGGGCGATATGGACGCGCGGAGAGCGTTGCTCGGCTGCGGGGTGCTTTCGTCGGCGTTGTATGTCGCGACGGACGTGGTCGCGGCGATCGTTCACCCCGGATATCACAGCTTTCGTTCGCGGTTCATCAGCGAGCTCATGGCGACCGGCGCGCCGACGGAGCGGTGGGTCGATCCGCTGTTCCTCCTGTACGGCGCGCTCACGATCGCGTTCGGGATCGGGCTGTGGATGTCCGAGGGGCCGATGCGGCGGCGGCTGCGGATCACGGGCGCGCTCGTCGTCGCGTACGGGGCGGTCGGGCTGCTCGGACCGACGGTGTTCGAGATGAATGTCCGTGGCAGCGGCGGCGATCCGCGCGCCGATAGCCTGCACATCGCGCTGACGATGGTGCTGGTCGCGTTCATCGTCGCGATCCTCGCGGTCGGGGCGTTCGTGCGAGGCGCCGCCTTTCGTCGGTACTCGTTCGCGACGCTGGTCGTCCTCGTCGTGTTCGGGGCCCTGACGGGCATGCAGACCAGGGCGCTCGACGCGGGTCAGCCCACGCCCTGGATCGGGCTGACCGAGCGGATCAACATCGGGGCCTTCCTCGTCTGGGTCGTCGTCCTCGCGATGTCGCTGCTCGGCGCCGAAGGGCGTCCCGCGCCCGCGCGGCGCCTGCCGGCGTCGCGCGGCGGCCGTCTTGCTCGATGAGGATGCGTTTGCCCACGCGGGTCGCGAGCAACGCGTCGAGCTCGGCCTGCGCCCGGGTCAGAACGAGTCGAGGAGATCCTTGACCTTCTTGGCCTCGTCGTCGGTCGCGTCCTTGTTGAGCTGCACGTAGACCTTGCTCGCCTTGTTGCCCCAGCGGTGCTTGCCGGCGGCGGACATGTCCTCGATGGTCTCGGCGGACTTCGCGTAGCTGTCCTTGTCGTCGAAGATGAAGACCTGCCCACGCTTGCCCGAGGGCAGGTTGAACACCACGCGCTGGCGCGCGCCCGGGGTGAGCGCCGGCTCGACGGACTCCTCGTGACAACCATTGGCTGCACCCGAGGACTCGAAGCGACGACACGCGTCCATCGCGCTCTTGACGGGCATCGGGCCCCCGCCGGAACCGCCGGGCGGGGCGTCCTTGCACGCGGCCAGGGCGAGGAGCGCGGTCGAGATGAGGATGAGTGTACGCATGCTCCTCCCCGCTGCTAGCTGCGTGCCCCGACCCGTGTGCAGGCTCGGCGGTTCTTGGGAGCGTGCCCGTGCCCGTGCCCGTGCCCGTGCCCGGCGGATCAGCGACGGTCGAGGTTCATCGCAAAGGCGGATCGGCATCGACACGATGCGCGCGAGCGGCGGCGAACGGGCACGGGCACGGGCACGGGCACGGGCATGGGCCATAACCCTCTTGGGGCGAACGGCCGTACCCTATGGGCATGCGTTGGCTCTCGGTCGTGGCGTTGGCCGTGGTGGGGTGCGCGGGCGGGAGCACGGAGCTCGACTCGGCGCCGGCCGATAGCTCGGTGCTCGATGCGCGCGCGGACGGCGGCGACGCAGCCGAGGCGGCGACCGACGCGACCGACGGCGCTCCGACGACCGACACCTCGGTCGCGGTCGACAGCGCGACCGACAGCGCCGTCGAGGCTGCCGCCGACAGCGCCGTCGAGGTCGCCACCGACAGCGCCATGGACACTGCGCCTGCCGACGCCGGGCCGTGCAGCGCCAGCTCGCCGTGCGCGGCGGGGCTCACGTGCTGCAGCGGCGTGTGCGTCGACACCAAGACCACCCTCGACCACTGCGGCAAGTGCGGCGACAAGTGCACGGTGATCAACGGCGCCGGCAAGTGCGTGGACGGCGCGTGCGAGGTCTCTACCTGCAACGTCGGTTGGGGCGACTGCGACGGGGACAAGAAGAGCTGCGAGGCGAGCACCACGCTCGAGATCACCAACTGCGGCGGCTGCGGGATCAAGTGCACGCTCTCGGACGCGACGCCGGCGTGCGTCGAGGGCAAGTGTGCGGTCGCGAGCTGCGCCCCCGGCTACGGCGACTGCGACAAGAAGCCGGAGAACGGCTGCGAGGTGAACCTCGCGACCGACGTCGCCAACTGCGGAGCGTGCGGCGCGAAGCCCGCCGAGCTCTGCAACGGCAAGGACGACGACTGCGACGGAGTGGCGGACGACGGGTTTGCCTGCGTGCTCGGCGCCGCGCCGAGCACCTGCACGACCACGTGCGGCACGACCGGCGTCCAGACCTGCTCGAGCAGCTGCAGTCACGTGTGCACGCCGCCCGCCGAGACGTGCAACGTCGCCGACGACGACTGCAACGGCAAATGCGACGACGTGGCCGGGTGCCGCGTCGCGGTGCACCGCACCTACAAGAGCTCGACCGGCGAGCACTTCTATACGACCAGCGAGACCGAGGGGCCCGGCGCCGGCTTCGCGATGGAGTTCAAGGACTACTACTTCCTGTACTCCGGCGTGCAGCCCGGCCTGGTGCCGTTCTATCGCTGCTGGGTCCCCGGCGTGAGCATGCACTTCTACACGCAGAGCTCCACGTGCGAGGGGCAGGTCGTGGAGGGCTCGATGGGCTACATCGCGACGACGGCGGTGTGCGGCGCGGTGCCGCTCTACCGGATGGCCCACAAGACCAATGGCGATCACTTCTACACGACCTCCGCCACGGAGCGCGACGCGGCGCTCCCGAGCTACGTCGACGAGGGGATCGCGGGATACGTGTGGCCGGCGACGAGCGGATAGGGGCGTGAGGCGCTCGCTGACGCGCGCGCCTATTGGGTGGCGGGGGGAGGCGCTCGCTGACGCGCGCGCGTATCAGGCGGCGCGGGCGGCCCGACAGGCGCGCGCGTGAGCGAGCGCCTCACGCCGCTCAACGCCGGCGGTCAGGGCAACCGGGTGGCGAGATACTCCGTGAGGGAGCCGAGGGTCGTGACCCTGCGGTAGTCGGTCTCCGGGATCGCGACGCCGGTCTCCTTGTGAATCGCGCTGATCCAGCGGAGGAAGTCGAGCGAGTCGAGGTCGATCGTCTCGCGCACGTCGGCGGTGTCGGAGAGCGTGGTGAGATCTCCGTCGGGGGCGATCGCGGAAAGCTGCCGGAGCGCGAGGGCGCGGATCTCTTCGCGGGTCATGGCTCCTCCGTCGGCGCGGCGAGCGCCTTCTCCATCTCGAGCAGGAAGCGCGCGGCGCGGTGGCCGTCGGTCACGCGGTGGTCGACGGCGAGGGTGAGATCGACGAGCGGCCGCGCGACCACCGCGCCGTCGACGACCCACGGCCGCGTGCGCACCGCGCCGGCGCCGACCATCGCGACCTGCGGCGGGAAGATGATCGGAAACACCTCGTCGACGCCGCGCTCGCCGAGGCTGGTGAGGGTGATCGTCGCGTCGCTCATCTCCGAGCTGCGCAGCGCGCCCGCGCGCGCGCGGGTGGCGGCGTCGACGAGGGCCCTCATGAGCGCGGACAGCGGGAGCTTGTCGGCGTCGCGGATCGCGGGCGCGACGAGGCCTCCGTTGCGGAGCGAGATCGCGACGCCGACGTGCACCTCGCTCGAGGTCACCCCGCCGTCGCCGCTCCACCGCGCGTTGAGCTCGGGGACGGCGCGGGCCGCGCGCGCGACGGCGCGAACGAGCAGCGCACCCATGAGCACCCGCTCCTCGGGAATACGCGCCGCGTTCGCGCCCTCGAGGAACGCGATCGCCGGCGCGAGATCGACGGTGTGGCGCAGGTGGAAGTGCGGGATCTCCCGCTTGCTGCGGGACATCGTGGCCGCGATCGCGCGCCGCATCCGCGCCTCCGGAGTGACCGCGGGCTTGCTCGCGGCCTCGACGTCGGCGACCGAGATCACCCCCCGGTCGGACGGCTTCACGCTCGCGAGGTCAACCCCGAGCTCGGCCGCGCGCCGGCGCGCGAGCGGAGAGGCGCGAACAGGCGCAGGCCC
>JALHOE010000391.1 GCA_022843175.1 Deltaproteobacteria bacterium
AGCGCGCGGCCGAGGTCGTTGCCGTCGAGCGCGCGTCGCGTGCGTCCCTTTTGCGCGTCGCGAAGCCAGGAGAGCGCGGCCTCGGCGCGCTCCGCGTGCACGCCGTCGAGCTCGGCGAGGCGGGTGAGGATCGCGCGGTGCCGCGGCGCACGCTCGAGGGCGCGGACGTAGCTCTCTCTCGCGCGCTCGTAGTCGCCGGCGACGAGCGCGACGTCGCCGTCGTCGAGGATCCGATCGAGCTCGTCGAGCGCGAGGTAGATCGCCGAGGGCTCCCTCGGGGTGTCGCCGCGCCGCAGCTCGAGGGTGAACCGCTCGACCTCGGGCTCGGCGCGCACCAGCACCAGATCCTCGCGGGCTGGGATTCGCGCGCCGCGCACGACGAACGCCTCCATGGCCGCGCCCTTGGCCGGATCGGGGAACGCGATGCGGAGACCGCGCGCCTCTCCGTCGAGCGCGCGCGCGACACGGGCCAGCAGCGCCCCCGCGACCGCGGTCGCCGGACGGTCGGTGCCGACCGCGCGGACGCGGTGGGCGATCGCGCTGATGCCGGTCCGCGCCGGGGCGAGCGCGAGATCGAGCGCCAGGATCGCCGTCTCGGCCCACAGCTCGATGCGGACGTTGCCGGACGACCAGATCAGGCGCTCCTCGCGCTCGCTCTGCGCCTCGCCGACGCCGACATCGGGCGGCGTCATCCAGCCGATGCGCGCCTCGCACGGACCGCGGGTGATCAGGCCCTCGGTCAGCGCCGACAGCCACCGCTCGGCAGGCCCGTGCTCGATCGCCAGGCCGATCGTCTCGAGCGTGGTCCGCCGATGGCGAAACCGATCGACGCCGCCGCTCACGTCGAGCGGGAAGCCGACGCCGACCATCCGGGTCCGCGCGTGGAGCAGCGCCACCGCTCCGAGCCCGATCGGCGACGAGAGCTCGAGGCCGACGCCCTCCCGGCCGATCGCGAGCTGCAACGTGGCGTCCCGGCCGCCCTGTTGGGGCGGTTCGCGGTCGCGGAGCCGGTGCTCGAGCGGACCGCCGCGTTTGCGACGGACGGGGAGGGGCATACTGCTGCTTTCCTGGCTTCACCAAGCGTACGGCATGGCCACGCACGACGCGAAAAACCCGCCGTGCTACCGGGCCGCACCATGGCTCTCCCCACGCGCCCGGTGCAGCCGGGCGACTCCCTCTCGCTGGATACCCTCGCCATCCACGCCGGCTACGAGCCCGACCCGGTCCACGGGGCGGTCATGCCTCCGATCGTCATGTCGACGACGTTCGCGCAGGACGGCCCCGGCCAGCACAAGGGCTTCGAATACGGCCGCTCCGGCAACCCCACCCGCAACGTGCTCGAGGGTTGCCTCGCCGCGCTCGAGGGCGGCAAGCACGGCCTGGCCTACGCCTCGGGGTGTGCCGCGACGGTGAACGTCCTCCACCTGCTCTCGCCCGGCGACCACGTGGTCTGCGGCGACGACGTCTACGGCGGGACCTTCCGCATCTTCGACCGGATCATGAAGCCGTTCGGCATCGAGGCCTCGTTCGTCGACATGAGCGACCTCGCCAACGTGAAGAAGGCGTTCACGCCGAAGACGAAGCTCGTGTGGATGGAGACCCCGTCCAACCCGATGCTCAAGATCTTCGACATCGCGGGCGTCGCCGAGCTCGCGCGGGCCCACGGCGCGCCGCTCGCCGTCGACAACACGTTCGCCACCCCGGTGCTGCAGCGGCCGCTCGATCTCGGCGCCACGATCGTGGTGCACTCCACGACCAAGTACCTCAACGGCCACAGCGACGCGGTCGGCGGCGCGGTGATCACCCGGGACGACGCGCTCGGCGAGCGCCTCCGCTACCTGCAGAACGCGCTCGGCGCCGTCCCGAGCCCGTTCGATTGCTACCTCGTGCTGCGCGGGCTCAAGACGCTGCCGGTCCGCGTGCGCCAGCACGTGGCGTCGGCGCGCATCATCGCCGAGCGCCTCGAGAAGCACGCGCAGGTCGAGCGCGTCATCTATCCCGGTCTGCCGTCGCACCCCGGGCACGCGCTCGCCAGCCGGCAAATGAAGGGGCCGGGCGGAATGATCTCGTTCGACCTGAAGGGCTCGCTCAACGAGGCGCGCGCGTTCCTCCGCGCCCTGAAGATCTTCGCGTGCGCCGAGAGCCTCGGCGGCGTGGAGTCGCTCGCCGAGCACCCGGCGATCATGACCCACGCCTCGATACCCGCGGAGAACCGCCGCGCTCTCGGGATCGCCGACGGCCTGATCCGGCTGTCGGTGGGGCTCGAGGACGAGGGCGACCTGTGGGGCGACCTCGAACGGGGTTTTGCCGCCGCGCGCGGCTGATTGGCCTGCCTGCCACGAAGTTTGCTATGCCTGTCCCCATGCGCTTCCTCGCGGTCCTTCCCCTCGCTGCGCTCGCCCTGTCGTGCTCGTCCAAGGCCGAGCCCGTCGTCAGCGGAGGCGCGCAGTTCCGAACCCAGAACGCGCTGCCCGCCGACCGAGGAACGCTCGGCGCCTGCCCCGACAACCAGGTGTTCACCGTCGCGCAGCGCGGCGAGGACGGTCAGCTGAAGCTGGTGGTCGACGGCGCCGACGACGCGCGCGTCTCCTGTCAGGCCGACGGCAGCCGCTTCAACGTCTCGGTCTCCCGCGCCTCGGCGTCGTTCAACGCGCGCGGCACCATCCAGGGCGGCGTCTCGAACGACGCCGATGTCACGCTCGTCACCTCCGCCGGCAACGTCTACAAGACGACCACGAAGAAGTGCACGATCACCATCACCCAGAACGCGGACGCGAAGATCCGCGGCAAGGTGAAGTGCCTGCTCCTCGAGCACACCACGCTCGACAACGCCTGCGCCACGACCGACGAGCCCATCGTCGACGCCGACGGCGTCGACCGCACGTCCACCTTCTTCGCCTTCGCCAACTGCACCGGCTTCTGAGCGCCGCCCACTAGGCGCGCGCGTCAGCGAGCGCCTGTCGGTTGAATGGGCCTATCGGGTTAGGCGCTCGCTTACGCGCGCGCCTGTGTGGGCGTGGGCTCAGCTCGCGCCCTCTTCCGGCGCGCCGTACAGCGTCTCGGCGATCGCGAACGTGGTGGCCTCGAGCTTCTGGTGCGCCGCGCGCACTGCCTCGATGTCACCCCCGGTGTCGAGGTGCTTGCGGAGGTCGGCGGCATCGCGGCGGAGGCCCTCGAGGATGGCGCCGTCGACCAGATCCTTGTAGCCGTCGAGCGCCGCTTCGGTGGTGTAGAGCAGCGTCTCCGCCTGGTTGCGTAGCTCGGCGAGCTCGCGGCGGAGCACGTCGCCCGAGCGGTGCTTCTCGGCCTCGACGACGAGGCGCTCGACGTCCTCGGTGGAGAGGCCCGACGAGGGGGTGACGTTGATCGACGTGGCGCGCCCGGTGCCGAGGTCCTTGGCCTCGACCGACACGATGCCGTTCGCGTCGATCTTGAACGTGACCTGAATCTTGGGGACGCCGCGCGGGGCCGGCGGGATGCCGGTGAGCTCGAAGCGCGCGAGCGAGCGGTTGTCGCCGGCCATCTCGCGCTCGCCCTGGAGCACGTGGATCGGGACGAACGGCTGGTTGTCGAGCGAGGTGGTGAAGATCTCGCTCTTCTCGGTGGGCACCGTGGTGTTGCGCTCGATGAGCTTGGTGAACACACCGCCGCCGGTCTCCACGCCGATCGACAGCGGCGTGACGTCGAGCAGGAGGACGTCGTCGACCTGTCCGGTGAGCGCGCCACCCTGAATCGCAGCGCCGACGGCGACGACCTCGTCGGGGTTCACGCCCTTGTTCGGCTCGCGACCGAAGAACTCTTTGACCGCGCGCTGCACCGCCGGCATGCGGGTCATGCCGCCGACGAGCACCACGCTGTTGATGTCCGAGACCTTGAGCTTGGCGTCGGCGAGCGCCTTCTTGCAGGGCTCGATGGTCTTGTCGATCAGCTCGGCGGTGAGCGTCTCGAGCTCGTTGCGCTTCATGGTGCGCACGAGGTGGAGCGGGCCGCCCTTGCCGACCGCGATGAAGGGCAGGTTGATCTCGGTCTCGAGCGACGAGGACAGCTCGTGCTTCGCCTTCTCCGCGGCCTCTTTGAGGCGCTGGAGGGCCATCTTGTCCTTCTTGAGGTCGAGGCCGTGCTCCTCCTGGAACTGGCGCGCGAGCTCGTCGATCAAGCGCTGGTCGAAGTCCTCGCCGCCGAGGTGCGTGTCGCCGTTGGTGGCCTTGACCTGGAAGACCCCGCTCGAGATCTCGAGGATCGAGATATCGAAGGTGCCGCCGCCGAGGTCGTAGACCGCGATGCGCTCGGCCTGGGTCTTGTCCAGGCCGTAGGCGAGCGCGGCGGCCGTGGGCTCGTTGATGATGCGCTTGACCTCGAGCCCGGCGATCTTGCCGGCGTCCTTGGTGGCCTGGCGCTGGGCGTCGTCGAAGTAGGCGGGGACGGTGATGACCGCCTCGGTGACGGGCTCGCCGAGGTAGGCCTCGGCGATCTCTTTCATCTTGGCGAGGATCATCGCCGAGACCTCGGGCGGGCTCAGATCGCGGCCCTGCACCTGCACCCACGCGTCGCCGTTGCCGGCGCTGACGATCTTGTAGGGCGCGAGCTCGAGCTGCTTGAGCACCTCGGACTCGGTCATCTTGCGGCCCATGAGGCGCTTGACCGCGTAGACCGTGTTCTGCGCGTTGGTGACGGCCTGGCGCTTGGCGATCTGGCCGACCAGGCGCTCGCCGCTCGCCGTGAAGCCGACGATCGACGGGGTGGTGCGCGCGCCCTCGGCGTTGGGAATCACCTTGGTCTCCCCGCCGTCGACGATCGCGACGCAGGAGTTGGTGGTGCCTAGATCGATTCCGATGATGCGCGGCATGGGACCGGAAGGAGGACCTCGAAGGTACCAGAAAGCCGGCTAGCCGCGCACCCGGATGGCAAACGTGAGCTTGGCCACGTTCTTGAGCACGTTCGGCACGCGCTTGAACAGGTTGATCGACGGCGGGCGCTTCTCGATCACGCGCACCGGGATCTCCTTGATGCGAATGCCGCCGCGCTCGGCGCGGATGACGAACTCGCTGGCGAACACGTCTTTGTCGACCAGGCAGCTACGCACCGTGTCGAGGAGCGCGGTGCGACGGAACGCCTTGAGGCCGTGGGTATCGGTGCCACGGAACCCGAGCGTGACGCGGAGCAAGCCGTTGTAGAACATCGACGCGGCGTGGCGCACGAACGGGCGGTCGTCCTCGGCTGCGGCGAGCAGCTTGCTGCCGATGACGAGATCGGCCTCGGACGCCTCGAGCACCTGGAGGGCGCGGGCGTGGAAGTCGACGTCGCACAGGTCGATCTCCTCGCACACCACGAACGTGCCGCGTGCGCGGAGGATGCCCTCTTTCAGCGCCTTGCCGTAGTTGGGCTCGCCGAGGCTGAAGAACGAGACCTCGGCGTATTTCTGCGCGATCTCCTCGCCGAGGGCGACCGTGCGGTCGCGGCTGCCGTTCTCGGCGATGATGATCTCGTACGACCAACCGCGCTCGTTGAGGTGCTCGCGAAGGCCGGTCACAGCGTCGAAGAGGATGGCCTCTTCGTTGTAGACCGGGATGACGATCGAGACGTGCGGCGAGGCCATGGGAAGGGCCGGGACACTAGCGGGGGCGACGCTTGGTGTCGAGCAGGCGCAGGAACGCCAAAACCAGCGCGATCAGGGCCGCCGGGGCGCCCGCGCGCGGGGCCCCGGCGACGACGCA
>JALHOE010000392.1 GCA_022843175.1 Deltaproteobacteria bacterium
GGCCTCGTGAAGATGGCGCCGCTGCGCGCGGTCGCGCTGGCCACGCTCGGTCGCATTCGCCTGGCCCGCGGCGATCACCCGAGCGCCCTCGAGGCCACGCGCGCCGCGATGAGCGGCTTGTCGTCGCTCTCCGGCGATCAGGAGTCGCTGGTGCGGCTCGCGCACTGCGAGGCGCTGATCGCGGCGGACGATCCCGACGCCCGCGCGACGCTCACCGCCGCGAAGGCCGCGCTGCTCGCGCGCGCCGAGAAGATCGCCGACCCCAAGCTGCGTCTGGGTTTCCTCACCCGGGTGCCGGAGAACGCGGAGCTGCTCGCGCTGTCGCTCGACTGATCAGGCTACCGTCGGTGCACCGCCCGCAGGTCGGCGAGCTTCGACGCGTATTGCTCCGCGGTGAGCTCGCCGCGTTCGCGCTGCAACACGAGGTCTTCGTGCATGCGGAGGAGCGCGTCGACGCCCTCGTCCTCCTTCTTGCCGATCCTCGCGATCGCGGTGGTGAGGCTCGAGGCGACGACGCCGAAGAACGCGACGCCGGTCGCCATCAGGGTGCCGGCGACGACGCGACCGCCGGTCGTGTGGGGGACGATGTCGCCGTAGCCGACGGTCGTGGTGGTGGTCAGCGCCCACCACACCGCGTCGCCGAAGGAGTGCACTTGCGGATTGGCGTCGTGCTCGACCAGATAGAACGCGGTCGCCATGGTGAGCACCAGCGCGCCGGCGATCCCGACGATGAGACCGAGGTGGCTCTCGCGGAACACCCGTCCGATGAACGACAGCGCCCGAAGCGCTCGCACCGCGCGGAACACGCGGAACAGCCGGAATACGCGGGTGGCGCGGAGCCACGCCGCGGACTCGGCGTAGAGCGGCACGAGGCCGAGCACCTCGTACCAGTTCTCGCGGACGAACCGCTTCTTGTCCGGCGCGCGGACGAGTCGCACCGCGAGCTCGAACGCGAAGAACACCACGAACCCGAGGTCGACGAGGGCGAGCTTCTTGAAGTACGGATCGGGCCAGCTCAGATCGCGCAGCTCGACGATCACCAACGGAACCAAGCTCCCGAGGGCGACGAACACCATGAAGGTGTCCCACCGCGTGCTGGAAGCTTCGTCACTCACGCACGGAGAATAGAAGGGAGCCGCGCGCGTTAGCGAGCGGGTTGTCGGCCGGTCGAGCTCACCGGGCGCACGCGTGTGCGTCGGGCAGCGTGCACTTGCCCCGGAAGCACACGAACGAGGGCGCGCAGGGCGGATCCTTCTCGGGATCGCACGACTCGCCCACGCTGGCGAGCTCTCGGCAGCTGCCGCCGACGCACGCGAAGTCGAGGCAGTCGAGGCCGCTCTGGCAGGGAGCGCCCGGGGGCCCGGGCGGCGGGCGCTTCTTGCAGACGGCGGACTCGCAGACGAAGTCCGGCGCGCACTCCCGACCGGTGCAGGGTTGGCCCTCGCCGCGGAGCCGCTGACAGGTGGTCGCGCAGTACATCATGCGGCCGCACTCGAAGTCGGTGAGGCACGTCGCGCCCTCGGCGCCGGGCTTGATGCACTTGCTGCCCGCGCAGTTGAGTCCCTCTTCGCAGGCCGCGTCCTGACAGTCCTCGAAGACCCGGGCGAGCGGCGCGCACACACCGCACAGGGTCTCGCCGAGCTTGCAGAAGGCGCCCGTTCCGCATTGCTCCGCGAACGCGCAGCGCTCGCCGAGCTTCAACGAACCGTGAACCCCGCACGAGGCGGGGAGGGGTGCGCCGCACGCGTGCTTCGGCAACGCGGCCACGCACTCGTCGATCGCCTTGCGATCGTAGGAGGCGCCGGGCGCGACGCTGATGATCTCGCACGCGCCGCGCAGCTGCTCGACGGCGCGCTCGACCGTTCCCCACCACGCCTTTCCGCCCTCACACCGGTCGGTGTACTCGGTGACGGCGCGGATCCGATCGAGGCAGGCCTGCACCGCGGGCGTCGTCACCGCCGGCGCCTTCTGCTTCTTGGCGACCGGCGGTGGAGGGGCGTCGTGCTTGCAGCGCCCGCACCCCGCGAGCGCCACCACCAACCACAGCCACCTCATGGGCAGCCGCCCGTGGAGTCGAACACGCGCACCTCGGCGAGCGTGATCCACGACTCGGCGCGGCCCACGTCGATGAGGATCTCGTCGTAGGTGCCGGGGGCGATCTCGATCGGATCGAGCCAGGCCACCGCGGGCGTGACCGCGCGGGTGCCCTCGCCGAGCTTGCCGGTCGCGTGCACCGTGTAGGTGATGTTGCACGCAGGGACCGCGTTGGCGGCCACGCGCACGCGATCGAAGAAGATCGGCTTCGGGAACTTCACCCGCATCCACCCGAGGTAGTCGCCGGAGTTCCACACGGTGCCGACGTCGCGATCGACGCTCAGCTCCGGGGTGCTCATGTACGAGCCGCTCGCGGTCGCGGTCGTGCCCACCGGCGTGTCGCAAATCTTCGGCAGCGCGCTGTCCTCAACGGGGAAGATCGCGTCCATCGGGCCGTCGGGCGGGGTGAAGCGCGTGCCGGTGTCGGTCGGCGCGGAGGTCTCGGCGACGGCTGCGTCCTGCACCGTGCTGGCCTCGTCGGGGCTGCCCTCGGCGCAGCCGAGGAGCGCGAGCGCGATCCAACCCACCTTCACTCCGCTATGGTTCCACGAAAATGAGGGCTCTGCTCCTGCTCTTGCTCGCCTCGTGCGCCTCGCCGTCCTCGCCCGCGCCCGCCGTCGAGGCAGCGGTCGACTCGGCGCTCGACTCGGCGCTCGACTCGGCGCTCGACTCGGCGCTCGACTCGGCGAGCGACGCGCCCGTCGAGCGCCTCCCGATCGAGGCCGACTTCGCCGGGGTGCGCGCGCCGTTCGAGCGCGCCTTCTACGGCGTGCGGGGCGGCGTGCTCCACGTCGAGGCGCACCACGGCGGGAGCGCGGGCTGCCCGACCATGAGCTCGCCGACGCCCGACCGCACGGTCGTGATCGCTGGCTTGCCCGAGGGGTTCACCACGCCGCGCACCTACGCCGACGGCGTGCGCGTGTCGTTGCTCGACTTCAAGGGGGCGCTCACCAAGGAGCCGATCCTCCGCGCGACGGCGGTCACGGTCACGGAGCCGTCCGCGCGCGCCGACGCGATCGGCTTCTACCTCGACGCGACGTTTCCGGGCGGCACCATCAAGGGCGTGGTGAACGCGTCCCACTGCCCGTCGCTCGATTGATCACGGCACCAACACCACCTTGCCGATCGCCTTGCGGTCGTGAATGTAGTGGTGCGCCGCGGGGGCGTCGTCGAACGTGAAGCTCTTGTCGACGTGCGGCGCGATCTTCCCGGCCTCGTAGAGCTCGATGAGCGCCTTGAACTGCGGGCGCAGCAGATCGAGCCGATGGAACAGGTGCCCCATGTTCACGCCGCTCACGGTCTTGTTCTCGTCCATGAGCTTCATCGGGCTGTACTTGCGGATCCCGACGACCTGCATCGCGGCGTGAAAGAGGCTGCGCTTCTTGCCCGACGACGCCGCGGAGAGGCCGAACGCGACGAGCCGACCGCACGGGCCGAGCAGATCGTAGCCGTCGGACCACGACTTGCCGCCGACCGGATCGAGCACGAGGTCGAGGCCCTCTTCGCCGACGATCGCCCGCGTGGCGGCGACGTAGTCGGCCTTGGAGTCGATGGGGTGGTGCACGCCGCGCGCGCGGAGGAACTCGTGCTTCGACGCCGACGCGGTGCCGAAGATGACGCAGTTGCGGGTCTTCGCGAGCTCGATCGCCGCGAGACCGACGCCGCCCGCGACCGAGTGGATGAACACCTTGGAGCCCTCGCGCAGGTTTCCGGTGAAGATCATCATCGTGTACGCCGTGAGGTAGACGACCGGCATCGCCGCGCCCTCCTCGAACGACATCTTCTCGGGGAGGTGGAAGACCTGGTCGGCGCCGATCGCGAGCGTGTCGGTGTAGCCGCCGAACCTCGGCATCCCGAAGACGCGGTCTCCCTCGGCGAAGCCCTGCACGCCCTTGCCGACCTGATCCACGACGCCCGACACCTCGTAGCCGACGACGCACGGGATCTTCGGTGCGTCGGGGTAGAGGCCGACGCGCGCCATGAGGTCGGCGAAGTTGATGCCCGCGGCTTTGACGCGGATGCGGACCTGTCCCTCGCCCGCCTCGGGATCGGGCGCCTCGCGCACCTGGAGGACCTCGGGAGCTCCGGCCTTGGTGATCCAGACTTGGCGCATGGAGCGCGAGCCTACTCGATGTTCCGATCCCCCGACTCCCGCGCCAGCTCTCCGGCGACGCGCCGCACGCGCTCGGCCATCTCGTTGACCTTCCGCATCGCGAGATCGCGCACGAGCCCTGTGGGCACGAAGCGGCCGGGATCGACGAACGCGGAGTAGATCACGCGCGAGCGGCTCGGGTCGCCGGTGGGCTCGACGCGCCACGAGCCGCGCACGCGACGCAGATCGCCCGAGAGCTCGCGCCACGCGATGGTGCGCGTCGCGCGGTCGAGCGTGCGACGCAGCACGTATCGCACCTGCTTGAGCACGGCGTCGATGCGATAGGCGACGTCGAGCTCGTCGCCCGCGTCGCGCACGATCCGCGACTCCTTCACGTCGGGAAAGAGCCGGGGAAAGTGCGCGACACTCCACAAGGTCGCGAGCAGGACGTCGGGGGCGACGTCGACGTCGAACGCCGCTTCGAGCCCCTTGGTCCCCACTTCGTCGACGACCTCGCGGACTCGGGCGGTCATGGGCGAATCAGCGCTTGCCCCACAGCTCGACGCGGGCCTTGCCGCCGCCGGGGAGGTTTCCGTACTTGAACTCGACGCGCTTGATGATGCGCTTGTTGCCGGGGAGGTCGATCATCCGCGTGGTGGTGTCCTTGTCGAACACCAGCTTGGTCTTCGCGTCGAAGCTCTCGCCGTTCCCGAAGACGACCTTGATGTCGTACATGTTGAGCGAGCTGCCCTCGACCTTCACCTGGATCGCGGTGAACACGCCGTCGTCGGCGCCCACGGCGATGACGTCCTTGTCGACCTTGCCGTTGACGTCCTGCTGGCCGAGCTTCACGAGCGGCGCCGGCGCGGCCTTACCCCACAGCTCGACGCGGGCCTTGCCGCCGCCGGGGAGGTTTCCGTATTTGAACTCGACGCGCTTGATGACCCGCTTCTCGCCGGGGAGGTCGATGACGCGCGTGGTGGTGTCCTTGTCGAACACCAGCTTGGTCTTCGCGTCGAACGTCTCGCCGTTCCCGAAGACGACCTTGATGTCGAACATGTTGAGCGAGCTGCCCTCGACCTTCACCTGAATCGCGGTGAACACGCCGTCGTCGGCGCCGACCGTGATCACGTCCTTGTCGACCTTGCCGTTCACGTCCTGCTGACCGAGCTTCTTCCAGCCGACGGTGGCGGGCGGATCGGCCTTGTCGGCCTTGTCGGCCTTGTCGTTCTTCTCGTTCTTCTCGTTCTTGTCTTTCTTTCCGGCGGGCGGATCCGCGTAGGCGGTGGCCGGGACGAGAATGGCGAGCGCGAGCGCGAGGGTTCGGAACGTGTGCATGCTTCCTCCTACTTTCGTCTGCGACAGACGAGAAACGCGGGTACCCCATTCAAACGGGCGCGGCCAGCCGGCGGGTATCCTCAGTGGGTGGTTCGCAGCGTGGTGTTCCTCGTCCTCGGGTGCGCCGGCGCGCCGCCGCCGCCCTCGGCCCCGCCCGTGCCCGCC
>JALHOE010000393.1 GCA_022843175.1 Deltaproteobacteria bacterium
GCCGCGGGGGCAGAGCAGGGCGCGTCGCGCTCGCGGCGTGGAGCGCGGGGCTCGCCGACGGTGTGACGCTCGCGTGCGTCGCGAGCGACGGCGTCGACGGCAGCTCCGGCGCCGCGGGCGCGGTCGTGCACGGCAGGGTCCTCGGCCGGGGCGCGCTCGACGCGTACGACGACGCCCCGTTCCTTCGCGCCCACGGCGCGGCGATCGACCTCGGTCCGACGGGGCAGAACCTGTGCGATCTGCACGTCCTGTTGCGCAGTTGAGCTGTGGGAGCGTCAGGGCTCGATCCGCACCACGATCCGCGGGTCGCGGCGCAGCCGCTCGGTGAGGCGGGCGGCGAGCGCGATCGCCTCCTCGGGCGTGCGCAGCGCGTAGCGTTCTCCCTCGTCGCGTCGCGCGAGCGCGCGGCCGATCGCCTCCTCCAAGCGCGTCAGGCGGGCCTCCAAGCGCTCGGCGTGATCGGCCTCGCAGAGCGCCCGCAGAAGGTGCTCGATCCGCTCGAGGTGGGGGGCGACGTCCACCTCGACCATGACGTGCTCGCCCGAGACCGGCTCGAGCTCGGCCGTACGCAGCTCGGGCGGCACCGCGAGACGCAGCGGCTGCGCGGGGACCGCAGCCGGCACGGTCTCCTCGGAGAGCGCGCTCCGGATCGACGGACGACCGACGATCGACCGCAGGCGCTCGGCGATCTCCGCGAAATGCTTGCTGCGATCGGGCGCTTTTCTGAGCTCCTTCGCGAGCGACTCGGCCGCGACGGCGCCCTCGATCACCGCCAGCGCGAGGTCTCGCACGTCCCGCAGGGGCAGCTCGCGCGCACCCGTGAGGGAAACCGATCGTTCCGATTCGTGGGTCACTCGGGGTATGACGCCCGCCCGTGGCGTGCATCGCGCAAAACAGCGAACGAGACGGGACTGCGGCGCCCCGCGGGAGCGTTGCTCGGTCCGGTTGGCCTCCCGCGCCCTGCGTGTTTCTCTCCGCTCGACGAGCGAAGAGGCCAGCTCGGGCATCCACCATGCAGGGCCGCAAGGCGCGTCCCGTCCGCTCCGGTGGAGCGAACATCCGTTGTTCAGGAGAATCGAAACATGTGCGGAATCGTTGGCTATATCGGACCTCGCCCCTGCGCCCCCATCCTCATCGACGGACTGCGCAAGCTCGAGTACCGCGGCTACGACTCCGCCGGCCTCGCGGTGCTCGACACGACGCAGGTCGCGGTCGGTGAGGCGCCGAAGCTCGGGATCGTCCGCGCCGTCGGCAAGCTCTCGAAGCTGGACGACGCCGTCCGCGAACGCCCGGTGCCCGGCAACGTCGGCATCGGCCACACCCGCTGGGCGACCCACGGCCGTCCGACCGAGGCCAACGCGCATCCCCACATGGTTGGCGACGTCGCCGTCGTTCACAACGGCATCCTCGAGAACCACGTCGAGCTGCGTAACGAGCTCCAGGCGCAGGGCCGCAAGTTCCTCTCCGAAACCGACACCGAGATCGCCGCCCACCTCATCGACATCGAGCTCGCCAACGGCGCGAGGTCGCTGCTCGAGGCCACCAAGCTCGCGCTCTCCCGCGTGCGCGGCGCCTACGCGATCGCCGCCGTCTCGCGCAAGGAGCCGGATGTCGTCGTCGTCGCCAAGTCGTTCAGCCCGCTGGTGCTCGGGATCGGCGAGGGCGAGGTGTTCGCCGCGAGCGACGTCCCCGCGCTCCTCGCCCACACCCGCGACGTCATCTTCCTCGAGGACGGCGACATCTGCGAGCTCCGCGCCAACGCGGTCAAGATCGAGCGGCTCCTCGTTCACGGCGACGGCAGCCCCGAGCGCATCACCGTCACGCCGGTCGTTCGCCACCCGAAGAAGGTCGATTGGTCGCCCGCGCAGGCCGAGAAGCAGGGCTACAAGCACTTCATGCTCAAGGAGATCTTCGAGCAGCCCACGGCGCTCGAGAACACGCTCCGCGGCCGCGTGAGCCTCGACGACGGCGACATCAACAGCGGCGAGATCGGCCTCGCACCCGAGGACGTCAAGGACGTCAAGCGCGTCATCCTCCTCGCGTGCGGCACCAGCCATCACGCGGCGATCGCGGGCCGCAACTGGATCGAGTCGCTCGGCAAGGTGCCCGCGACGGTGGAGCTCGCGAGCGAGTTCCGCTACCGCGATGCGATCGTCGGGCCCGGCGATCTCGTGGTCAGCGTCTCGCAGTCCGGCGAGACCGCCGACACGCTCGCCGCGGTCCGGGACGCGAAGAAGCGCGGCGCCAAGCTGCTCGCGATCTCCAACGTCGTCGGCTCGGCGATCCCGCGCGCATCGGACGGCGCGCTCTATACCCACGCCGGCCCCGAGATCGGCGTCGCGTCGACCAAGGCCTTCACGACCCAGCTCTCGGCGCTGCTGATGCTCGCCGTGTGGCTCGGCCGGAGGAACGGCAAGCTCACCAGCGAGCGCGCGCGCGACCTCCTGCAGAAGGCGATCGAGCTCCCCACCGCGATGCGCGAGGCGCTCGACAGCGACGGCGAGTGCGAGAAGATCGCCCGCCGCCAGCTCGTGCAGACCGACGCGAAGGACTGCCTCTTCCTCGGCCGCGGCCTCAACCACCCGATCGCCCTCGAGGGCGCGCTCAAGCTCAAGGAGATCAGCTACATCCACGCCGAGGGATACGCCGCCGGCGAGATGAAGCACGGCCCGATCGCGCTCATCGACGCCACCATGCCGGTCGTCGTCGTCGCGCCGCGCGACGCGCACTACGAGAAGATCGCGAGCAACGTGCAAGAGGTCCGCGCACGCGAGGGTCGCGTCATCGCGATCGTCCCCAGGGGCGACACCACCATCGCCAACATGGCGCAGGACGTGATCGAGATCCCCGACGTCGATCCGGAGCTCACGCCGTTCATCACGGTGATCCCGCTCCAGCTCATCGCGTACCACACCGCCGATCTCAAGGGCACCGACGTCGACCAGCCCCGCAACCTCGCGAAGACGGTGACGGTGGAATAGAGCGCCGAGCGCCGAGGTCTTCCCGCTTGGTGCCGCTCGGCGGAGATTTGGCCAGAGGTGTCGCGTGAGTGCGGCTGCATGATCAACCCGGAGCCCCGGGTCGCGCGCCCCGACCCCGGCCGGTCCTCGGGCGATGCCGTACCCGCTCACGGCCGAGGCGCCGCCTGACCGCCCCTCGTGGGCGTGCTCGTGCGTGCTCGTCCGCGTGCACGGGCACGTGAGCGGGCTCGGGCACGCGCACGGGCACGAGGCCTCACCGGCACATTCGGGTAAGCATGGCCACGATTCGACTCAGCATGCGCTTGCCTCGATCGACCTGATCAGCCGATGCGTGTCCGAGCAGTGCGCAGACCTCGAGCGCCGCGCCACACGAAAGCGCGCTGCCGCGCGCCGTCGCGTAGTAGCGCGCCCGATCCGCGGCCGACGGCTTCCCGGTGCGACGGTTGCGTGCGCAGCTGAAGCGCGAGCCGATCGAGCCCGTGCCCGTGCCCGTGCCCGACCACGTGCCCGCGCACGACCACGGATCACCCGCACGACCACGGGCGGAACCTCTGGCGGAACCTCCGCCGCCCGGTACCAGGCGCTGGGCGCTGGGCAACGAGTCAACGATCGACGAGCAGCGTACGCAGCACCCGGCCGACGATCCTCCAGGGATCGCGGCGGCTGTTGAAGTGGGTGGTGCGCTCGTCGGGGTACAGGACGCGGATGTCGACCTGCTCGATCGAGATCTTCGCGCGGAGCGCGCGGAGGATGACCTCGGTCTCGAATCCGAAGCCGTCGTCCCGCACCTCGAGCGCGAGCGTGCGCCGCACCGGATAGCGGCGCAGGCCGCACTGGGTGTCGCGGAGACGGCGGCGGGTGACCGTGCTGAGGAACCAGTTCGAGAAGCCGTTCGACATCTGGTTCGCGCGCGGGGCCTTCGCGCCGGCGAGGTCGCGCACGCCGAGCACCAGCGCGTCCGGGTCGGCGGTGGCGGCGAGGAGCTTCGGGATTTCTGCCGGCGGGTGCTGGCCGTCGGCGTCGAGCGAGATCATCGCCTCGTAGCCGTGCTCGGCGGCCCAGGCGAGGCCGGTCTTGAGCGCGCGACCCTTCCCGCCGTTGGTGGCGTGCTCGACCACCATGGCGCCCTCGGCCATCGCCACGCGCGCCGTCCCGTCGGTCGAGCCGTCGTCGACGACCACCACGCGTTCGACGTGCTCGCGCGCGCCGCGCACCACGGCCGCGATCGTTCGTTCGGCGTTGAGCGCCGGAATCACCACGCACGCGCGGTGCCGCGAGAGGGCGTTGCTCAAGAGGCGAGACGTCTACGTCAGCGCGGCTGGCGACGGAAGATCGCTTCGTCGATGCGGTGGCCGTGCGCCTTGAGCTCGGAGACCACCGCGGGGATGACCCCGAGCGGCTGGAACGCGCCCTCGCCACGCTCGGCGTTCGCCGGGTCGAGCGCGAACTCGAAGATGTCGCGCGTCTTGATTTCTGTCGTGTCGGCGGTGAGCTCGGAGACGCGCAGGACGCGGTGGCGACCGCCCTTGAGCCGCGCGACCTCGACCGCGATGTCGAACGACGACGCGATCCAGCTGCGCGCGCTGGCGGCGTCGAGCCCGGGACGGGCGGCGATGAGCGCCGGGGCGAGGCGGGCGAGGGCCTGGCGCAGCGTCGGGCCGCGAACGGCGGCGATGACGCCGTCGACGCCGCCGCCGATGGCCTCCATCACCTGACCGATGATGTCGCCGGCCATGACGCCGACGAGCACGCGGTCGGGGCGCAGCGAGGTCGCCATGCGGACGACGCGCGCGCCCGCGTCACCCGTGTCCGGCACCATGAACGACGCGCCGTAGGGGTGGGGGAGCACCAGCTCGTCGATCTCCTGGATCGCGAAGACACGCTCGTCGAGCGAGGTGGAGCTCGCGAGCGCGCCCATCAGCGTGGTGGTGCCCGCGCCGAGCGGACCGGCGATGAGGACGTTGGCCTTCGCGGTGAGGCACTGCTGGAGGAAGGTGGCCATGCCGCGCGAGAGCGTGCCCGAGCGGATGAGATCCTCGAGGCCGAGGTCGGCGCGACGACGCTTGCGGATGACGACCACGGTGCCGTTGGCGGCGACCGGCGGGAGGATCGCGGTGAGGTTCGCGCCGTTCGGCAGGCGCGCGTCGACCGTGGACTCGTCCCGCGCGCGGATGCCCGCGCTGTGTGCGAGGCGACCGACGGCGCGGCGCAGGCTCTGCTCCGACGAGAAGCCGAACTCCGCCGGCGCGGACTGCCCACCCTCGCGGTGGACCATGATCTGGTCGAAGCGGGCGACCTGGATCTCGACCACGTCCTCGTCTTCGAGGAGCGTCTCGAGCGGGCCGCTGCCGAGCGCCTCGCGGGTGGCGTCGCGGATGAGATCGTCGAGCACGACGCCGCTCGGGAGCTCGCCCTCTTGCTGGAGCGCGCGGGCTTGCTCGCGAAGGACGCGCTCGACGGAGGTGCGCTTGGCGTCGCTCAGGGGCGCGAACGCGTCGCCCTCGTCGAGGTCGACAACGTCGGTGAGGCGGTTGAGGAGGGCGCTGAGCGCGCTCGCGTGGCCGGGGCGGGACGGGACCGGGTTCTTGGTGTGCGGACGCGACTGGATCGCCGGACCGGCGCCGACGGCCGGCGCCATCGCCGG
>JALHOE010000394.1 GCA_022843175.1 Deltaproteobacteria bacterium
CGGTCGCGATCGTCGAGGTCCGTCCGCCGGCCGCCAGTCCCCTCCGTGTCGAGGTGTCCACCTCGCCGTCTGCGTTTCGTCGCGCCGGCGCGTACGGCCTCTCGCCCATCGGCAGCTTCGCGGATTGGAAGGAGGAGCCGGAGCCGTCGCGTCGCGCCCTCGACGCATTGGCCGCGTGCGTGGCGAGCGAGCCGCCCGAAGCGCTCCTGTCGCCGACGGCGAGCCCGCCGGGGACGCCGCTGACCAAGCCCCGGCTCCCGCTCCCGCTCCTCGGGGCGGCGCTGCTGCTCGCGGTGATCGGCGCGCTCGTTCGTTTCTCGCCGCGTCGGTTGGCGTTCGCAGCGCTCGCGGTCGTGGCGACGCTCGGTCTCCGACGGCTGTTGCAGCCGATCACCTTCTTTCATCAGAACGGGCAGGGGGCGGAGTGGGTGCGGTTCGCGGTGCAGGGGGACGCGGGCGCGTACGGTCCCGGGTATCCCGAGCTGTTCGGGTGGATCGCCGCGCGCGCGCGACGGCCCGACCTCGTGCTCATCGTCGGCCAGGAGCTCCTCGCGGCGACCGCGCCGCTCGCCGTCTATGCGCTCGCGCGCGCCCTATCGCTGCGCCGTGGCGTCGCGATCGCAGCCGGCCTCGTGGTGGCGCTCGATCCGGTGCTGATGCGCACTGCGCGCAGCGAGTCGTACTACGCGTCGATCACCGCGCTCCTGTTCGCCGCCGCCGCGATCCTCGTGCACACCGATCGTGGGCGCCTGCGGCTGCTCGGCGCGCTCGCGGCCGGGCTCCTCGTCGGCCAGGCCGCGCGCATCCACCCGGTCGCCTGGGTCGCGTGCGCGACGGTGACCCTGCCACTGCTCTGCCGACCGGGTCGCCCGCGACGAAGGCTCGCGCGCGCCGCGGTCGCCACGGCGATCGTCGGGGCGACGTCGCTGCTCCTCGCGCTGCCATCGATGCGCGCGGCGCTCCGTAGCCCGCTCGGCGACGGGTTCGCGCAGTCGAGGGTAGTTGCCGTGCACGCGGCGCCGTACGTCGCCGCGCTCCTCCTCTCGGCCGCTGTCGCCACCGCGCTCCTCGGCCCCGGGCGCGCGCTGCGCGGCTGGGCCCTCTCGCTCGCCGTCGCGGCCGCGCTCGCGTCCAACCAGCTCGCAGGCAACATCGCGGTCGTCAGCGCGTCGTACCTCCATCTGTTCCTGCCGGCGGCGCTCGGCGCGGCGCTCGGCATCCGGCTGCGTGGGTTCGCCCTCGCGGTCCTCGCGCTCGCGGCGCTCCACGGCTACCGCGAGCGCGCGATCGTGGCTCCCACCACCGACAACCTCGAGCTCATGTGGTGCCTCGACTGGCGCGAGTCGCTTCCCATCGGGGCGCGGGTCCACGCGCTCGAACGCGCCGGACAGCGAACGCTCCTCCTGCCGCTGCCCACGCGCGCGGCGCCGCTCGACGGCGAGATCACGCGGCCCGCGTTCTACTACCGCAGCTCGCTCTGCGCCTCGCCCGAGGGCGCGCCGCTCTGCCAGCAGTTCGAGTCGCGCCACACGCTCCGGCCGGTCGCGAGCCGCAAGCTTCCGTCGCGGCCGAGCGCATCGTGGCTGCCGCTGCCGCCCGGCGAGATCGAGGTCGGGCTGTTCGCCATCGAGTAGAGCGTGAACGGGATCGTCTCACCGGGCGAGAGCCGCGGCACGCAGCGGGTGTCGCCGTTGCTGAACGGCACCACGCGACCCGCGAGGACCTCGTCGTAGAGGCGCGAACGGGTCGCCGCGGACGCGACGACCGTGAGCGGGACCGCGCGCAGGACCGCGTCGCACACCGGCGCGCGCTCGACCCCCCCCGGCCGGTGGCTGCGGCACGTCAGCCCCTCGTAGATCATCAGACACGGCGGCGGCCGCGCGAGGAGCGCGCGCGCCTCGACGGAGAGCACCTCGGCGCGCTCCTCGCTGCCCTGCGCGGGGCCGAGCCGGCCGAAGTTGACGACCTCGTAGACGCGCCGCACCGCGCGCCCATCGAGCACGATCGAGAGGCGATCGAGGCGCGAGGCGAGGACGGGATCGGGCTCGGTGCCGAGCGCGGGAGACAGCTCGAGGACGGTGCAGCCCTCGGGGATCGCGCGGCTCGCGGCCCGCAAGAAGTCGAACTCGCGCATCTCGTTGTAGTCGGTGTCGCGAATGAACCGGTGGTGCAGGAGCGGTGAGGCGGCGAAGTAGAGGGCCCCCGCGGCGATGTAGCTGCGCCGGAGCCGCAGCACCTCGGGGAGCGCGGAGGCCGCGAGCAAGAGGAGCGGCGTGATCAGGTGGAGGTGATAGCGCGCCTGCATCGCCGGCTGGGAGGGACGCACGAAGGAGTGCACCACGAAGAACCCGAGCAGCCAGCTCGTGAGGAACAACGCGCGCCCACGCTCGCCGCGCCGCACGAGCAGCACCGCCCCGGCGATCGCGAGCAGCGTGAGCCCCGGCGGCGTGATCGAGACGTTGATCAGCGTGTTGAGCTGCAGGTCGAAGAACAGCGCCACTGCCGTCCGCAGCGTGTGCAGGCTGAGCCCCGCGCGGACGGCAGACTCGTACTGCGCGAGCAGGTGTACGACGAAGGCGAAGGCGGCGGCGAGCGTCACCTCCGCGAACGCGATGAGCTTTCGCCGTCGCGGCGCCTCGTCGCCGGAGGTCAGCCAGATCGCGCCGACGTCGACCAGGTAGAAGAAGAGGTTCTCGGGGCGGACGAAGTAGGTCGCCACGCTGAGCAGCGGCAGCGCGGCGAAGCACACGGCGCGGAAGGCGCGCGACCGGTCGCGGAGCGCCGTGTACAGCACGACGAAGGTGAGCGACGAGGTCGCGAGCGACTGAATGAACTCCGAGTCGGCGCGCGAGAACCGGATGTGGTTCGGCAGGAGCACGAGCAGCGCGGCCGCGAACAGGGCGCCGCGGGTGTCCCGGAGGACGTACCGCGCATGGGCGAAGAACACGAGCGGCGTCACGATCGCGAGCAGAGCCGTCGTCTTGAAGATGACGTCGGTGAGGTACACCCGCGCCCGCAGCGCGCCGGCGATCGCGGGGAGCACGACGCCGTCGAACGCGAGCCGCGCGAGCGGGACCTCGCGGTTGTACGGCCACACGTTCATGATCGTCTCCCGCGACAGCGTGAGCCGGAGCGCGGCACCGAGGGCCACGAGGCCGAGGAGCGCGAAGAGCACGCGACGAGGCTCGGCGCGGAGCACCCGCCGGAGGTGCACCACGGTGAGCGCCGCTGCCGCGGCAAAGAGCAGCACGCCGTCGCGAAGTGGCCGCGGCACGGTGAGCCGAGTGAGCCAGTGCGCGCGGCCGCGCGCGAAACGGGAGGGGAGCTGCTCGCTCCCCGGACGAGGTCCGGTCAGCGGCCAGAACTCACCCTTGTCGTTCCCGCGGACCACCTGCGTGAGCGCTCGCAGCGCCGCGGTCATCTCGGCGCTGGCCGCGCCCTCGAAGTACACGGCGAAGCTCGGTGTTCGCTCGACGCCGGGCGGCGCGCCCTCGGGATGCTCGAGCCGAATCGCCCCCTTCGCGCCGTTGCCGTTCACCGTGAAGCGGATGAAGTGCGGCTTGACCTCGACGTCGCCGAGGCGGTGCCCCGGCGTGAGGTCCTTTTCGGCGCCGAAATAGGGGCTCACGAGCGCCACGATCTCTGCCTCGCGCCCGGCGGCGATCACCGGCGCCTCCGCCGCGCGCGCCGCGCCGGGGGCGAGCAGACAAACGAGCGCGAGCAGCCAGCAGAGCGCGAGCCGCATCGGCTACAGGCCGCCCGGCACGGGCGCGGTGTGCTCGTTGCGGCGCACGCGCTCCGCGAGCGCGGTGACGATCTTGTCGATCACGGGCTGCGGCACCGCAGCGCCGAGCGGCCGCTGGTCGCCATAACTGAGCGCATACCGCTCGGTGGTCGTCGGTGGCTTGTCGGCGTTCTCCTTGCGCGCGATCCAAATCGTGAGCCCGACGTCGCCGCTCGTGAGCTCGACCGAGAGCTGCGGCTTGCCGGTGTGGGACTGGCTCACGAACATCTTCGTGACCGCCCACTGCTCGATCGTGTCGCCCGGCTTCAGGCCCTCGAGGAGCCCGACGGCCTGCTCGGCCCGCGCGGCCTCGGGGCTCGGCCGGGCCCCGCCCTCCTTGTGCCAGTAGACGGCTACGCCCCCCGCAATCACCACCACCGGCAGGATGTACGCCGCCCACGACCGCGCCACGGGCGGGATTGTGTCAGAATCGAGCCACCGTGGCTCGCGCTCTTCTCCTTCTCGCGCTCCTGCCGGCGTGCGCGGCCGACCGCTTCCTCGACAACACGCCCGCCGACAGCGGCTTCGTCGTGGCCGACGCGCCCGACGCCCCCAAGGGCTGCGCGGTCGGGCAGAACGTCGCCAAGCCGGTCCCGGTCGACCTCATCTTCGCGATCGACCAGTCCGAGTCGATGGACGGCGAGATCGCGCAGGTCAAAAAGAACATCAACAAGCTGACCGACCTCTTGAGCGCCACCAAGCTCGACTGGCAGGTCGTGATGATCGCGCGCCCCGGGCTCGACACCTACGGCGTGTGCATCCCCCCGCCGCTCGGCAACGAGGGCTGCGGCGACAACCTCCCCCGCTTCAAGCGGTCGGCGCAGCAGGTGCTGTCGAACGACGCGCTGTTGATGTTCATCCGCACCTACGACAGCGCCGACCCGCTGCTCAACTGGTCGAAGTACATCCGCCGCGACTCGCTCAAGGCGTTCATCCCCGTCACCGACGACAACGCCACCCAGCCGCCCCCCGCGCCCTACTGGCAGACGTTCGACCGCGAGATGCTCGGCCGCGGCGACGGCACCTTCGGCACCAAAGAGGAGCGCAACTACGCGTTCTACCCGATCCTTGGCGCCTCCCTCGGCGATCCGAGCGTCAAGTGCTCCACCGAGGTGGTGAGCGAGGGCCCCGAGTACCTCGAGCTCGTGAAGCTCACCGGCGGCAAGCACTTCCCCGTGTGCGCCACCGACTACGGCCCCACGTTCACCGCGATGGCCGACGAGATCGTCGGCCGCGTGATCTGCAAGCTGCCGCTCCCCGCGCCGCCGCCCGGCGAGATGCTCGACCCGGCGCGCGTCAACGTCACCTTCACCGCGAGCGACGGCAAGGCCGTAGACTTCGTGAAGGACGACAGCAAGCCCTGCAACGAGGGCGCGAACGGCTGGCAATACAGCGCCGACAAGGCCCACGTGCTCCTCTGCGGCGACGCCTGCAAAACCGCCCGCGCCGACCCGGGCGGCAAGGTCGAGGTCATCTTCGGCTGCACCACCAAGGTGCGTTAGCGGCAATGCTGTTCGGTTAACGCCGCGCAGCGACAAACCGGGCGCCAGGCAGAAGAGCCTCACGCCAAGAACGCCCGCGAGCGAAGTCGTCTGCCGATGCTGCCGAGACGTCGTCGCCGCAAAGTGCAGCGCACCCGTCGATGCGCCCTCATGGGCTGCGCCCCCTATGAATCTCGGGCGGCCTTGGCGTGAGGCTCCTCTCCCTTCTATGAAGCGGCCTCCCAGGTCAAGGCACCTACCCTCTCGTCTCTCGCTCGGTGAGCTCTCGACTTTCTCAGCCTTCTATTC
>JALHOE010000395.1 GCA_022843175.1 Deltaproteobacteria bacterium
CGCGTGCCGGGCGGCGGCGGCGGTGCGACCGAGGCGCGGGACGGCGGCGGCGGCGGCGGCGGCGCAGCAGCAGAGTTCGGCGGACGGTTCGTGCCGCGCTTGGAGGTCAGCCCCTCAAAGACGTCGAGGTCGGATCCCTTATCGGACATGGAGTTCTCCTGCACCCGCCGTGACGAAGACATTGGCTCGAACGGGACGGCTCCCGCCGAGGAAGTTGCCTGAATCAGTGCCCCGTTGCGGCCGTTGTGGCTCGCCGGTGGCGATGGCTTAGCAGCGCCGTCGCCAAAAGTCCGTTGCATGTAATCCGCGACGGCATCTTTCCCCCAGACCAGACCCTCTGAGTACGCGAAGGCTTGGAGGTCGGCATAAAGATCCGCCGCCGACGCATACCGATCGGTCACGTCCCGAGCCAGCGCGCGGAGGACGATCTGCTCGACAGTTTTGGGAATCGACGGCTCGATCGAGCGCGGCGGAGCGAACTCAGCCTCTTTGATCCGCTCCATCGTCAGCAGCTCGTTGTCGGAGGCGAACAGACGCTTCCGCGTGAGCAGCTCGTACATGCAGATGCCGAACGAGAAGAGGTCCGAGCGGTGGTCGACCGGCAGGCCGCGAACCTGCTCGGGGGACATGTAGCCGTACTTGCCCTTGATCGTGCCGACCTGGGTCTTGCTCAACTTGCCGTTCGACTTGGCGATGCCGAAGTCGATCACCTTCACGTCGCCGTTGAACCCGACGAGGACGTTCTGCGGCGACACGTCGCGGTGGACGACATTGAGCGGGCGGCCCTGCGGGTCGCGCTTTCGGTGCGCGTACTCGAGGCCCTCGCAGACCTTCATGAACACGTGGAGCAGGAACGGCAGCTCGAGGCGCACCGAGCGCTTGATCGCGCGGTCGAAGACGGCGCGGAGATCGAGCCCCTCGACGTACTGCATCGCGAGGAACCAGTCGTGATCGACGCGCCCGAGCTCGAGGATCCGACAGATGTTGGGGTGCTCGAGCTGTCCGACGATCTTCGCCTCGTCGCGGAACATGCGAATGAACTCTTCGTCGTCGGCGACCTCGGGGAGGATCCGCTTCACCGCGCACACGGAGCCGGACTTGTCGCGCGCGCGGAAGATCTCCGCCATTCCACCGACGTTGACGCGGTCGAGCAGCTCGTAATGACCAAACTGCTGCGCCCTGCTCAACGACGTTCCTCGAGGTCGCGCACGGCGACGTTTTCGCGCGCGTAATTTACCGCCCCCGTCTCGTCCCGGTCAATTCGGGGTCGGTTTCGGCGGCTCGCTCGATGGGGCCGGTGTAGGCGTCACCGTGCCCGGCCGTACCGGCTTCTTTCCGAAGTACCGCACGCGGCGCGCCTGGAGCGGGCCCCACACGCCCGGCTCGACGACCGGCGTTCCGGGGAAGAGCTCCTTTGCGGCGGGGGCGAGCGTGCGCTCGAGGGTCACCGTGGGGCCGGCGAGCGGGGTCTTGGCGAGCTCGCCCGTGAGGTCGAGGCCGTTGCCGAGCCGCATGTCGAGCGCCTTGGCGGGGACGATCACCTGCGAGCAGCCGAGCTGTTGCAAGAGCGTGCGGAGCGCGGGACCGGCGGGCGCGTCGGCGATCACGAGGATCAGCGTGCCGTCGTCGTCGGTGACGCCCGCGAGCGCCGTCGCGCCGGCGAGCGTCGTCGGGGTGGCCGGCTCGCCGGGCAACAGCGCGAGCGCGGTCGGGCCGGGGGACGTCGGGCCGATGGCGAAGGAGCCGGTCGCGAGCCAGAGCTGAGTGCTCGCCTTGGCCCCGGCCGCCGCGCCCGCGGCGAGGGAGAGCACCGGCTCCTTGCTCTCTTTGTTGGCGACGCGGACCGTGCGCGGATCGACCTTCAGCACGCGCGCGTGGATCTGCGGCTGCTTGGGATCGGGTCGGATGACCGTGGTGGCGATCGCGTAGGGGAAGCCGTGCTGCGGCAGCCCCTTGGTGCGCCACGCGCCCTCGTTCGGCTCGGCGGGCTGCACGCGCGGGATGAGCGGCTCGCCGGGCAGCACCGAACGCAGCGTGAGGTACATGAAGTCACGTCCGTCGCGGCCGATGTACCGCGGGAACAACATGTGCGGCATCCCCTTGATCATGCGCCGCGCGCGGAAGCTCCAGCCGGGCAGCTGCGGGACGTTGTTCTCCGCCTCCCAATCGCCCTGCAGGCCGCGCATCAGGTCGGGGAGCTCGCCGGTCGGCGCGACGCGATAGAACTCGAAGCCGGTGTGGCCGGCGTTCATGTCGAGGTGCACGCCGTGCTTGCACCCGGCGGCGACCATCCCGCGGCCGAGCAGCTCGGGCGTCATGTCGCTGCCGAAGAAGTAACCGACGAAGTTGTCCTTGGTGATGCACACGCCGCTGCGCGTGGTGTGGATGCTGTCCACCGAGCCGGGCGGCGTGCCGCCCCACTTCACCTGCTTGTACGGGTTGATCGCGCCGTCCTTCACGAGCGGCACCAGGTTCTGGCGGAACGAGAGCACCTCGTCGGGCACGTCGGGCATGTTGTCGGGCCACACGCCGACCGCCGTCGTGCCGTCGCGCAGCTCGGCGATGGTGCCCGAGTAGGGCTTGGGCGGCAGGTACATGATGCCGTTGACCTGCATCCCGCCCTCGAAGTGCACCGCCTGGAAGCCGCCGTTGAAGCCGGCGACGAGCGACTTGAGCGTCTCGGGCGTGCGCGGGATCTGCCCGGTGCCGACCTCGCCGGTGGCAGACACCGGCTCGACGGTGCCCGCCACCATGTGCAGCGCGACCTGCCGCGGATCCCACAGCGTCACGTAGACACGCGCGTACGCGCGCTGCGGATCGGTGCGGATGAACGTCTGCACGAACGCGGTGGGCAGTCCGGGGTTCTTGCCGACGAACGGATCGTCGTCCGTGCCGAGCCACACGCCCTCGTTGGGGAGCGGCGGGCTGATCACCGGCGTCAGCGGGGCCGGCGGCCAGCCGATCTCGGGATCGGTGTACGTCGGCTTGATCTTCGCGCCGCCGAGGTCGGCCACGACCTCTTTGGCCGCGTCCTCCGCGAAGATCTTGGGGAACTTCTGCTTGAGGCGATCGCGCGTCTTGAACGCGTGGTACTCGAGGAACTCGATGAACTCGACGCCGAGCCACGGCACGGCGCGCACGCGATCGACCGTCCACGTGATGAGATCGCCCGGCTTCGCCTTCACGCTGCGCTCGAATCGCGCGCGCTCGCGGCCCTCGATGGGATCCTCTCGATAGGGATCGATCACCACCCGGGTGCCCTCGCCCACGAGCTCGATCTTGCCGTCGTTCCAGGTGAGCGCGGACGACGCGGCCGGCGGATCGAGCGTGTAGTGCGCCCGCTGCACGCCCTTGGTGCTGCCGGTCTTCTGGAGGTTGGTGATCGCGTTCTGGACCTTGTTGAACTTCTTCCAGCCCTCGGTGTTGCGCGGGTCCTCGGACGCGAGGTTGTAGAGATCGACGCCGGTCGTCTCGTTGTTGACGACGGTGGCGAACGCCGCCCACTCGCCGGAGACGAGCGGTTTGGTCTCGTCGACCCCGGCCGTCTTGGTCAGCTGGTGCACCGAGTCGAGGCCGATGACCGCGCCCTCGGGGGAGCGGCGCGCGCGCACGAGGTAGATGTCGTGCAGCGCGTCGCCCTTGCCGCGGCCGCGGACGAGCGCGCGCGCGCGGCCCTCGATCGTCATGCGGAGCCCGCCCGCGCCGTCGATCCAGGCGACGTCCTCGGCGACGGCGGTGATGCCCTCGCGGGCGAGCGCGCGGGCGAGCGCGTCCGACGGGTTGCGCACGTCGGCCGGCACCGTCGAGCGGCCGTGCAGCGCCCAGGCCGCGAACCCGACGATCGGAACGACGCGAACGGCGAACCGGAGGTGCGCGCGGTAGCGGTCCCGTGCCGGTGCCGGTGTCGAGACCATCCTCTCGGGCACCGTTACCAGACCTGACCGCTGCCAACCACTTCGCGTCGACACCCTCGCAAAACGTGCAAGCCCGGCACCACAGTCCCGAGTACCATGGCCCTGCTGCGGAGAGAGCGTCTCGGGGAGGGGGCCGTGGTGGCGGCCGCGGTCGCGATCTTCGCGCCCTCGCTCGGCTATTCGCTGACGTTCGACGACCTCGGCACGGTCGTCGAGCACCCCGGCGTCCAGGGGTCCTCGCTCCGAGACCTGCTCCTGCGTGATTTCTGGG
The DNA here is from genome assembly GCA_022843175.1 of Deltaproteobacteria bacterium. Classification (GTDB taxonomy): domain Bacteria; phylum Myxococcota_A; class Polyangia; order Polyangiales; family JADJMO01; genus JALHOE01. Next base: position 4,186 of record JALHOE010000395.1, read on the forward strand.
GGCACCCCTTCGGCGACCCGAACGGGGTGCCGACCTACCGTCCCGTCGTCTCGGCCACCTACTGGCTCGACCGTCACCTCGGCGGCGGCGCTCCGTGGGTGTTCCACGCGACGAACCTCGTCGTCTACGGGCTGCTGCTGCTCGCGATGTTCCGGCTGCTCCGCGCGTTCGGCGGCCTCGGCCACCGCGCGCGCCTGCTCATGGTGGCGGGCTTCGCCTCCCTCGCCATCCACGCCGACGTGGTCCCGAGCGTCACCGGGCGGGCCGAGCTCCTCGCGGCGCTCTTCTGCGTCCTCGCGCTCGACCTCGCGCTACGCGGTCAGTGGCGCTGGTTTGTGCCCGTCTCGCTGCTCGCGCTCTTCGCCAAGGAGTCGACGGTCCCGCTCGTCCTCGCGATCCCGCTCGTCGCGCGCCGGCGCTCGATCGCCGTCGGCTCGGTCGTCGCCGTCTCGGGGGCCCTCCTCGCCCGGGCGGCGATGGGGCTCCCCTTCCGCGCCCGGCACGTCGGGGCCGAGGCCGACAACGTGCTCCTCGCGCGCGGCGTCGCGGCGCGGATCCCCGGCGCGCTCGACGTGCTGACCAGGTACGTCGAGCACACGCTCACCGGGCTCGATCTCTCGCCGGACTACCACTACGCGTCGGTCGTCCCGTCGGCGAGCCTCTGGTCGGTGCGGCCGCTGGTCGGTCTCGCGCTGGCGATCGCGCTCGTCGCCGCGCTCGCGACCAAGCGGCTGCGCGCGCCGCTGCTCCTGTTCCTCGCGTCGTACGCCGTGGCCTCGAGTCTGATCGTGCCCGCGTCCGCGGTCGTCGCGGATCGCCTCTTCTTCCTCCCCTCGTTCTTCCTGGTGCTGGCGGTCGCGATCGCGCTGCGGCGACGGCGGGTCGTCGCCTACGGAGCCCTGGCGTTCGTCGCGGCGCAGTCGGCGCTCACGGTCGTGGTCTCCCGCATGTGGCGCGACGAGCGCTCGCTGTCGGTGCACATCGTCTCGAACTACCCCGTCAACGCGCGCGGGCGAGACCTCCGCGCCCACGTCGCCTACCTCGACGGCGACGTCGCGATGACGGCGTGGGAGCTCGTCGTCGAGGCGGCGATTTACAACGCCTTCCCGCGCGCGCTCGATCGCGAAGCGATCCCCGCGTCGTGGGAGTCGCTTCCGCCGGGCGCGCGCCTCGACAAGCTGCGCGCGCTGCTCGGGCCCGCCGCGTTC
>JALHOE010000396.1 GCA_022843175.1 Deltaproteobacteria bacterium
GGCCCGCGGCGTGGGCGGCGCGGCGCGGCTGCTCCCGGCGCGCGCGCTCGCGGCGGCGTGGGTCGTCGGTCGCAACAAGCTCACCGCGGTCGGCTCGATCGAGGACATCAACTCGGCGGTGAAGCTGGCCGTCGACCTCGGCGCGCGGGTGCTCAACCTGTCGTTCGGCACGCCCGAGTCGTCGCTGCGTCCGCACGATCCGGTGCCCCACGCCGACGTCGTGCACTACGCCCTCGCGCACGGCTGCGTCCTGGTCGCGGCCTCGGGGAACTCTGGCACCATCGACCGCTACTTCCCCGCCGCGCTGTCCGGTGTGATCGCGGTCGGCGCGGTCGACGGCGACGCGAAGCCCGCCGTCTTCACCACGCGCGGCGATCACGTCGCCCTCAGCGCGCCCGGCGTCGCGGTGCCCGCCGCCGGCCTCGAGGGGTACACCGCGGTCTCCGGCACGTCGTTCGCCGCGCCGTTCGTCGCGGGCGCCGCAGCGTTGATCAAGGCGCGCGGCGCGCGTCGGTCGACGCCGATTCCGCCGCACGCGGTTCGCGAGATTCTGGTGCGCTCGGTGCGACCGTTCGCCGATCGAAAGGGCGCGCGCGGCTGCGGCGCGGGCGTCCTCGACATGCCGGCGGCGCTGCGCGCGGCCGACGACTGGTGTCGCTCGGCGGACGAGGACGTCGAGCAGAAGGCAGCGTCATGAACGACCGCGCCAAGAGATCACGCGTGCGGCAGGACCGCACTTCGAGACCGAACATCGAGCAGGCCCAGCCCACCCAAGACGACGAATCGACAAGGAGACACCTCATGCCGGCAATCCGGGACATCTACGACCCCAACGACGGACAACGCGACAACGTCTGGCAGCGGACCGTCTACACGACGCTCCGCGCACGCCTGGAGCTGGAGGACGACATCCCGGCCGAGCCGAAGGAGTTCGCGAGCCGCCTGCAGGACAGGAACGAGAAGAGGGCCAGCGCGCTCGCGTTCCTCGCGACGTACGGCTGGGTGATCGGCGAGCTGCGCGCGGAGGCGACGGACGAAGAGCTCAACGCTCAGCTCGGTCGAGCCTCGAAGTCGAAGCACGCCGAGCTCTACGAGAAGGTGCTCGATTGGGCGGAGCGCGAGCACAAGGAAATCTCCGCGTGGCGCGTGTACCGCACCGTGAAGGGGCTCTCGGCGAGCGCGCTGACCACCTGCGACGATCCGGCGATCGAGCGCTATTGGCCCGGTGAGCGTGAGCAGGAGACCGGCGATCTCCCCAACGGCTTCCCGACCGATCGCTTGTCGTGGACCGGCGGGGCGGTGGAGCTCACTCGACCGTCGGTGCTGCCGGTGCCGCCGAAGCCGGGCGGGCTGACCGAGCCGCCGTACAGCGAAGCCGCGGCGCGGTTTCCCGAGTTCTTCGTGCACTCCCACGAGGGCACCACGACCGAGGAGAAGGCGCAGATCCGTCGCGACAACGAGCACCGCCTGCGCTTCTACCAGGCCGTGCGTTACCTGCTGAAGCGCGACTTCGGCTTCGCGGATCTCCCGGCCACCACGATCGAGTTCGTGCAGTGGGCGAGGGTCGACGACAGGACCGGCGCCATCACGCCGCTGAACGCGGCGCGCTGCATCGGGATCGTCGGCAGCCTCCTCGCGCGAAACCTCACCGACCCGCTGCTCGGACGGCCGGTCAACACGCGCTGGGCCGACGACCTCCTCACCAAGGACGAGCGGCACCTTCCGATCCGGATCGCCAAGCGCTTCGCCGACGGCGTGGTCGCGGCGGTGCAGGAGTACACATCGCGCGCGGGCCTCTACACGGAAGCGCAGAAGCTGCTCGTGCGTGAGGGGTTCCGCTTGAACGGCCACCAGCCGCAATCACCCCTCCAGCAGCGCGCCATCTGAGCGAGAAGGAGCAAGAAATGGCCACGTACATCTCCGCACTGCAACTCGCTCGAATCGTTCAGATCCTCGCCGACGAGGGGATCAGCGCCGACGACCCGCTGTTCCCGAGCCGCTTCCGCACCGCGCTCGCGATCGTCCTCGGCGCGGGCTCGAGCTTCCGCACGGACCTCGAGAACATCGATCTCCCCGACATCGAGCAGGACAACGGCGCCGACGTCGTCCCCGACAACCTCCGCGCGCTGTCGGCCCTGTACTTCTCCGCCATGCTCGAGGAGCTCAAGTTCTTCGCGGTGGCGGACAAGGTCGCCGAGCAGTTCACCCAGGGCATGCTCCCGATGTCGCGCGGGCAGGGCGGTCACGCGATCTACGAGTACATCCGCGGCACGCCCGAGCGGTTCACCGAGCCCGAACGGCGCGGCATCTACGCGCGCGCGTTCGGGATCGCGCAGGGCTCGGTCAACGAGCCGATGCCCAACCGCGAGTTCAACGAGCTCTGGCTGCGCTTCTTCTCGGCGGTCAGCATGTGGAAGCGCACCGACGACTCCACCGAGCGTCGCATCGTCACGCTGCCGATGGTCTCGAAGAACGCGCGCGATCTCGCCGTCAACCTCTCGCTCCACGGGTACGGCATCGCCCACCCCGCCGCGATCGAGCTCCAGCGCGACATCAAGAACGTCATCGCCATGCTGTCCTACCCGGACGTGCTCACGGCCTACGGCGTTCGCGACAAGTGGCAGCTCATCGAGCGCGTCAGCCAGATGTACCTCGGCGGAGCGGCCAACGGCGTCCGTCAGCGCGCGCTCGCCCAGTGCGGCAAGGACGTCATGAACTGGCTCGCCGACAACCACATCGCCCTCAACAACCCGCGCGCCCAGCTCAACCTGGACCACGAGAACGAGCTCGTCTTCAACGTGGAGCGCTGGCTCGCCGTCACCGGCACCATCGATACGGCGATCGAGCGCATGGCGCAGCCCGTCTCGATGTCGGCCCAATCGACCATCCCCTCGTTCTCGCTGCAGGGCGCCTCCGATCTCCTTCGCAACGCGATGGGGCAGCTCAACGGCGGCACCGGCCAACCGATCCCCCGCGCTTGACGGAGGTACATCATGAGCTCTGACAACGCCGGCGAGGAGGCGCTCCGCCGGCTCTCGATCGCTGCACGCCGTCTCGGCACCGCAGATCCGGCCGAGAGCCTCGGAGATCTGGTTCGACACAGCTTCGGGCGGCCGCTCGGCGATCCGAGCTACCGCAGGAACACGCTGTGCCCGGGGGCTTCGCTGCCCCTCGAGCACTCGTTCTCCGAGGTCGCTTCGAGCGCGCTCCGTCTGGACATGGAGCCGGTGCCGGGCGCCTCCGCCGGCACGCGGCGGCAGGACACGACGCGCGCGCAGCGACAGCTCGTGCAACGCGCGTACGGCGACACCGCGCTCAAGTGGTTCGACAAGCGCTCCGAGCCGTGGCGCGCGCTCCATGGGCCCGGCAACGAGCGCTTCGGCGCGTGGTACGGCGCGGCCTTCGACGAGGGGGGCCTCGCAGAGTCCAAGGTCTACTACGAGATCCCCGACGGCAGCCTCGACTCGCTGCCGCCGAACCTCCGCCAGGCGGGGCGCGTGGCGCGCGCGTGCCTGCCGGGCCTCGTGCCGATCTTCACGTCGATCTCGTGCGGGCGCTCCCAGGGCGCGCAGCGGATCTACTTCTATCACCGCGGCGATCTGCGGCTGCTCGACCTCGATCCGCTGATGCACCGGCTCGGGATCGGTCATCAGCTCCCGAGCCTGCTCACCGGCGTCGGGCTCCTCCTCGGCGGGCGCTTCGTGCTCCCCGAGGGCTCGGTGCTGCTCGGCATTCGCGACACCGCGAAGGGGCTCGAGATGAAGCTCGACATCCTCCTGCCGGGGGTCCCCGACCCGCCGCGGGAGCTCCGTGAGCTCATCCAGCTGCACCTCTCCGATCGCCCGTCGTCGCAGCGAGCGCTCCGCCACTGGATGCAGGCGATGACCCCCGACGATCGACGCGATCCCGGCCAGATGAGCGCGGTGAGCGTGCGGGTGACCCCCGCGATCGGCAGCCGTCTCGTCCTCTACTTCTCGCCCGCCGGCTACGACCAGCCGTCGACGAGACCGCGCGGCGCGCGCGCGAGCGATCCCTACGCCCCCATGCCCTGACGAGGTCCTCTTCCATGAGCGCGGAACTCAATTCCCAACAGCGACGCGAGATCCACGCTCAGGTCGCGCGGTTCCTCGGACAGAGCAGCGCGTTCGCGCAGCTGCCGCGCGATCGGCAGCAGGAGATCCTCGCGCACACCGGGAGGATCGTGGAGAAGCTCGCCGAGCCCGCGGGCAAGGGCGATCCCTACGCCGCGGGCCTCGCGCAGTCGGTCGGCAGCCGCGGTGCGTGGACCGACCCGAGCGGCGACAAGGTCGAGGGCCGGATGACCGGCAACACGCGCGAGATGCTCGCCAACAAGCAGGGTCAAATCGGGAGCGTGATCGGCGCCGGCGTGACCCAGGCGGCGCGCATGGTCAAGGAGATCGACTTCCCGACCTTCGTCGCGAGCCTGGTGGAGGGCACCTTCCACGCGATCGTGAAGTCGAGCATCGAGCAGATGCAGGCGTACGCCGAGATGGTGAAGTCGGTCTCGAGCTCGCTCAGCGACTTCCGCGATCAGAACACCACCGACAACCAGGCGCGCGACCACCTGGTGCAGCGCTACCCGCAGCACTTCCAGCTCACCATCGTGAACGGGCAGCCGCGGGTCGGGCTTCGCGAGGGCGCCGACGACCTCCCGGTGCCGAAGTTCAAGCTGGAGCTCGGCACCGCCGACGACATCTCGAGCCTCGACGAGGACATGATCGAGCAGCGGCTCGTGCCGGCGGCGCGCGACGACCTCGCCCGCGGCCGCCAGCAGCTGCTCGCGACGATCGTGATGATGGGCATCAACCGCATCGTCGTCACCGACGGAAAGATCAACGCCAAGATCAAGTTCGAGTTCAAGGCGACCGAGAAGCAGCAGATGACGGCGCAAGCCTTCGACTACGTGAAGACGGGCAACGTCTACACCTCGGAGGGAGAGTCGGAGGTCAACTCGGAGTGGCGAGGCGGCGGCTACGAGCGCGACGGCGAGACGAGGTCGCGCGACTTCGGCGGCGGCAACTACTACGCCAAGGGGATGTACAAGTCGTCGGTCACTCCCGACGTCCGCGTCACCTCGCAGGTCGACACATCTTCGACCGGCGCCATCCAGGCGAGCGGCACGATCATGGGAGAGGTGGCCATCAACTTCAAGAGCGAGACCTTCCCGCTCGAGAAGATGATCGACGCCGGCCAGATGATGAACCTCGAGGCGGCGTCCGCCGGCGGACGCGTGGCGAAGAACCAGCCGCCGCCGCGCGCCGCCGCGCC